>NZ_JAKJIB010000160.1 GCF_021864505.1 Falsiroseomonas oryziterrae
ACGGCGCGACCGCGCCCAGCGCGGCAAGGCCCGCGCCGGCGAGGCCGGCCTGGCGCAGGAAGGAACGGCGGTCGAGGCCGCCCGAGCTCAGCCCCGCATAGGCGGCAGCCAGCCGCTGCTTCGCGGCCCGGCCTTCGGAACGCTTGATCAGCATCAGCGTCTCTCCCGGTTCTTATTCGTAGCGGTTGGTGCGGTAGAAGGCCTGCACGCCGGCGGCGTTGGGCTGGTAGCGTTGCGCGACGCGCTGCCGCTCGTTCTCCTTCCGCGCATCGCGTGCCGGCACGCTGTCGGCGCGCTGCGCGACGGCCGGCGCGGCGGCGGCCGCCGCTGCCGTGCCCAGGCCGAGCGCCTTCAGCAACCCGCGTCGGGCGGAGGTCTGCTCCCCAGCAGCCATCGTCGTGCTCTCCTCTTTTCTCATGCCGGCAGGTCCGCAGCTGCCGATTCGATCTCCACGGCGAGCCGGCCGAGCCGGCCCACCGCGCGGTAGAAACCCGCCGCCTCCGCCTTCTCGAGGTCCGCGAACATGCGCGCGGCCCAGGGACGGATGTGACGGGCGAAGAAGGGCGCGGCCTCTTCGGGGCCGGGCGCGAAGGCCCCTGCGATCAGCCCCGCATAGGTCTCGCAGACGAAGGCGATGTGGTCCTCGGGCTCCGACACCCCCTCGGCGCGCTCGATGCCGAGACGCGCCAGGTCGCCGCGCAGGTCCGCCAGCGGCCGCTCGTGCAGGAAGCCGGTCAGGTAATAGGAGGCATAGGGCAGCACCTCGCCGCGTCCGACGCCGATGAAAAGATTGAAGAACTCGCGTTCCACAGCCTCGGGCGTGGTGGCCGCCGCAGCTGCGGCGAGCGCCGCATAGGCCTCGCCAAGCTCGCCTTCGACCGGGCGCAGGAGCTTCAGGCGAGCAAGCAGGGGGGTGTCGGGCGCACTGCCCATGAGGCGCCCAAGCAGCGCGAACAGCCGCGCACGCTCCGCATCCACTGGGTCGTTCGTTTCCGTCCCCGACATCCCGGTCTCAGCTCTAGGCCTTCGGCCGCGTTTGCCAGCGCCGTGAAGCCCAATTCCTCAATGCATGCAACCAAGCGGCAAAGTCGGGATTTCGGCAAGAGGAAACGGTTCCCGCCGCGAGAATTGTGAAGAATTTTTCAGGACCGCGGCTCGGCTGCAACGGCGCACCGCTCAGCCAGGCAGCGCCCCGCCATGGCGGCGGCGGGGCGGCGGCGGTTCTTCACTCGCGGACGGAAGCGGGGGCGGCTCAACCGGCGCCTCGGCGATCAGGACGGGTGGTTCGGGCGCCGGATCGGCGAGCGCCGGCGCCTGCTCCGGGGACGATTCGGGTCCGGCCTCGGCCATCGGCTCGTCCTTGGGCTCCTCGGCCAGCTCCTCGATCTTGCCGATCGCCTGGGCGAGCAGCTTCGAGATATCGCCGGTCAGCTCGTTGGCGAATCCGAAGGGCAGGCCGCCGGGCGTGTTGAAGTCCCACTGATAGTCCACCGGGCCGATGTAGTCCCGGATCGCCGGGTCGAGGCTCCACATCCGCCGTAGCGCTGCGTTGCGGAGCATCTGCGGCACGCCCGGTCGCAGGAAGGCCGAGAAGTCGCTCTCCGCGGTCAGATCCTCGATCCGCGGCAGGCTGGCGAGGTCCACCTCCGGCAGGTTGGGGATCGGGCAGGCCGGGCGCGCCGGGTCGGCGGCTGGCCCTGCGGAGGGCTCGGGCGCGGCTTCCTCTCCCGGTGGCTCGACCGCCACGGGCGGGGCGTCCGTCACCGCGGCCGGCGCAAGGGTCGGGGCCGGCGGCTCCGGCTCGACGGCCACCTCCCGCTTCCGCCGGGACCAGCGGGAGAGGAAGCCCTCCGGCTCCTCCCCGCTCATTCCTCATCCTCCCAGGCCGGGCCACGGCGGGCCAGCGCCTGCGGGTCGGCCTTGTCGCGCTTCCGCTTGTAGAACTGCCGCTCGACATGGTGCTCGGCGACAAAGGCCTCGGCGGTGGCGCGCAGGCCCGGCGGCAGGGGCAGGGCCTCGACCAGGTCGTTGCCGGTATCGGCGTGCAGATGCGCCTCGCCCGGATCCACCGTCACGGTCTGCAGCGCGAAGCCGGCGGGCGTCGCGGCCGGGCGCAGCGCCACCCAGACCAGCGGCGTCGCGGCCTCCAGATTGTGCTTGTAGTTCGAGGTGTCGGTCGGGTGCAGCACCACCTCCGCCGCCCCGGCGAAGAACAGCGTCCGCCCTTGCTCCTCCCGCAGCACGGTCCAGTCCGGCACCGGCGGCGCCTCCTCCAGCACCTCCACCACCCGCCACACATGCTCGGCCCATTGCGTGACGCCAGGGCGGCGCTCGGCCAGGACGGCCACAGGGATCCGGAGGCTCTTCGGGTTCACGCCGCCGCCTCCTTCGCCTTCAGCGGGAGCCCGGCAATCAGGTTCTGCGGCTTGATCCGCACCTTCTGCGCCGCGTCCATCGCGACGGCGAGGTAGACCGGCTTGCCCGCCATGCGCGGGATCACGCGCGAGCCTTCCGCGAATTCCAGCACCCCGAGCCAGAGGATGCGCGCCAGCCGCGCCTGGGCGACCTTCTTGCCGTGCCAGAGGTCGTTGGCGATCGATGTCGCCTCTGCATCCAGCCCGACATGCCAGGACCAGTCGCGGTCCTCGATCACCGGCACGGGCCGGATCGTCAGCGTCTCGCCCAGCATGTGCTTCAGGAAGACCTCGATGGCGCGGCCGAGCGCCTGCTGCCCGGCGCTGCCGTCCACGATGTCGAGCGCGAAGTCGTGCGCGTCGGAGCGCGCGAAATAGGCCGGCGCGTTCGCCTCGTTCAGCACGTCGATCTCGACCTCGCGCGGCGGCGTTCCGGCCTCAATGAGCAACTGCCCGAGCGCGCCGAAGTCGCTCGACGCCGCCTTCATCTCCAGCACCTCCTCATCCGCCAGCAGCGTCGAGCCCTGGTGGATGCCGGCGCGCTGCGGGCGGAAGAGGCATTCGGCGGCGCGGAGCACGAAGGGATCGCCGATGCCCTCCATGGCGCTGCGCACGACGAGATGCGTCAGCATCTGGAGGAACAGGGGCGGAATGCCCGCCACGCCGTCCGCGTAGAGCTTCAGCCAGGCGGCCTCGAGGTTCGGCTGGGCCGCGACGCGGTCCCGGAAGGACAGGAAGACGCGCCAGTTTTCCTGGGCATCCGCATCCGCCAGCGTTGCGATCTCGGCCTCCGGCACGGCGCGAATCGGATCGGCGAGCAGGGCGGCGTGTAGCGCGCGCTCCGCCTCGCAGGCCTCCTCCGGCGGGACGAGCTCTGGGCGCGCGCAGAAGGCGCGCCAGAGGTCGGGCGTCGCGTGGATCCGCCCTTCCTCGTCGCGGTCGCAGAGGTGATGCCCGCAGGCCACCCAGAAATCGCCCGGCGCCAGGCCTGGTGGAGGCTTCGGCAGGTGGTCGTGATGGTGGTGGTCGTTCACCCTGGCCTCCCCGCGCCGAGCCGCGTCAGGTCCGGCGTCTCGACCACCTCCTCCTCGCCTTCCACCACCGTGATGCCGAAGACCGGCAGCGCGTTGAAGCTGGTGTGCGGCGTGTCGCGCAGATGCAGCGTGCGGAACCGCTCCCGCACCTCCCCCCCCTCCTCGGCGCGCGAGACGGCGAGGATGGTGCCCGGCGGGTGGTCGCAGAGGCTCTCGGCGAAGGCGATCTCCTCCTCCGCCGCGGCGCGCGCCGCGGCGTCGTCCGGCGCGCCATGGCGGGTCCGAATATGCACGGCGAGCGACGCCACGGCGGCCTCGCGCTGCGCCGCCGTCGCACCTGCGACCTCGACCAGCGTGGACCAGCCGAAGCTGGTCAGGCCGAGGAAGCCGCCCCGGAAGGCCTGGCGCCGCTTGCCCGAGAGCGCGCCAAGGTCGTCCTCCCAGAATTCGAACCCGCCGGGCACCGCCCACTCGCCGGGCTCGGCCGGCGGGTCGTAGATCAGCGCGTCGGAGCGATCGAGCCGCACCGTGCGGGGCAATCTCGTGCTCATCCCGCCAGCGCCTCGATCAGGGCGAAGCGCGTGCGAGCGCCGTCGCGGTCCACCACCAGGTCACCGGTCGCGGGATCGAGGCCGCGCTTGCCGCCCTCGGTCCGCTCGTCCTGCTCGAGGCGCGCGAGATAGCGCTCCGCAAGGCGCTTGAAGCCCCCCGTTGGATCGGTGCGCTGCCATTCCGCGAGGCCCGCCATCAGGTGCCGCGCCCAGGCCGCGGTGAGTTCCGCGGGATCGCAATCCTCGGGCTCCCAGCCCTCCTCCTGCAGGGCGGTCTGGGCGATGCCGTGGCCGGGCTCCCACCCCTGCGGGAACATCAGCCGCGCCTCCATCCCCACCACGATCCAGTCGGGCACGGCATCCTCGGGCCCCTCGGCCCAGGCGAGGCGCAGCCGGCCGATCTCGCCGCCATTGACGGCGACGCGATCGGGCCAGCGGAAGGTCAGCGGCACCTCGGGCGGGCCGAAGGCGGCCAGCGCATCGCCGAGCGCCGAGGCCGCGGCGTACAGCGCCGCCCGCGCGGCGGCCAGCGGCATCTCCGGCTCCAGCACCACCGCCGCCTCGATTCGGGAGGCAGAGCGCACCCAGGCGAGCGTCCCCGCCCCGTGCTGCGGCGCCAGCGCCACGGCGCGTTCCATCGCATCGCCCGCCTCGCGGAGCGGAACGACCGGGGTGAAGACGGACGGCAACTCGGGCAGCACGGCGGACACGGCCGGAAAACCTTCCTCCCTGGCCCTCGCAAGCCGGGGCCGGGGGCGATATATGCGCCCGCAATCCCCGAGCCTAGAGCTTGGGCAAACCTGAGGAAGCCGGCCCGCCTCGCATGACCACCACCTTCGTCTGTTCCTGCGAGGACACGATGCCGCTCGACGGCCGCGCCATCGCGCGCGGCTGCCCGAAGGGCGAAGGGTCGGAGGTCCGCACCGCCGAGCAGCTTTGCCAGGCACAGCTCGACCGCTTCCTCGCCGCCCTCGGCGAAGGCAAGCCGGTGACGGTCGCCTGCACCGCCCAGGCGCCGCTCTTCCAGCAGGAGGCCGAGGAGGCCGGCTTCACCGCCCCGCTCTCCTTCGTGAACATCCGCGAGACAGCCGGCTGGTCAGACGAGGCCAAGTCGGCGGGGCCGAAGATGGCCGCGCTGATCGCCGCCGCCGCGGTGCCGATGCCCGCGACCCCGCTCGTGCCGCTGAAGAGCGAGGGCGTGACGCTGGTGCTCGGCCGCGACGCGACCGCGCTCGAGGCCGCGCGGAAGCTCGCCGGGACCCTCGACATCACCGTGCTGCTGACGGGGACGGAGCCGGTGCAGCCGCTGCGCGACGCAGAGTTCCCCGTCGCCCGCGGCATTGCGCGGGGAGCCACCGGCTGGCTCGGCAATTTCGAGGTGACGGTGGATGGCTACGCCATGCCGCGCCCCTCCTCCCGCGCGGCCTATGCCTGGGGGCCGGCGAAGGACGGCGCGGTCAGCCGCTGCGACGTGCTGCTCGACCTGACCGGCGGCGCGGCGCTGTTCCCGACCCATGAGGTCCGCCTGGGCTACCTCCGCGCCGATCCCGCGGACCCGGCCGCGGTGGAACGCGCGGTCGCCGCGGCGCGCGACCTGGTGGGCGAGTTCGACAAGCCGCGCTTCGTGACCTTCGATGCCGGCCTCTGCGCCCATTCGCGCAACCGCCGCACCGGCTGCACCCGCTGCCTCGACCTCTGCCCGACCGGCGCGATCACGCCGGGCAAGGATAGCGTGGTCATCTCCGCCGAGATCTGCGCCGGCTGCGGCGCCTGCGCCGCCGTCTGCCCGACCGGTGCCGCCAGCTACGCGCTGCCGAGCGGCGAGGCGCTGCTGCGGCGCCTGCGCACCCTGCTGCTGACCTATCGCGAAGCCGGCGGCGAGACGCCGCTCGTCCTGATCCACGACGCGCATGGCGATGCGCTGATCGACGCGCTGGCGCGGCACGGCGACGGGCTGCCTGCCCGCGTGCTGCCGCTGCGCGTCAACGAGGTCAGCCAGCTTGACCTCGCCACGCTGCTCTCGGGCTTCGCCTGGGGCGCCGCGCAGATCCGCCTGCTGATGAAGGGCCGGCGCGCCCACGGGACGGAAGGCGTTTTCCGCAACCTCGACTACGTGCAGCACGTGCTGGCCGGCCTCGGCATCCCCGACCATGGCAGCCCGCGCGCCGCGGCGATCGAGACCGACGATCCCTTCTCGCTGGGCGAGGCGCTGCGCGCCGTGCCGAAGCGCGGCCTGCCCTTCCCGCCGTCGACGCATCTGGCGATGGGCGCGTCGCGGGAGGTGCTGCGCCAGGCGGCGCGCGCGCTGGCCGACGGCGCCGGCCGCCGGACGGGCGAGATCGCCATGCCCGCGCTCGCGCCCTTCGGCGAGGCGCGGGTCGAGATCTCCGGCTGCACGCTCTGCGTCGCCTGCACCAGCGTCTGCCCGACCGGCGCGCTGAGCGCGAACCCGGAGAAGCCGCAGCTGCGCTTCCTCGAGGATGCCTGCGTGCAATGCGGCCTCTGCGCCGCGACCTGCCCGGAGAAGGTGATCACCCTCGTCCCCCGCCTGAACCTCTCGCCCGCCTCGTCAGAGGTGCGCGTGGTGAAGGAGGAGGAGCCCTTCTGCTGCGAGCGCTGCGCCAAGCCCTTCGGCGTGAAGAGCCAGATCGAGCGCGTGACGCAGAAGCTGACCGGCCTGAACCACTGGATGTTCGCCGATGCGGAGCGGCTGAAGGTGCTGCGCCTCTGCGAGGATTGCCGCGTCTTCGCCGCGACCGAGGGTGGCATGGATCCCTATGCCGGCCCCGCGCGCCCCGTGACGAAGACCAGCGAGGACTGGCTGCGCGAGGCCGAGCGGGCGAAGCGGAAGGCCGAGGAAGGCACCTGAGCGGGCTTCCGCCTACGCGGATGGCGCGGGCGCGGGCATAATCGCCGTATGCCCGAGACCAACCGCCGCGTCCTGCTCGCCCGCCGCCCCCAGGGCGCGCCCGTGCCGGAGGATTTCCGCCTCGACGAGGCGCCGCTGCCCGAGCCCGCCGAGGGCGAGGTGCTGATCCGGCACCGCTTCCTCTCGCTCGATCCCTATCAGCGCGGGCGCATGGACGACGCGAAGTCCTATGCGAAGCCGGTCGCGCTCGGCGGCGTCATGGAATGCCTTACGGTCGGGCAGGTCGCCGCCTCGCGCCATCCGCGTTTCCGCGACGGCGACTGGGTGCTGGGCGGCTTCGGCTGGCAGACCCATTCCGCGCGACCGGGCGATGGCCTGATCCCGCTCGATCCCGCCGAGGCGCCGCCCTCCACCGCGCTCGGCGTGCTCGGCATGCCGGGGCTGACGGCCTGGGTCGGGCTGACCGATATCGGCCAGCCCAAGGCCGGCGAGACGCTGGTGGTCTCCGCGGCCTCGGGCGCGGTCGGGCAGGTGGTCGGGCAGCTGGGCATGATCGCGGGCGCGCGCGTGGTCGGCATCGCCGGCGGCGCCGCGAAATGCGCCTTCATCCGCGACGAGCTCGGCTTCGACGCAGCGGTGGACCATCGCGGGGATCTCGACGCACAGCTCGACGCCGCCTGCCCCGGCGGCGTGGACGTCTATTGGGAGAATGTCGGCGGCGCGGTGCAGGCAGCCGTCTTCCCGCGCTTCAACGATTTCGGCCGCATGGTGATGTGCGGCATGATCGCGCAATATAATACGAGCCGCGGCGCCGCCGCGACCGGCGCGCCGCCCGGCCCCAATCTCGGCCCCGTCGTCCGCAAGCGCCTGCGCATCCAAGGCTTCATCGTCAACGACACGGGCTGGGGCCGCTACGGCGCCTTCCGGGCCGAGATGCTCGCCCACATCGCCGCCGGCCGGCTGCGCTGGAAGGAGGATGTGGTGCGCGGGCTGGATGCCGCGCCCGCCGCCTTCATCGGGCTGCTGCAGGGCCGCAACTTCGGCAAGCTGGTCGTCGCCCTTGATTGAAGGTGCCGGCGGCATCGCTGCCTTGCTTGCGGCCGGTGCCACGATCGGCCTGCTCGCCGGGCTGCTCGGCATCGGCGGCGGCGTCATCGCGGTGCCGGTGTTGCTCGAGGTGCTCGAGAAGCACGACGACGCCGCCGCGCTGTCCATCGGCACGGCCCATGCGGCGGTACTGCTCGCCGCCATCCCTGCCCTCGCCGCGCATTGGCGCGCCGGCGTAGTGGACATGCAGCTGGTGCGACGCTGGCTGCCCGCCATCCTGGCCGGTGCCGCGATCGGGCTCGGCCTGGGCCGTGTGCTCGCCGCGCCCTGGCTGTTCGGGTGCTTCGCGCTGCTCGCCGCGGCGCTGGCGGCGCGACTGCTTGCACGATCGGGCCGGGCGCTGGCACCGGCCCCACCCGCGCCGCCGCTCGGCTGGCTGCCGCCGGCGGCG
>NZ_JAKJIB010000161.1 GCF_021864505.1 Falsiroseomonas oryziterrae
CGTCGCGGCGGCAGAGGCGCGCGACGCACGGGCGGCGGTGAACTTCCCGATGGCCTCCTCGCCAGCCGTCGCGCAGCTGTCGGCGTGGCGCGAGGCGCTCGGCGCGCCGCGCGCCCTCTCGATCCACCTCGCCTTCGCGACCTGGCCGCGCGGCTGGCAGCAGGCGGCCGCGGGCTGGCTCGCGAAGCGCGCGGAAGGCGGCTTCACGCGCGAGGTGCTGTCCCATTTCCTCTTCCTCACGCGGCGCCAGCTCGGGCCGATGACGCTGCAGACGCGCGACGCGACCTTCCCGCCGGGCGACGGCGCCGAGACGGCGATCCGCGCGACGCTGACCGCGGGCGGCGTGCCGGTCGAGGTGACGGGCGGCGTCGGCACCACCGAGGCCGACGACCACAACGAGTGGCGGCTGGTGAGCGAGGGCGGCGCGATCCGCCTGCGCGACTGGTCCTTCGCCGAGAAGCTCGCCGTGGATGTCGGCTGGCACCCGGCGCCGGACGCGCTGCCGAACGAGAAGATGCGTCCGCTGGTGCTCAAAGGGCAGCTCGACAAGCTGATCGCGCTCACGCGCGGCGAGCCGCAGACCCTGGCAACGCTGCGCGAGGCGCTGGAGGTGCAGGAGATCGCCGAGGCGATCCTCGGCCTCTGACCATGTGGCGCCGGTCACTTCTCCTGTTGCTCATGGCCGCGCCCGCCGCGGCGCAGGACCGCTTCGTGCCGGTCACGGCTGAGCAGCCGGACGGTGCGGCGCTCGTCGCGCGTCTGCGCCAGGGCGGGCTCGTGCTGTTCTTCCGCCACGCCGACACGCGCGGCATGCCCTGCGACCGCAGCTTCCGCGTCGGCGACCGCGACGGGCAGCGCAACATCTCGCCCGACGGCATCGCGCAGTCGCGGCGCATCGGCCAGCGGCTGGCGGAACTCGGCATCCGGACGGCGCGCCCGGTGCTCGCCGGGCCGGTCTATCGCGCGCGCGACACGGCGGAACACGCCTTCGGGGCAGCCGATGTCTTGGTGACCGACAGCCTGCTCGCCGACGATTATTCGGGCCCGCGCCTCGGCTGGGTGCTAGCCGAGCATCGCCGCCTGTTCAGCGAGCCGGTGCCGCGCGGCACCAACCGCGTGCTGGTCGGCCACCGCACGCCCGCGATCATGGTCGCCGGCGAGCCTGTCGGCGGCCGCGCCTTTCCCGAAGGCGGCGCGCTGGTCATCGAGCCGCGCGGCGCGGCGTTCCGCGTGCTTGGCATCCTCGAACTCGCGCCGCTGCCCGGCGGCGGATTCCACAATTGCGGCTGACCGGCCGCTAGACCGGATTGGGGCTGACCGTGTTCAGCCCGGCTCCGGTCCGGCTTCGTCGGTCCGGCGATCTTCGGGCGGCGGCCGGCTTGATCCGGAGCAAGGACCGGGCCGCGCTGCGCGACTAGCCTCCCCAACGACTCGCGGAGGGGAACGCATGTCGAGCACGAGCCTGGAGCGGCCGGCGAAGCCGGCGAGCGGCCTCGGGACGAGGCTGCTTGGGTTGGGAATCGCGCTGGCCGCCATGCTGGCCTTCGCCGCACTCCCGCCCTTCGAGGGTCTGCCCGTCGCAGGGCAGCGCGCGATCGGCATCCTGATCTTCGCCGTCATCCTCTGGATCAGCGAGGCGGTGGACACCACGGTCAGCGCCGTGCTGATCGCAGCCGCCATCATCCTGCTGCTCGGCACCGCGCCCGACCTGCAGAACCCCGCGCGCGAGATCGGCATCGCGCGCGCGCGCGACTGGGCAATCGCAGGCTTCGCCAACAACGCCGTCGTGCTGGTGGGCGCGGCACTGGTCTTCGCGGCGGCGGTGAGCGCCACGGGTCTCGACAGGCGCATCGCGCTCGCGACGCTGTCGCGGGTCGGCGCGGGCACCAAGGCGGTGTTCGGCGGCACCATCGTGGTCGGCATCCTGCTCGCCTTCCTGGTGCCCTCTGCGACGGCGCGGGTCTCGGCCGTGGTGCCGATCGTGCTCGGCATCATCGCGGCCTTCGGCATCCAGCGGGAATCGCGGCTCGCGGCGCTGCTGATGATCGGCTCGGCGCAGATCTGCTCGGTGATGAACATCGGCGTGCTGACGGCCGCGGCGCAGAACGCGACGATGCTCGGCTTCACGCAGCGCCTGCTCGGCGCCTCGGTCAGCTGGTTCGACTGGCTGGTCGCGGCGCTGCCCTTCTGGCTGATCATGGCGCCCACCGTCGCCGTCATCCTCTGGCGTTTCCACCGCCCAGAGGTGGACCGGATCGAGGGCGGCGCGGCGGCGATCCGGGCTGATCTCTCGCGCCTAGGCCCGATGACGGGGGCGGAGTGGCGCACGCTGCTTGTCGGCTGCGGGCTGCTGCTGACCTGGGCGACCGAGGGCCGGGTGCATTCCATCGACACGGCGAGCAGCACGATCCTGGCCATCGCGCTGCTGCTGCTGCCCGGCATCGGGGTGATGAGCTGGAAGCAGGCGCAGGCCTCCGTGCCCTGGGGCACGCTGCTGCTCTTCGGCGTCGGCGTCGCGCTCGGGACGGTACTGGTGACGACGCGCGGCGCGCCCTGGCTTGCCAACCTGATCGTCGAGTGGTTCGCGTTGAAATCGGCGACGCCCTTCGTGATCGTCGCGGTGATGTCAGCCTTCCTGATCGTCGTGCATCTTGGCTTCGCTTCTGCAACCGCGCTGGCCGCGGCCTTCATCCCGATCGTGATCTCGGTGCTGCAGGAGGTGGCGAAGGCCGGCGTGCCGGTGAACGTGCTCGGCGTCACCATGATCCTGCAATTCGCCGTCTCCTTCGGCTTCATGCTGGTGGTGAACGCGCCGCAGAACCTGGTGGCCTTCGGCACCGGCACCTTCGGCGGGCGCGACTTCACCCGCTCGGGCGTGGTGATCACGCTGGCGGGCTACGCGACGATCCTGCTGCTGGCGGCGACCTGGTGGGACTGGCTCGGCTGGATGCGGGGGTGAACGTCACACCTCAAAGGGAAGCCCCACGTAGTTCTCCGCGAGCGTCGTCATCGCGGCCCGCGACGTGCTGACATAGTCGAGCTCCGCCACCTGCACGCGGTGCTCGAACGGGTCCCCCCCGTCGAAGCGGTGCAGCATGGAGGTCATCCACCAGCTGAAGCGCTGGCCCTTCCAGATGCGGCGCAGGCAGATCTCGGCGTAGCGGTCCAGCAGCTCCGTCTCGCCCGTCGCATAGAAGCGCTCGAGCCCGCGGGCGAGGACGCGGATGTCGGCGATCGCCAGGTTCATGCCCTTGGCGCCCGTGGGCGGCACGATGTGCGCCGCGTCGCCGGCCAGGAAGAGCCGGCCATGGCGCATCGTCTCGCAGACGAAGCTGCGCATGGGCGTCACGCCCTTCTGGAAGATCTCGCCTTCCTCGAGCTCCTCGCCGCAGCCGAGGCGGCGGTGCAACTCCTCCCAGATCCGCGCATCGGGCCAGAGGGCGAGGTCCTCGTCGGGCGCCACCTGCAGATAGAGGCGCGAGACGGTGTTGGAGCGCATGGTGGCCAGCGCGAAGCCATCCTGGTGCCGGGCGTAGATCAGCTCCTCCGAGACGGGGCGCGAGCGCGACAGGATGCCGAGCCAGGCGAAGGGATAGACCCGCTCGTAGATCGCAAGGTCGGGGATCGCGGGGCGGCAGATGCCGTGGAAGCCGTCGCAGCCGGCGATCACGTCGCACTCCACGACATGGTCGAGCCCGGCATGGCGGAAGGTGATGCGCGGCGACGTGGACGTCACGTCGTGCACCGCCGCGTCATCGACCTCGAACAGGATCGGTGCGTGATCGCGCCGCGCGCCGGCCACGAGACGCGCGGCGATCAGGTCCTTCACCACCTCCTGCTGGCCGTAGATGGTCACGACCTTGCCGGTCAGGTCCGTCAGCGGGATGCGGTGACCGACGCCGTCGAAGCGCAGCTCGATGCCGTGATGGGCCAAGCCCTCGCGGTGCAGCCGGTCGGCCACCCCGGCCTCGCTCAGCGTCTCGACACTGCCCTGCTCCAGCAGCCCGGCGCGCACGCGGCTCTCGACATAGTCGCGCGAGCGCGCCTCCAGCACGATGCTGTCGATCCCGGCGAGGTGCAGGAGGTGCGAGAGCAGCAGGCCGGACGGGCCGGCGCCGATGATGCCGACCTGGGTGCGCAACGGGGTGCCGGACATGTTGGGCGCTCCTGCCTCGCCGGCGCGCGACCGCCGGACGGCCCGTATGTGCCCTGCTGCCGCGTCTTGGCAACGGGGCCGCACGTCGTCCCCGCGCTGGACGCTGGACCCGCGCCGGCCGCTCGCCTACCTCGCTGCGGGCGATCCACGGAGGTGGCATGCGAGTCGCGGCGGCGGGCGGCCGGGCAGGGTGAACCAGGTGCCGCCCCTCTGGCGCGAGCGCATCCTGCTGTATGGCGCGGCGCTCTGCATCGCCTACCTGCTGTTCTTCGCAAGCGCGGCCTGGCTTCGCCTGTGGCTCGTGGATGCGGAGGGCTACCCGGTCGCAGGCGATTTCGTGGCGTTCTGGAGCGCAGGACGCCTGGCGATGGCCGGACAGGCCGTCGAGGCCTACGATCCCGACCTCTACCGCGCGGCGCAGATCGCCGCAGTCGGCCGCGAGTTCGACGGCCATTATCTCTGGCTCAATCCGCCAAGCTTCTTCCTCGGGGTCATGCCCTTCGCGCTTCTCCCCGTGCCCGCGGGCTGGCTGCTGTGGATCGCCGTCACCGCCGGGTGCCTCGCCATCGCTCTCCGCTGCGTCGTGCCCGGCTACCTGGTGCCGGCGTTGCTTGCGGCGCCGGCTTCGGTCTGGTGCGCGGCGGCAGGTCAGAACGGCTTCCTCACCGCTGCCCTCATCACGGGCAGCCTGGCGCTGCTCGAGCGCCGCCCATGGCTCTCGGGGCTGATGATCGGGCTCCTGACGTACAAGCCGCAATTCGGCGTCCTTTTCCCGCTCTTCCTGCTGCTCGGCCGGCACTGGACGGCGCTCGCCGCCGCGACGGCGGCGACGCTCGGGCTTGCCGCGTTCACCGTCTTGCTGTTCGGCGCCGAGCCCTGGGCCGCCTTCCTGGCCACGATCGGTCATGCCAGCGGCGTCCTGCAGGCAGGCGGCGCGGGATGGGAGAAGCTGCAGTCCGCCTACGCCATCCTGACACTGGCGACCGGCAGCACGATGGCCGGGAGGGGCGCGCAGATCCTGGTCATGGCCGGCGTCGTCGGGCTCCTGCTGGCCATGTCCCGCCGCGGCGCGCCCTTCGCGCTGCGCGCCGCCACGGTCGCGGCGGGCGCGTTCCTCGTCACGCCCTACGCCTACATCTACGATGCGGTGGTGTTGACCGCGGCGGCGGCCTTCCTGCTGCGCGACGGGCTGGATCGCGGCTTCGGACGCCTCGACGCCGCCCTGATCGTGCTGGGTTGCGCCTTGCCGGGTGGCTTCCTGCTGCTCGGCAATCTGGCCGCGCCGCTCGGCGGACTCGTGCTCGTCGGCGTCGCGGCGCGCCGCGCCTTCATGCCTGCCCCGGGCGTAAGGGTACGCCGCGCATGACCGCGTCCCGCCTCCCCCGTGCGCTCACGCAGCGCATGCAGGTCTACGGCCTCGCGCTGCTGCTCGCCTATCTCCTGTTCCTCGGCAGCACGGCCTGGCTTCGCCTGTGGCTGATCGATGCCGAAGGCCGCCCCGACATCCGCGACTTCATGTCGTTCTGGAGCGCCGGCCGCATGGCGCTCGAGGGACGCGCGCCGGACGCCTATGATTGGGACCTGCAGAAGGCCGTGCAGTTGCTCGCACTCGGCCAGCCCTTCGACAACTACTTCGCCTGGCACAACCCGCCGCACTACTTCTTCTACGTCGTCCCCTTCTCGCTTCCCCCCTATCTGGCCGGCTGGGTCCTCTGGGTCGTCGTGACCCTCGCCTTCTTCGCGGCGATGCTGCGCCTCGTCGTGCCCGGCTTCATGGTGCCCCTGCTGCTCGCCGCGCCCGCCACGCTGTGGTGCGCGACGGTGGGCCAGAACGGCTTCCTCACCGCAGGCCTGATGGCGGGCTGCCTGATGCTGCTGGAACGGCGGCCGCTGCTCGCCGGGGTGCTGCTCGGCCTGCTGACCTACAAGCCCCAGTTC
This sequence comes from Falsiroseomonas oryziterrae, assembly GCF_021864505.1. Lineage (GTDB taxonomy): Bacteria > Pseudomonadota > Alphaproteobacteria > Acetobacterales > Acetobacteraceae > Falsiroseomonas > Falsiroseomonas oryziterrae. The sequence goes on from NZ_JAKJIB010000161.1 coordinate 6,095, forward strand.
GGCGTGCTCTTCCCGCCGGCCCTGCTGGCCGGCAGGCGCTGGATCGCCTTCGCCTCGGCCGCCGCCGTCACGCTGCTGCTCATCGGCATGGCGCTCGCGGTCTTCGGCCCGGCCACCTGGCAGGCCTTCCTCGGCTCGGTCGACAAGACGAACGACGTGCTGCTGCGCGGCGGATCGGCATGGACCAAGCTGCAATCGGCCTATTCGATCGCCTTCCAGCTGACAGGCAGCCTGCGCGTCGCGCTCGTCACCCAGGTCTCGCTGGTGCTCGTCCTGGCGGTCGGAGTGACCTGGCTCTGGGCCCGGCCCGCGCCCTTCGCCTGCAAGGCAGCGGCGCTGGTCGCCGCCTCCTACCTCGCCACGCCCTATGCCTACATCTACGACGCGCCGGTCCTCTCGACCGCGGCCGCCTTCCTGCTGCGCGACGGGCTGGAGCGCGGGTTCGGACGCACCGCCAAGGTGGTCATCCCTCTCGCGCTCCTGCTGCCGGCAGGCTTCCATGCCCTCGGCAGCCTCGGCGCCTTCGTCAGCGCGGTGCTGCTGCTCGCCCTTGCCGTGGCCCGCGCCATGGAGGAGAGGCCCATCCTCGCCCAGGCCCGCGCCTGACCGGTGCGGGCCCGACGCGGCCGCCCAGAGCAGCTTATGCCCGATCAGCGGAACCGCGAAGCGGTTCCACCTGATCGGGCGCTGCTCTAGCTCGCCGCTGCCCCGCGGATCCGGTCGCCGGCCGGGCCCGGAAGGTCGATCTCGATCGCCAGCGTCGACATGTCGCCGCCACGGTCGAGCGAGACGTTCACCTTGCCCGGATCGATGGCGACGTACTTCGCCACCACCGCGACGATCTCCTGCTGGAGCTTCGGCAGGAAATCCTCGCGCGTGCGGCCGATGCGCTCATGCGCCAGCACGATCTGCAGCCGCTCCTTGGCCGCCGCCGCCGTGGTGTCGGGCTTCCTGGCGCGGAAGAAGTCGAGCCAGCTCATCACGCCGCCCTCCCGCCGAACAGCCGCGAGAACAGCCCCTTCTTCTGCGCCTCGAGGAAGCGGTGCTCCACCTTGTCGCCGAGGAAGCGGCCGACCGCGTCCTTGTAGGCCTGGCCGGCCACGCTCTCCGCGTCCATCACCACCGGCGTGCCGGTGTTCGAGGCGCGCAGCACGCTCTCGCTCTCCGGGATCACGCCGAGCAGCGGGATCGCCAGGATCTCGCGGATGTCGTCGAGCTTGAGCATCTCGCCCTTCTCGACGCGCACGGGATCGTAGCGGGTGACGAGCAGGTGCTCCTTCACCGGCTCCTTGCGGTCCTCGGCCCGCTTCGACTTCGACTGCAGCACGCCGAGGATGCGGTCGCTGTCCCGGACGGAGGAGACCTCGGGGTTCGTCACCACGATCGCCTGGTCGGCGAAGTAGAGCGCGAGCAGTGCGCCCTTCTCGATGCCCGCCGGGCTGTCGCAGAGGATGTAGTCGTTGTCCTTCGCCAGCTCCTCGATGATCTGACCGACGCCTTCCTTGGTCAGCGCGTCCTTGTCGCGGGTCTGGCTGGCCGGGAGGATCTGCAGCGTGTCCACGCGCTTGTCGCGGATCAGCGCCTGATTCAGCCGCGCCTCGCCCTGGATCACGTTGACGATGTCGAACACCACGCGGCGCTCGACGCCCATGATGAGGTCGAGGTTGCGCAGGCCGACGTCGAAATCGATGACGACGACCTTCTTGCCGCGCTGCGCGAGACCGGTGGCGAAGGCGGCGGAGCTGGTCGTCTTGCCGACACCCCCCTTCCCCGACGTGACGACGATGACTTCCGCCATGTTGAACCCCCTGACGTGAACCCCTGGCACCCGGCCTCAGCCGAGCGGATCGAACCTCATCTGCTCGCCGACCAACCGGGCCATGACGGCCTTGCCGATCGGCGCCTCCCCGAGCCCCTCGCGCACGGCGTAGTAGCCGGCGATGGAGACGAGCTCGGGGTCGAAATGCGTGGCGAAGACGCGCGCCGCCATCTCGGACTGGCCGCCGGCGATGGCCCGTCCCAGCAGGCGGCCATAGACGTGGATGTTGCCGTCCGCGATGACCTCGGCGCCGGGATTGACGGTGCCGATCACGACCAGGTCGCAGCCCTGCGCCCAGATGCGCTGGCCGGCGCGGACCGGCTGATCGACGATCATGGCGGGCTTGCCGGCACCGGCGGGTGCGGGCGGCGGCGCTGCGGGCGGCGGGGGCGCGGCCGCGACCGGCGGCCCCGGCACCGCCCCC
>NZ_JAKJIB010000162.1 GCF_021864505.1 Falsiroseomonas oryziterrae
CGAGGCGCTGCTCGCGCCGACCCGGATCTACGTGAAGCCCCTGCTGGCCGCGCACCGGGCGGGCCTGGTCAAGGCGGCGGCGCACATCACCGGCGGCGGGCTGCCCGGGAACCTGCCGCGCGTGCTGCCGGCCGGCGTGACCGCGGCGCTCGACGCCCGTGCCTGGACGGTGCCGCCGGTGTTCGGCTGGCTCGCAAGGGCCGGCGGGATCGTGCCGGACGAGATGCTGCGGGTCTTCAACTGCGGCCTCGGCATGGTCGTGGTGGTCGCGGCCGAGCAGGCGGAGGCAGCGGCGGCGCTGTTCGCCGCGGAGGGCGAGGCGGCGACGCGCATCGGCGTGCTGGAGGCGTCCGAGGGCCCGGCCGCGGTGCGGGTGGACCACCTTCCGGCGGGCTGGCCCGCGGCATGAGGCGGGCGCGCACCGCCGTGCTCATCTCCGGGCGCGGCAGCAACATGGCCGCGCTGCTGGCGGCGGCAGCCGACCCCGCCTATCCGGCCGAGATCGTGCTCGTGCTCTCCAACCGCGACGACGCGGCGGGGCTCGATCATGCGCGGGCGCGCGGCGTGCCGACGGCGGTGGTGGAATCCCGCGTCTTCGGCCGCGATCGCGACGGCTTCGAGCGCGCGATGGAGGCCGAGTTGCGCGGCCACGGGGTGCGGCTGATCGCGCTGGCCGGCTTCATGCGCGTGCTGACCGAGGGCTTCGTCGCACGCTGGCGCGACCGGCTGGTGAACGTCCACCCCTCGCTGCTGCCGGCCTTCAAGGGGCTCGACACCCATGCCCGGGCGCTCGCGGCCGGGGTGAAGCTGCATGGCTGCTCGGTGCACCTGGTGCGGCCGGGCGTCGACGAGGGCCCGATCCTGGCCCAGGCCGCCGTCCCGGTCCTGGAGGGCGACACGGAGGCGACGCTCGGCGCCCGGGTCCTCGAGCAGGAGCACCGGATCTATCCGGCCGCCCTCGGCTGGCTGGCGGCGGGGCTGGTCCGGGTGGAGGGCGAGGTGGCGCAGGTGGCGGCACCCGGGGCCGGGACGGCGCTGGCCAACCCCCTCCCCTTGCCCGGATTCAAGCCGGTTTCTACAAGCGCGGCAGGTTGAGCCGACAAGGACAAGGACAATGGCCGAGGAGGGCCCGAGCAAGATGGAGCTGGTCGAGGTGAAGGCGGACGACATCCTGCCGGAGCGGCGCGCCTTCTACGACCGGTTCATGGTCGGCACGACCTGGGCGGCCGGCGCCACGGTGGTGGTGCTGGTCCTGATGTGGATCTTCCTGGTCTGACCCTTCTCGCGGGCGCCGGGCGGCGGCCACGCCGCGGTGATGCGCCGGGACGGTCTCCCGGCGAGGTTGCCGCAGCTCCAGCGATGCCCCGTTGACGGCGCGGATGCGCGCGGCCCGGGTGGCGGACTTGCCGGCCCTGGTGGGGCTGCTCGCCGACGACGCACTCGGGCGAGAGCGCGAAGCGCCGGGCCTGCCCCTGACGCAGGCCTATCTCGATGCCTTCGCCGCGATCGAGCGCGACCCGAACCAGCTTTTGGCCGTGGCGGAGCATGACGGCAGGCTCGTCGGGATGCTGCAGCTCAGCTTCATCCCGGGCCTGTCGCATCGCGGTGCCTGGCGGGGCCAGATCGAATCGGTCCGGGTCGCCGCCGGCCAGCGCGGCGCGGGGCTTGGCCAGCGGATGATCGAGTGGGCCGTGGAACAGTGCCGCGCGCGAGGCTGCAGCATCGTGCAGCTGACCACCGACAAGTCGCGGGCGGACGCGCACCGGTTCTATGCGCGGCTCGGCTTCCGGGCCACGCATGAGGGGTTCAAGCTGAGGCTCTAGGCGAAGCGCCGGCAGGCACGGGCCCGCCGGCGCAGCGGTGTCAGCCGACGATCTCGTATCCGGCGAAGAAATAGGCGATCTCGATCGCCGCGTTCTCCGGGCTGTCCGAGCCGTGCACCGAGTTCGCCTCGATGCTCTCGGCGAAGAGCTTGCGGATGGTGCCCTCCGCGGCATTGGCCGGGTTGGTGGCGCCCATCAGCTCGCGGTTCCTGGCCACCGCGTTCTCGCCCTCGAGCACCTGCACGACGACCGGGCCGGACACCATGAAGTCCACGAGGTCGTTGTAGAACGGGCGCGCGGCGTGGACCTTGTAGAACTCCTTGGCATGGGCGCGCGACATCCAGATGCGCTTCTGGGCCACGACGCGCAGGCCGTTCTTCTCGAAGATGGCATTGATCGCGCCGGTCAGGTTGCGGCGGGTCGCGTCAGGCTTGATGATGGAGAAGGTGCGCTCGATGGCCATGGGGGCGTTCCTTGCGGTGTCGTTGTGCGTCTGCGAAGGCGGCGGGGGGATAGGCGTTGGCGCGGGGCTGCGCAAGTCCCGCCAGCCGCTCCGGCCCGCCAGTGTCCGACCGGGCGTGCTCCCTGCCCCACCGCAGCCCGGCGGCTGCCCGCACCCGGAGCCGGCGGACGGGAACCGCCTGAGCGGCGCATAGTGTCGCGGGTGGCTGCGCCGGGGTGCCCGACCGCGCTACAATTCACAAAATGACCGTGCTCGCCATCCGCAACCTGGTGCTCCGCGTCGGCGGCCGCGCGCTGCTCGACGGCGCCCAGATGACGCTCGACACCGGGCGGAAGCTCGGCCTTGTCGGGCGTAACGGGGCGGGCAAGTCCACGCTGCTCAAGGCGATCATCGGCGAGATCCAGCCCGACGGCGGGGAAGTGAGGCTCGCCGCCCGCGCCCGCCTCGGCCATGTCGCGCAGGAGGCACCGGGGGGCGAGGGCTCGCTGCTCGACGCCGTGCTCGCCGCCGACACCGAGCGTGGCGCGCTGCTTGCGGAGCTTGAGCGGGAGCCGGAGGCGCATCGCGCCGCGGAGATCCATGAGCGTCTGATCGCGATCCGCGCCGATGCCGCGCCGGCCCGCGCCGCCGCCATCCTCGCCGGCCTCGGCTTCGACGCGGCGGCGCAGGCCCGGCCGCTGGCGAGCTTCTCGGGCGGCTGGCGGATGCGCGTCGCACTCGCCCGCGCACTGTTCCCCGAGCCGGACCTGCTGCTGCTCGACGAGCCGACCAACCACCTCGACCTCGAGGCGACGCTCTGGCTGGAAGGCTGGCTGGCGCGCTTCCCTGGAGCGGCGATCGTCGTCAGCCACGACCGCGGACTGCTCGACCGCTGCGTGGACGTGATCGCCCACCTGGATCGGGCGAAGATCGCGACCTACCAGGGCAACTTCGAGAGCTTCGTCCGGCAGAAGACGGAACGTGCCGCGCAGCAGGCGGCAGAAGCGGCGAAGATCGCGCAGCAGCGCGCGCACATGCAGGCCTTCGTGGACCGCTTCCGCTACAAGGCGTCCAAGGCGCGGCAGGCGCAGAGCCGGCTGAAGGCGCTGGCGAAGTTGCCACCGCTGGAGGCGGTGATCGAGGATGCGCCGACGCGCTTCGCCTTCCCGCCGCCCGAGCAGCTCTCGCCCCCGGTGGTGGCGATCGAGCGGGCCGAGGTCGGCTATGGCGGCCCGCCGGTGCTGCGCAACCTCAACCTCCGGCTCGACCAGGACGACCGCGTAGCGCTGCTCGGCGCGAACGGCAACGGCAAGTCGACCCTGGCGAAGCTGATCGCCGGCCGGCTCGATCCCACGCGCGGCGAGGTTCGGCGGGCCTCACGGCTCAAGGTGGGCTTCTTCGCGCAGCACCAGAGCGAGGAGCTGGACCTCGCCGGCACGCCGCTTTCCCACATGCAGGCGTCGATGCCGCGCGCGACGGAGACGCAATGCCGGGCCCAGCTCGCCCGGTTCGGCCTGGCCGGCGAGAAGGCGGAGACCCGGATCGGCGCCTGTTCGGGTGGCGAGAAGGCGCGCCTGCTGCTCGCGCTCTGCACCCGGGAGGCGCCGAATCTGCTGATCCTGGACGAGCCGACCAACCATCTCGACATCGATGCGCGAGAGGCGCTGGTGAAGGCGCTGGCGGAGTTCGAGGGGGCGGTTCTGCTGATCACCCACGACCCGCATCTGGTCGAGCTTGTCGCGGACCGGCTCTGGCTCGTGGGCGACGGTACCGTCAGCGCCTTCGATGGGGATATGGATGACTACCGTGCGCTGCTCTCGGAGCGGACGCGGGCGGGAGGCGCCGAGGCCGCACCGGCCGGCGGCGCGAGAACCGCGGAACGTCGCGGCCGCGCGGAGGCCCGCCTGCAGCTTGCGCCCCTGCGGCAGCGCCTGAAGGAGATCGAGAGGCTGCTCGAGCGGCTTGGCCTCGAGGCGGCGTTGATCGAGAAACGCCTGGCCGATCCCGACACCTATGCCAAGCGTAAGTCGGAAGACATCGCCTGGGCGACCGCGCGGCGCGCCGCGATCGCCAGGGAGACGGCCACGCTGGAGGAGGAGTGGCTGGATCTCTCGGAACGTCTCGATGCCGCCTGACGGCGCGCGCCTGCGCGATCCGGCCTTGCCGGCCGGGCCGTTTCGTGAGGGGCGGCGCGGCTTTGCCGGCGAGGATGGCGGCCGGTGAAGACGACGGCCGGATATTCCTCGGCGTCCTATCGCGTCAGCCTCGTGATCGTCGGGCTCGTCTTGCTCTTCCTCGCGGCCCTGGTCGGGCTTCGCGTGGACACGCTCAGGACCGAGCACGCGGCCGCGATCGGACGGGCGGAAGCCGCCATGCGCAACCTGTCCAGGGTGGCGGAGCAGTATGCCGAGCGGGTCTTCGAGACCTCGTCGCTGGTCACCGAACGGGTGCAGAGCCGCGTGGCGGAACTTGGCGGCGCGGACGCGCTGCGCGGCAACGCGGAGATCCATCACTGGCTGCGCGACCTGCAGGATCGCAGCGCGGGCGACTACGTAATGGTCACCGACTCGCGCGGCATCCCCGTCTCGGCCTCCTATGCGCATCCGGCGCCGCAGGTCGACCTCTCCGACCGGCGCTGGTTCCGTGCCCATCTGGAGGGCGCAGAGACGCATGTCGGAGAGGCGCTGTACAGCCGCATCACCAACGAGATTCTCTTCACCTTCACGCGCATGCTGCGGCGCCCGGACGGCGGCTTCGACGGCGTCGTGCAAGTCGCGATACGCACCAGCTTCTTCCAGCAGACCACGGTCTCGCTGGAGCACGGGCCGAGCATCGTCATGGGCCTGTTCGACATCGACGGGCGCGTGCTGGCCCGGACCGGGCTGCGCGAGGACCAGGTCGGCACCGGCCTTTCGAACGCCGAGGTGCTTCGTGCATTCCGCGAGCGGACCGAGGGGACAGTGCGCCATGTCTCGCCCTTCGGCGGGCAGGAACGCATTCTCGCATTCCGCCGGCTGGCCGACTGGCCGGTCGTGGTCACCGCCAGCATCCCTGTCGAGACGGCGCTCGCGGGCTGGCGCCGATCGGTGCGCTGGTCCCTGGAGGTCATCGGCTCGGTCGCCTTCGGGCTGCTCCTGCTCGCGGCTCTCGCGATCCGCATGGCGAACCGGGCGGAGCGCACCGGTCGGCAGCTTGCGATTGCCAATGCGCAGCTGCGCGAGACGGCCGCGGAGCTGGAAGCGAGGGTCGAGGCGCGAACGCGCGACCTGCGCGCGAGCGAGACGCGCTTCCGCGGCGTCTTCGACAGCACCTTCCAGTTCATGGCGATGCTCGCCACAGACGGCACGCTGCTGGCGGCGAACCGCTCCGGCCTGGACTTCGCGGATCTCAAGAGGGAAGAGGCAGTCGGCCGCCCGCTGTGGGAGGCGCCGATCTGGCACGACGCCGCACAGGCCGAACGCCGGCTCCGCGAGGCCGTGGCCACCGCGCGGGCGGGGACGCCGGTGCGCTACGAGACGACGCTGCGCGGCGGCGAGGGGCGGCTGGCCACCATCGACTTCTCGCTCAAGCCGGTTCGCGACGAGGCGGGCGACGTCGTTCTGCTGGTCGCCGAGGGCCATGACCTGACCGAGCTGAAGGCCGCCGAGACGCGGCTGCGCGAGGCGCAGAAGATGGAGGCCCTGGGCCAGCTCACCGGCGGCGTGGCGCATGACTTCAACAACCTGCTGATGGTGGTGATCGGCAATCTCGGCCTGCTGCGCAAGCGCCTGCCGCCGGACGCCCGCCTGCACAGGCTGCTCGACGGCGCGCAGCAGGGCGCCGAGCGTGGCGCGGCGCTGACGCAGCGCATGCTGGCCTTCGCCCGACGGCAGGAGCTGCGACCGGCGCCGGCCGACCTTGCCGGCCTCGTGGGCGGGCTGCGGTCGCTGCTCGAGCGGTCGGCCGGACCGACGGTGCGGATCGACATGCGCCTGCCCGATGGCCTCCCGCCAGCCCTGGTGGACGCCAACCAGCTCGAGCTCGCGCTCCTCAACCTCGTCGTGAATGCGCGCGACGCCATGCCGCAGGGCGGGACCATCGAGATCACCGCCGCCGCGTCGGAGGCGCCGTCCTCGGCCGCTCCGCCCGGCCTGCTCGCTGGCAGCTACCTGCGCCTCGCGCTGCGCGACACGGGCTTCGGCATGGACGCGGCGACGCTGTCTCGCGCCACCGAGCCCTTCTTCACCACCAAGGGCGTCGGGCGGGGATCGGGGCTTGGCCTTTCGATGGTGCAGGGCCTCGCGCAGCAGTCGGGCGGCGGGCTGAAGCTGTTCAGCGCGCCCGGCGAGGGAACGACGGTGGAGATCTGGCTGCCGCGCGCGCCCGCCGCTGCTGCAGTCGGGCCAGCGGCGGCTTCGGCCGGCAGCGGCATCGAGGGCGAGCCCGGACGTTGCGTGCTGGTCGTGGACGACGACCCGCTGGTGGCGGCGGGCACGGCGATGATGCTGGAGGATATGGGTCACATCACGGTGGTGGCCAACTCCGCCGAGGAGGCGCTGCAGCGCTTGGACGCCGAGCCGGGTGTCGAGCTTGTGCTGACCGACCACGCCATGCCGGGGATGACGGGGCTGGAACTGGCCGAGCATCTGCGACGGGAGCGGCCGGACCTGCCGGTGGTCCTCGCCACCGGCTATGCGGAGTCGCCCGGCGCAGCCTGGCTGCCGCGGCTGAACAAGCCTTATCGTCAGGACGAACTGGCAGCTCTGGTCAGGCGGCTCACCCGCGCGGAGGTCGACTGAGGCCCACGCGGCTGGACGGATCGATCACGGAGTGGTGAGAAGGTAGAATGCGTCGCCTCGCCGCCTGCGTGATCGCCAGCCTGCTGCTCGCCGCCCCAGCGGTCGCGCAGCAGCAGCCGACGACGCGGCTCGCTGACTTCCTGCGCGACCGGCTGGATGCGCAGACGCGCCTTGCCCTCGGCGTGCAGTCGCTGACGGTCCTGCCAGATGGCGCGGCGAGCGACATCCAGCTGAGCCGGAGCGCAGGCAGCACGGAGAAGACGGGCCTGCTCCTCGGGCAGCTCGGCACCGGCTTCACCTGGTCCGAGGACTTCCCCCTCTATCTCGAGGGCTATCTCGGCTATGCGCGATACAACCCGCGCTTCGTGCTCACGCGCGACGAGGAGAGCCGGCGGCTGTCGGTTGCCTGGAACAGCGTCTCGGCGACCGTCGGCGTCGGCTGGTCCTTCGCGGTGACGGACCGGCTGCAGATCCGGCCGGTGGTGAATGCCAGCCTTGGCTACGTATCGAACGACCTCGCGCTCGGCGCCGAGCTGCTCGAGTTCCTCACCGGCATCGACCTGGAGTTCCTCAAGCAGGCACAGGCTGCGACCGGTGGCATCGGCGGTGCGATCGTTCTCGCCTGGTACGATTACCGCGCCGCTTGGGAGTTCGAGGTCGAGGTCCGGCTGTCGCAGATGAACCTGCGCACCCTGCCCGTCTATTCGCGCGGGCTCGACGTGCGCGAGAACACCCGCACCGCGACGCTCTGGGCGCGCTACCGAGTGCCGATCGGCTGGGAAGCCTGGGGGCGGCCGGTCCGCTGGGTGTTCGAGACCTACCACACCGAGTTCCTGACCGACACGCAGAAGCGGGTTCTCGGCGCCGACCGCCTGACCCGGCTCGGCACCGGCATCGAGGTGGATGTCGGGCGCTGGGAGTTGGGCGCCTTCGGGATCAACCTGAACCGCGTGCGGCTGATGGGCAACGTCATCACCGGCGAGGGCATCAGCGGCTACTCGGTCGGCATCGGCATGAGCTTCTGAGCGGCGGCGGGCCTTGGCGCTTTGCGCAAGCCGCCACGGTCATGCCATCATCCTCGGCGGAAGTCGCGCGAGCGACCTCGATCGGGAGTTGTATCCATGACCGTAACGCCGCGGTTCTCGTCGCTGGCCCGGGTCTCGGTGTTGTTGCTGGGCGGGGCGGCACTCGCCGTGCTGCCGGTCACCGGCTTCATCGCCGACCAGGGCTCCGCATACGCCAATAACGGCGGTGGCGGCGGTGGTGGCGGCGGTGGCGGCGGCGGCGG
>NZ_JAKJIB010000163.1 GCF_021864505.1 Falsiroseomonas oryziterrae
GCGGCGGTCGCGGCCTCGTTCAGCCGCGCGACGAGCGGGTCGGGCAGGCCGCGCGGGGCGAGCAGCAGGTTCCAGGTGGTGATCTCGACATCCGGCATGCCGAACTCCGCGACCGAGGGGAGATCGGGGAACATCGGGTGCCGGCGCGGGACGGTGACAGCCAGCGCGCGCGACGTGCCGTCGCGGACATGCGGCGCGGCGGAGGCCAGCACCTCGACGGAGAAGTCGAGCTCGCCGGCGGCCATGGCGGCGAGCACCTGGGCGCCGCCGCGATAGGGGATGTGCTCGGCGCGGAGGTTGCCGGCGCGGAACAGCAGGTATTCCGCGGTCAGATGGCCGATGCCGCCGGCGCCGGAGGTGCCGAAGCTGAGCGCGCCGGGGCGCGCGCGGATGGCGTTCAGCAGGTCGGGAAGCGTGCGATGCGGCGAGCGGCCCGGCACCACCACCACCATCGGCCCGCCGCCGACGATGGCCAGCGGCGTGAAGTCCGCCACCGGGTCGTACGGCGTCTGGGCCGGCAGCGCGGCCGGGTTGGTGCCGTGCGAGGAGGCGGTGGCGAGCAGCAGCGTGTGCCCGTCCGGCGCCTGCCGGCGGACATGGTCGGCGCCGAGCGAGCCGCCGGCGCCGGCGCGATTCTCGACCACGATGCGGGCGTTGGCGCCGAGACGAGGCGCCATCCGCTCGGCCAGGATGCGCGCTGCGATGTCGGCCGAGCCGCCGGCGGTGAAGGGCACGACGAGCGCGATCGGACGGTCCGGGAAGGCGGGCTGCGCGAAGGCGGGCAGCGGCAGGGCGAGAAGCGGCGCGGCGCGGAGCAGGTCGCGGCGGTGCATGGTGTGGTGTCCTCCCGGAACGGCGGCCGGTCGAGCGGCCGCGCCCGCTTCTTCCACCGGCGCTAGGTTGCCGGCAAGGCGGCGAGGCAGGCCCGGCCGAGGCGCTGGAACAGCGCGCGGATCTCCTCCGCCGCCTCCCCTGTCGCGTCGAACAACGGTCGCAGCGCGGCGGGAACCTCGCCGGGCGCCAGGACGCCGAGGCCGAAGCCGTGCAGGAAGGCGAAATGCGCGCGGCCCGCCGAGACCTCCGGCCAGTAGCGCCAGACGCCGAAGTCGCGGCGGCGCACCTCGGTGTCGTGGAACAGCACGACGCCCCGTTCCGACAGCTTCGGCGCCCAGGTCTCGTAGTCGTGCCGCACCGCCTCGTAGGTGTGCAGGCCGTCGATGTGCAGGAGGTCCACGCTGCCCGGCGCGATCTCCTCCGCCGCCGCGTCGAAGGTGGCCTGGCGCAGCGTGGAGAAATGGCCGTAGCGCGGGTCGTGATGGGCGCGCAGCGCGGCGAGCACGCTGCCGTCATAGGCCTCGGTGTGGCTGTCGCCGACGAAGGTGTCCACGCCGAGGCAGCGCCCCGCGATGCCCTCGCGCGCCATCGCCTCGACGAAGTTGCAGTAGGAGACGCCGACATGCACGCCGAGCTCGACGACGAGCCGCGGGCGCAGCGCGGCGACGAGGCAGGCGCCGAAGGGCAGGTGCGTGATCCAGGCGGAGCGCGCGTCGAGCAGCGCGGGCGGTGCTGGCGGCAGCGGGGCCGCCCCCAGGGCGGCCGGCACGGTGCCGGACACCGTCATGCGGCGCGCGCCCGGCGAAGGCCCGCGACCACGGCCGGTTCCGGCCCGCCCGCCATCCAGTCCAGCAGCTCCACCGTGTGCACCGTCGGCATCGCGCCGCCGGCGAGCTGGGTCAGGCAGCCGATGTTGCCCGAGGCGATCAGGTCGGCGCGGGTGCGATCGAGGTTGGACAGCTTGCGCTCGCGCAGCTGCGCGCTGATCTCGGGCTGCAGCAGGTTGTAGGTGCCCGCCGAGCCGCAACAGAGATGTCCCTCCGCCGGCTCCTTCACCGCGAAGCCGGCGCGCTTCAGCAGGTCCTTCGGCGCGGCGGTGATCTTCTGGCCGTGCTGCAGCGAGCAGGCGGCGTGGTAGGCGACGGTCAGGCCGGGCGCGGCGCGCGAGGGCGCATAGCCGAACCTCACCAGCAGCTCGGAGACGTCCATCGCGATGGCGGAGACGGCGGCGGCCTTGCGCGCGATCTCCTCGCCCTCGGCGCGGAACAGGAAGCCGTAGTCCTTCACCGTCGTGCCGCAGCCCGAGGCGTTGATGACCACCGCGTCGAGCCCCTGCCCTTCCATCTCGCGGTGCCAGGCCTCGACGTTGGCGCGCGCGAGGCGCATCGCGGGATCGTGGTGGCCCATGTGGTGGTCGAGCGCGCCGCAGCAGCCTTGCTGCGCGGTCACCACCACCTCGATCCCCATGCGCGTGAGCAGGCGGATCGTCGCCTCGTTGATCGAGGGGGCGAGGACCTGCTGCGCGCAGCCGGTGAGCAGCGCGACGCGGCCGCGCCGCTCACCTTGCGCAGGGTGGACGCCCGGGCGCTGCATCGGGCTGTCGGGCGGCACCGCGGCGGGCGCGAGCTTCAGCATGGCGCGCAACCGCTCGGCGGTCTGCGAGCGGCCGGGGATCAGCCCGGCCAGGCGCTTGCCGAGCACGCCCCCGCGCAGCGCGAGGCGGAAGCGCGACGGATAGGGCAGCAGTGCCGAGAGCAGCTTGCGCAGCGCGCGCTCCGCCGGCGGGCGGTCGTAGGTTTCCTCGATGTGGCGCCGGGCATGGTCCACCAGGTGCATGTAGTGCACGCCGGAGGGGCAGGTGGTCATGCAGGAGAGGCAGGAGAGGCAGCGGTCGATGTGCTTGACCACCTCCGGCGCCGCGGGGCGGTCGTTCTCCAGCATGTCCTTGATCAGGTAGATGCGGCCGCGCGGGCTGTCGAGCTCGTCGCCCAGCACGACGAAGGTCGGGCAGGTCGCGGTGCAGAAGCCGCAATGGACGCAGGTGCGGAGGATCTTGTTGCTCTCCGCCGTGTCCGGATCGCGCAGCTGCGCGTCTGTGAAACTGGTTTGCATCCCGGGGTCCCCTGCCGGCGCAAGATGGGGCTTCGGGGCCGCGAGGGAAAGCCAAGGGCGGCGCCGTTGCGGGGACGGAGCACGCCGCCCATCCTGCCGCGCGGGGAGACGAATCGGGGGGACCGGCGATGCGCTGGCTGATCGAGCTTGCGGCCTTCAGCCTGCTGGCCTTCGGGCTCGTCATGGTGGCGCTGCAGTTCGGCGCGCTCTGGGTCGGCCATCGCTTGGGCCAGCGCCATGCCCGGCGCGTCTCGGCGGGCGAGCAGGATCCCGTCGAGGGGGTGAGCGTCGTGGTCGGCGCGCTGCTCGGCCTGCTCGCCTTCACCATGGGTCTCACCATCACCATCGCCGCATCGCGCTTCGAGGACCGGCGCCGCGCTGCGCTGGACGAGGCGAATGCGATCGGCACGGCCTGGCTGCGCGCCGAGGCGATCGGGCATCCGCGCGGCGCGGAGATCGGCCGGCTTCTGGAGCGCTACACCGAGGTGCGCATCGCCTGGATCTCGGCCCCGCGCGACAGCGCCGCGCTCGATCGCGCCGCGGCCGAGACGGGGCGGCTGCAGACGCTGATCTGGGGGCATGCCGCGGCGATCGTGCGGGAGAGGCCCGACCCGGTGGCCGCCGGGCTGCAAGCGTCGCTCAACGACGCCTTCGACATGGCGACGACGCAGCGCTGGGCCTTCTCCGGCCAGATGCCGGTGGAACTGCCCTGGCTGCTGTTCGGCCTCACGCTCGTGAGCGTGGGCGGCATCGGCTACCAATGGGGGATCAAGCGACGCTGGCACCCGGCGATCGCGGTGCTGCTGCTCGCCGCCTGGGGCGGCTGCCTCATGCTGATCGCGGACCTGTCGAACCCGCGCATCGGCTGGGTGCGCGTCGATGCCGGGCCGTATCTCTGGACCCAGCAGGGCTTCCGGGGCGGCGTGCCGATCCCGCCGGCGCCTTAGGCCTCAGAGCCCGGCGCGCATCCGCCCCGGGTTCAGCACGCCGGCCGGGTCGAGCGCGGCCTTCACCCGCGCGGCGATGCCGGCGAGCGCCGGGGGTTCCTCCGGCAGCACCGCGACGGCGGCACGCAGCGGCTCCGGCGCGCGGAACAGGGTGAAGGTGCCGCGCGCGGCCTCAGCCGCCGCCATCACGGCGGCATGCGCCGTTTCCGTCGCCGGGCCCGCGATCCAGACGAGGCCGCCGCCCCAATCGAGCAACGCCCGCCCGCCGAGCGCCTGCGCAGCCTGCGCAACCTTCGCACCCGCGCTCGGGCGGACGGAGACGCGCCAGACGGCCTCCTCCGAAGCGGCGGCGAGCGGTGCGGCATCACGGACACCGCGCCAGAGCGGCAGCGACTCCTCGGCGCCGATCACGCGGATCTCGCCGAAGCGGGCGAGGTCCTCGGCGAGCCGACCGCTGCGATAGGCGACGGAGGCGGCGAAATCCTCGAGCCGCAGCAGCGCGAGCGGCCCCTGCGCGTCCGGCAGCAGAGCCGCTGCCGTGACGCCATAGGGGCTGCCGAGCCCGGCGCTCAGTGTGCGAATCCCGGTTTCGAGGTCGGGGACGCGCACCGCCAGGGTGGCCGATGTCTCGCCGGCCGGCAGCACCTTGATCGTCACCTCGGTGATGACGCCGAGCGTGCCGTGGCTGCCGGTGAGCAGCTTGCAGAGGTCGAGGCCGGTGACGTTCTTCAGCACGCGCCCGCCGCTCCGCACCACCTCGCCCGCGCCGTTGACGAAGCGGATGCCGAGGACGTGGTCGCGGATCGCGCCGGCCGTGATGCGGCGCGGACCCGAGAGATTCGCGGCGACGATGCCGCCGATGGTGGCCGGCAGGTCGGTTCCGAACAGGGCGCGCGTGTCGGGCGGCTCGGGGGCCAGCATCTGGGCCTTCTCGGCCAGCGCGGCCTCAATCTCGGGCAGCGGCGTGCCGGCGCGTGCGGAGATCACCAGCTCCGTCGGGCGATAGAGCGTGATGCCGGTGAGGTTGCGCGTGGAGAGCGTGCGCGCCGCCTGCACGGGGCGGAGCAGCGCGCGCTTCGAGCCGTTGCCCTCGATCGCGATCGGCTCGCGCGTCCCGGTGGCCAGCGCCACCTCGCGCGCGAGGTCGGCCTCGCGGTGCGGCGCGATGAGGTTCACGCTCACTGCGCCGCTTCCAGCGGGAAGACCTTGTGCGGGTTCAGCAGCCAGGCCGGGTCGAAGGCCGACTTGATGCGTCGCTGCTGGTCGAGCTCATGCGGCTCGAACTGCACGCCCATCAGGTCGCGCTTCTCGACGCCGACGCCGTGCTCGCCGGTCAGGCAGCCGCCGACCTCGACGCAGAGCTTCAGGATGTCGGCGCCGAAGGCCTCGGCCTTGCGGAAGCTCTCGGGGTCGTTGGCGTCGAACATGATGAGCGGGTGGAGGTTGCCGTCGCCGGCATGGAAGACGTTGGCGACCTTGAGCCCGTAGTCGTCGCTCATCTCGCCGATGCGCTTCAGGACATGCGGCAGCTCGCCGGTCGGGATGGTGCCGTCCATGCAGAGGTAGTCGGGGCTGATGCGACCGACCGCGCCGAAGGCGCCCTTGCGGCCTTTCCAGATCGCCATCGATTCCTCGGCACTCGTCGCGACCTTGAGGCTGATCGGGTCGAAGCGGGCGCAGATCTCCTTGATGCGGCCGAGCAGGTCATCCTGCTCCGCCTCGCTGCCCTCGACCTCGATGATCAGCATCGCCTCAGCGTCCAGCGGATAGCCGGCATGGGCGAAGGCCTCGCAGGCATGGATGCAGGGCTTGTCCATGAATTCGAGGGCGACGGGGATGATGCCGGAGCCGATGATCGCATCCACCGCCTGGCCCGCGATCTCGGTGCCCTTGAAGGCGGCGAGCATGGCGCGCGCGCCCTCGGGGCCGCGCAGGATGCGGACGGTGACCTCGGTGACGATGCCGAGCTGGCCCTCGCTGCCGGTCAGCAGGCCGAGCCAGTCATAGCCGGCGGCGTCCAGATGGGCGCCGCCGACCTCGACGACATCGCCGGTGGGCGTGACGAAGGTGACGCCAAGCAGGTTGTTCGCGGTGACGCCGTATTTCAGGCAATGCGCGCCGCCCGAGTTCATGTTGACGTTGCCGCCGATCATGCAGGCGAGCTGCGACGACGGGTCGGGCGCGTAGAAGAAGCCTTCGTGCTCCACCGCCTTGGTGATGCCGAGATTGGTCACGCCCGCCTCCACCACGGCCAGGCGGTCGTCGAAATCAACCTCCAGGATGCGGTTCATGCGCATCAGGCCGATGACGACGGCATCCTCGAGCGGCAGCGCGCCCCCCGAGAGCGAGGTGCCCGCACCGCGCGGCACGACGCGGATCCCCTGCTCGTGGCAGTAGCGCATGATCCGCGCGACCTGGTCGGTCGAGGTCGGCAACACGACGGCGAGCGGCGGCTGGCGATAGGCGCTGAGCCCGTCGGTCTCGTAGGGCTTGAGGCGAAGCGGCTCGCTGATCGTCCCTTCGCCGGGCACGATGGCGCGCAACGCCGCAACGATCTCGTCGCGACGGGCGAGAATGTCCTGCTTCGGCGGGGGCAGCGCGATCATGCGCGGAAGATGGCGGTGCGGCTTGCCACGGGCAAGCCGGCGTCGATGTGTGGCCTCAAGCGCCGACGCTGGCAGTCGCGGCGCGGCGGCCGCCGTGCGGCCGCATTCGCATCGGCCGCACCGGACCTGGGCAAGGAGGCGGAGCACGTGGGGCCAGCTGCATCACGCGAGGGCCCCGGACTACTGCAGGCGGCGCGAGAGCGAGACGGCGTAGGGCGCGGTGCGGGCGTGCAGCGTCGGGTCGTCGCTGAACTCGACGCCGGGCGCCTGGTCGAGCGTCATGAAGCTGATCGGATCGCAGGCGCCACCCGGGCCGGGCGCGACCTCGGTCACCGCCAGGCGGCCGACCACGGCGCGCGGGCGGTCGTCGGGCCAGGCGACGGTCGGGTTGGTCAGGTCGTCGCCCGGTCCTGGGAATTGCAGCACCATGTCGAACTCCACCGGCGCTGCGGCGACGCGGCGGCGCAGCTCATCCGCGAGGAAATCGGCGGGCATGGTCCGCATCTGCTCCTCCGTTAGGCGCAGCGTGCCGGCGCGCGGCTCGAACACCCAGCGGGCGTGGCGGACCTCACCATCCTGGCCGCGGAAGCGGAACGCGTTGACACCCCAATAGGGAGTGGTCGCCCAGCTCGCCGGCGGGTTGTTCTGCGCCAGCCAGCGGCCCTGGTAGGTCGTCGCCGGGTTGGCGGCGACGAAGGCGTTGACGCGCGCCTGGTCGGGCTGGCCGGTGGCGGGGTCGGGGCGGCGGACGAGCAGGCCCTCCACCAGCGCCTGCGGCGTGGGCGAGCCGAAGATCGGCACGCTGATGTTGGCCATGTCCCAGATGTCGCCGGCGGGGGTCTCGAAGCGGATCGAGAGGCCGCGGGTCAGGCGCGCGGTGTCGGGGGCGTTCGGGTTGCCGCCGCCGACGGCGAAGCGGATGATCGCCGGCACGCGCTGGCCGCTGAAGGTCGGCGCGACGGAGAGGCGTGTACCCTCCGGCGTCGCGACGAAATGACCGGCAGCACAGGTGCCCTTGGCGTGGGAGGGGCGGTGCGTGCGGATCGGGCCGAGCACCGCCTCGAAGGCGTCCACCACCGCCTCCGGCGAGGGCGGGTCGGCGGCCTGGCCGGGCGTGGCGAGCAAAGCGCAGGCGGTGATCGCCAGCGCGACGGCGCGGGGTTGCATGGACGGTCCCTCCTGTCCTTCCTCGGTTCTTCGCCGCGGGGGAGGCGAAGGTTACGGAAGGGATTCGGGCGAGACCAACGTAAAATGCCGCGCCAGGAGACCTCGCGCGGCGTCAACCATCCCGGAGCCAAGCCGCGGCAGTGCCGCGGCCGGCGCGTGTCAGCCCTGGCGGGCCTTCAGGCGGGGGTTCTTCTTGTTCAGCACGTAGACCCGGCCCCGGCGACGCACCAGGAAGCAGTTCTTGTCGCGGGTCTTCGCGGTCTTGAGCGAGTTGCGGATCTTCATCGGACTGACCTTTCGAGCGGCGCGAGATACGGGCGGGGCCGGCGGGAGTCAACCGCCGGGGGCGCCTGCGGGAGGGGCTCTGCCCCTCCCGGCCCCTCCCCGCCAAGGGCCAGCGGGCCCTTGGATCCCATTCGTTTTCATCGCCGGTCAGGGAGGGGGCCAAGCCCCCTCCCTGACCGGCGATAAACTGATCGAGGTCCAGGAGCCCGCAGGCTCCTGGTGGGAGGGGTCCGGGGAGGGCAACGCCCTCCCCGGCAGCGCCCCGCCGTTCTCCCCGCCTGCCGCGCCCCGATCGCCGCCGCTGATCGGGTGAGCGCACGTCTCGACTCCAGTCACTAGC
>NZ_JAKJIB010000164.1 GCF_021864505.1 Falsiroseomonas oryziterrae
CCGCCGGCGCGCGCGCATCGCGCGGTCGGCGTGATGACGACGACGGGGGGCGGCGGCGCGCTGGCGGTGGATGCGCTCGGCGTGCGCGGCATCGAGGCGCGCAAGCCCGATGCCGCGGCCGCCGCGAAGCTCGCCGAGGCCGGACTGCCGACGGAAGCGCGGCTGCTCGACATGACGCTGGCCGGCACCAAGCCCGACCGCGTGATGGCGGCCCTTGCCGGACTGCGCGCGGCGCAGGATACGGACCTCGCGCTCTGCGTCGTCGGATCCTCGGCGCAGTTCCGGCCCCACGACGCGGTGGCGGGTATCGTCGAAGGCGCGAAGGCGGCGGGCAAGCCTGTCGCGGCCTTCCTGGCCCCCCAGGCCGAGGCGTCGCTGCGTCTGCTCGCCGAGGCCGGCCTCGCCGCCTTCCGCACGCCGGAGGGTGCGGCCGATGCCATCGCCGCCTTCTGCGCCTGGCGCGCCCCGCGCGAGTCGGCTTCGCTTCCCACCCCCGCTTTGACCATCCCCGACGCTCCGGACGAGGCAGACGCCCGCGCGCTGTTCGCCACGCTCGGCCTCGCCTCCGACGCCGCCGTGATGCGCGGCGACGACCCGCCCGAGGGCCTGCGTTATCCCGTCGCCGCGAAGATCCTCTCGCCCGACATCGCCCACAAGACCGAGGTCGGCGGCGTCGCGCTGAACATCCCGGATGCCGCCGCGCTGCGCGCGACGTCGGCGGCGATGCGCGCCCGCGTCGCGGCGGCGGCGCCGGAGGCCCGCATCACGGGCATCCTCGTCCAGCCCATGGCCAAGGGCCTCGCCGAGGTGATCCTCGGCTTCCGGCGCGATCCGGAAGTCGGGCCCGTCGTGCTGCTCGGCGCCGGCGGCGTCCTCTCGGAGTTGCACCGCGACATCGCCTTGCGCCTGGCGCCGCTGGACGAGGCGGAGGCGCGCGGGATGATCGCCGAGGTGCGCGCGCTGGTTCCACTCACCGGCTGGCGGAACTTGCCGCCCGGCGACCTCGACGCGCTGGCCCGGGCCGTGGTGGCGGTCTCCCGCCTCGCCGGGCTGGATGGCGTCGCGGAGGCCGAGATCAATCCGCTGATCGTCCACGGGGAGGGGCAGGGCGTGACGCTTGCCGACGCCTGGGTCGTGCCTTCACGTCCGGCCCGGCCGGTGCCACGCTGAGCCCATGCATGTCGAGGACCTGATCCGCGCCCGCTACGGCGCGCTGCCCTTCGTCCCGGCCGAGGTGCCCGGCGCGCTCGCGCTGCTGCTCGACCGCCGCGTGACGCGCCGCTACCTGCCGGACAGCGTCGAGGATACGACGCTGGACACGGTGCTGGCCGGCGCGCAGTCGGCGCCATCGAAATCCGACCTGCAGCAATACTCCATCCTCGTCACGCGCGACGCCGCGAAGATCGCGGCCGTGGCGGATGCGATCGGCACCATGCCCTGGATCAAGGAAGCGCCGGTGCTGCTGCTGTTCTGCGGCGACATCCGCCGCGGCCGGCAGGTCTGCGCGCTGCATGGACGTGTGCACGCCAACGACAGCGCGGACACCTTCCTCAACGCGGCGGCTGATGCGTCGCTCGCGCTCGGCTTCTGCGTCATCGCGGCGGAGGCGGCGGGCCTCGGTACCTGCCCGATCTCCTATGTCCGCAATCATCTCGACCTGATCGCGGAGCTGTTCGGCCTGCCGGACGGCGTCTTCCCGGTCGCCGGCCTCACCCTCGGCTGGCCGGCGGCGCGCAACGCCACCTCGCCGCGCCTGCCGCCCGCGGTCGTGGTGCACCGGGAGCGCTACGACGACAGCGGGCTCGCCGCGGTGCTGCCGACCTATGATGCGCTGCGGCCGCCGGCCAAGCCGCGATACCCGGAGGTGCATGGGCCGAAGCCCGAGGGTTGCAGCTGGAGCGAGAACGCCGCGCGCCAGCTCTCCGTGCCGGAGCGTGCGGCCTTCCGCGCCTGGCTCGCCCGCAAGGACATCGCCCTTGGCTGACCTGCCTCGCCCCGATGGCGGCGCCGACAATCCGGGCGGCGGCGATCTGCGCCGGGCCGCAGCGCGCGAGCCGGGCAAGCGCGCGGTCAAGCCGCGCCACGCCGCAAGCCTGATCGTCTGGCGGCAGGCGCGCGGCGAGCCCGAGATCCTGATGGGCATGCGCCACGCGAAGCACAAATTCATGCCGAGCGTGCTGGTCTTTCCCGGCGGCCGCGTGGATCGTGCCGACCATGGCGTGAAGGCGCTGACCGAGCTGCGCGCGGAGACCGAGGCGCTGCTGCGCCACCGGGCGCCGCCCTCGCTGGCGCGCGCGCTCGGCGTCGCCGCGATCCGCGAGCTGGAGGAGGAGACCGGCCTGCTGCTCGGCAAGCGCAAGGGCGAGCGGCTGCTCGCCGACCTCGCCGCGCTCGACTATCTGTGTCGTGCCGTCACGCCGCCCTCGCGCGCCATGCGCTTCAACGCCCGCTTCCTGCTGGCCTCGGCCGAAGCGGTGCGGGGCGAGCTCGGCGGCTCCGGCGAGCTCGAGGGCCTCGGCTGGTATCCGCTGTCGAAGGCGCTGGAGGCGAGGCTTGCCGATATCACCCGCAAGATCCTCGGCGAATTCGCGCAGTGGATCGAGGTGCCGGCCGGCCAGCGGTACCTGCGGCCGAAGATCGTCTATCGCGGCAACGACAACCGGATGAGCGACGAGTAGCGCGCTTCTACCGGCCCTCGAACGCGTCGCCGTCGCGCGCTGCGGCGCCCTCGCGCTCCAGCTTGATCAGGTGGGCCAGCAGGCTGCGCGCGGCGCCGTTCACCAGCCGCGGGTCGAGCTCCGGGCCATAGACCGCTCCGACCAGCTCCCGCGCGGTGGCGCGGCGCGCGGCGCGCAGCGCGTCCAGGACCTTCGCCTCGCGCTCGCGCCGATGTGCGGCCAGCGCGGCAACGAAGGAAGCGGGCTCGGGCAGCGGCGGGCCGTGGCCGGGCAGGTAGAGCCGGTCGTCCCGCGCGGCGAGCTTCGCGAGCGAGGCCATGTAGGCAGACATGTCGCCATCCGGCGGGCTGACGACGGTGGTGGACCAGCTCATCACATGGTCGCCGCTGAACAGCACCTCGTCCGCGTCGGTCTCGAGCGCGAAGCAGAGGTGGTTGGCGCAATGGCCGGGCGTGTGGAGCGCCGTCGCGCGCCAGTCGTCGCCCTCCACCGTGCCGCCGTCGGGCAGGGTGATGTCTGGTCGGAAGGAGTGGTCGCCGCCCTCGCCGCCTTCCGTGGCCGGCGTCAGGTGCGGGCCGAAGCCGTAGGTGACGGCGCCGGTCGCGGCGGCGAGCGCGGCGGCGCCGGGCGAATGGTCGCGATGGGTGTGGGTGACGAGGATGCGCGTGATCCGCTCGCCCTCGGTCGCGCGCAGGATCGCGGCGAGATGCGCGGCGTCCGCCGGTCCCGGGTCCAGCACCGCCACCTCGCCGCGGCCGATCAGGTAGGTGTTGGTCCCGCGGAAGGTGAAGGGGCCGGGATTGGCGCAGAGGATGCGGCGCACCAGCGGCGCGACCTGCTCCGCCTCGCCATGCGGCAGGCTGTCGTCCTTGCGGAACGGGATGGTCATGTCCGTCGCCTCCCGAGCACGATCTCGCGGTGGAGGATGTAGAGGCTGGCCGCCACGATCAGCAGCGCGCCGGCCAGCGTCAGCAGGCCGGGCACGTCGCCGAAAGCGATCCAGCCGAACAGGATCGCCCAGAGCAGCGAGGAATAGGAATAGGGCGCGAGTGCGGAGACCTGCGCGCTGGCCCAGGCCTCGGTCAGCATCACCTGCGCGACGCCGCCGAGCAGCCCGATCGCGATCAGCATCAGGAGTTCCGTCGGACTGGGCGTGACCCAGAGGAAGGGCAGCGTCAGGCCCGTGATGATGGTCATCAGCAGCGACTGCCACATCACGATGGTGGTCGAGGCCTCGGTGCCCGAGAGCGAGCGGACGAGCAGCGTCGTGCAGGCCGAGAAGATGCCGTGCATCACAGCCGCGACGAAGCCCCATTTCGCCGCGCCTGCCAGGTCACCCGAGAACGCACCCTGGCCGAGCGCGATCACCAGGATGCCGAGGAAGCCGAGCAGCACGGCGCCGCTGCGGTGGATGCCGACCTTCTCGCCGAGGAAGGGGATCGACAGCAGCGTGACGAAGAGCGGCGTGGTGTTGGTCAGCGCCGTGTGCTCCGCCAGCGGCAGCACCGTCAGCGCGAAGAAGGAGCAGCCCATCGCCATGGTGCCCGTGCAGGCACGCAGGAAATGCGCGGGGAAGCGCTGGGTGCGCAGCACGCGCGACAGGTCGGCGGTGCGGTTCGCCCGCAGCACGATGGCGAGTACCACCGGCATGGCGAAGGCGCTGCGGAAGAACATCTGCTCGGGGAAGGGGATGCGGTCGCCCAGCGCCTTCACCAGCGCGCTCATCAGCGTGAAGAGCGCGCAGGCGCCGAGCATGAACAGCACGCCGCGCTGCATGTCGTGACGCAGCGGCATCAGCGTCGCTCCGTCATGTCAGCCCCTTGGGCACGCCGCACCCGCTCGCGGTGCAGGTTGTAGAGGCCGGCCGCCACCACCAGCGCCGCACCCGCGAAGGTCGACCAGGCCGGCACATGGCCCCAGATCGCCAGCCCCAGTACCACGCCCCAGAGGATGGTGGTGTATTCATAGGGCGCGAGCGCCGAGACGGGGGCGATGGCGAAGGCGCGGGCGAAGAGGAAGTGCGCGCAGCCGTTGGCGAGGCCGAGGAAGCCGAGGGCAAGCGCGATGTCCCATCCGGGCAGCAGCGGCCCGACCGGTGGAAAGACCGGCAGCAGCAGCAGCCCGATGGGGATGTGGGCGAAGAGCAGCCAGAAGGCGATGGCCTGCGGCGTGTCGCTCGCGGCCAGCACCCGGGTCCAGATGCGCGTGACGGCGAGCGTCGCGGCACCTGCCAGGATCATCGCTGCCTCCCACCGCCAGAGCTCGCCGCCGGGCTGGAGCATGATCAGCACGCCGACGAAGCCGACCGCGGTGCTGGCCATGCGCCGCCAGCCGACGCGCTCGCCGAGCATCGGGATCGCGAGCAGCGTCATGATCAGCGGCGCGGCGGCGTTCACCGCATAGCTGTCGGCGAGCGGGAAGCCGTTGAACCAGGCGAGGTAGAAGGCGACAGTGACCACGCAGTGCAGGGCCGAGCGCGTGGCCAGCAGCGGCACGCGCTGCGGCATCAGCCCCCTGCCGCCCGACAGCAACGCGATGGCGATCATGCCGAAGACGCCGCGCCAGATCATCGCCACCGCGACACCCACCTCCGGCAGCGCCCATTTGACCGAGGCGTCGGCCGCCGAGATCACCGCATAGCCGAGGGTGATGGTCGCGATGCCGCGCAGCGTGTCCTGCCGCAGCGGCAATCGCGGTTGGTGGTCAGGCAACGGCGCTGTCCAGCGCCGCCTCGCCCTGCATGCAGGTGGCCCCCGACTCGTCCCGGGTCTCGACCGCGCAGCCCTCGTCGGTCCGCCGCGCCAGCAGGGTGAGCGGCCTTCCGTCGAAGCAGGGGCGGCGGCCGCGGAAGGCGAAGCGCCGCAGCCGCGCGCCCGGCACGGCATCGAGCGCGAGGGCCGCCATCAGCGTCGCCTGCAGCGGGCCGTGCACGACCAGGCCCGGATAGCCCTCGACGCCGGTGACATAGGGGTGGTCGTAGTGGATCCGGTGGCCGTTGCCGGTCAGCGCGGAATAGCGGAACAGCATCACCGGGTCGGGCGTGACCACGCGCCGTGCCGCATCGGGCCAGTCCGGCGCGGCTTCGCCCGGCTTCACGGCGGTGCCCTCGGCGCCGCGATAGACGATGTCCTGCTCCTCCTCGATCGCGACGCCTTCCGGGCCCTCGACCACATGCCGGACGGTGACGAATACGAGTCGCCCGCTGCCGCCCGACTTCTCGTTCACTGACAGGATCGTGCTGGTGCGCCGCACCGCGTCGCCCTCGCGCAGCGCTGCGTCGCGGAAGGTCACGCGCCCACCCGCCCACATCCGCCGCGGCAGATCGTGCACCGGTGGCAGGAAGCCGCCGCGCTTCGGATGCCCGTCCGGGCCGATCCCGTCGGGCATCACCCAGTCCTGGAACAGCATCCAGTGCCAGAGCGGCGGCAGGACCGTCGGCGTCGCCACGCCGAGCGTCGCGGCCATGCCGCGCAGCAGACGCGCATCGAGGCGGTCGTCACGGGTTTCGGTGCGGCCGACATAGTCGGTGAAATCGTTGCTCACCGCATCAACCCCCTCTGGCGGCCGGCGCAGCCGGCCGAGGCCGCACATGCGGCCCGCGGCAAGTGCCGCGAAGCCAAGCCCGCGGATCCGGGCGCCGGCGAATGAGGCATGAAAGCTTCATCAATCCTCGCGGAGATAGAGCAGGTAGGTGTCCATGTGGACGACGCGGGTATAGCGCCGCCACGTCGCCTCGAACGCCGGATGGCGCGAGAAATAGGCGATCGGGTCGAACTCCTCCGCGCCGCAGCGCGGGATGCCGGGGTTCTTCGCGACCAGCACGCCGGCCGGCGGCGCCCGCGCGAAATCCTCGGCGACCGTGCGGTAGACCAGGAATTCCGGCCGGCTCATCTCCCAGGTGTCGCGGTAGCGCGGCGCGCCCTCCGGACAATCGGGATAGGCGCCGACCAGCACCCAGAGGTTCATGAAGCGCAGCGTGGAACGAGCGCGGGCATAGTTCAGCGCCGGATAGACCGGATAGATGTCGGGGCTCAGCACCAGCAGCCGCTCCCCGCCCACCTCGCGGCGCAGCGCAGCGGTCAACTCGCCGCCGGCGGTGCGGTCGTACCAGATCTGCCGCCACGGGCTCTCGCCACGGATCTGCAGCATGGCGACCGCCATCGCCGCTGCCAGAGCCAGGCCGGGCGCCGCGGCGACGGCGCGCGCCGGCGGCAGCGCGCGGTCGAGCCAGCTTGCCGCGAGGTGGCCGGCCAGCAGGACGCTCGCCATCGCGATCGGCACGACGTGGTAGCTCCAGCCCTTGTGCTGCACCCAGGCCGAGAGCAGCCCGCCGAGGCCGAAGGCCAGCAGCGCCTGGGCCGGCGCTCCCGCGCCGCGCCGGAGCGCGAAGGGCGCGAGCAGCAGCAGCAGCGCCACCGCCGCGCCGAGCTTCTCCGAGAGCAGGACGTCGAAGAAGCCGAGGCCGCCGGTGTCGAGGTAGAAGCCCAGCACCAGCGGCACCACGAAGCTGAAATAGGCCGGGAAGAGCAGCGGGATGGAGGCGAGATAGGCGAGCCAGACCGCCGCCATGCCCCAGGGGAGCGGATCGCGCAGCGCCGCCCGCAGACCGCGCCGGAGGAGCACCAGCGCCTCGACGAGCGCCGGCACGGCGAGGAAATGCGGCTTCAAGGCGAAGCCGAAGGCGGCGCAGATCGTCACGCCCCAGGCCAGGCTCCGCCGCGTCGGCAGCGCCTCGATCCGGCGGGCGGCGAGGAAGGCGTAGGGGATGGCGAACAGCGCCATCAGCTGCTCGCGCTGGCCGACATCGTAGGCGGCCATGACGCAGGCCAGCGGGACCAGCGCGTCCAGCGTCGCGCGCTCGATCGGCCCCTCCGCCCGGTCGCGCCGCAGCTGCACGGTCATCCGCCAGGCGAGGACGCAGCAGGCAAGCACGCAGAGCAGCAGCGCCTGCACGCCGTCCAGCGGGGTCCAGGCGCCGACCAGCGCCGGGATCGCCGTCAGCACGAAGATCAGCGGCGGGTTGACGTCGATCAGGTCACGATACAGCCGCTCGCCGCCGGTCCAGCGCTCCGCGAAGTTCAGGATGGCGGCGACGTCGTGGTTGAGCGGCGGCGCCAGCACCATCAGCAGGAAGGCGACGGCCGGGGCCAGCGCCAGCCCGCGCAGGATCCGGCTGCGCAGATCCGGTCGCGCAAGCATCTGAGGGGCCGTCCCGGCCGCCTCGGCCGTCGAGGAGGCGGGACTGTTCGGCGGCGGCGTCATGCAGGCTGGCCAGCGCAATCCATGCCGGTGCTTGCACATCCTGGCAACGCCATTGCGGCGGTGCCTGGGCAGGGCTGCCCCGACCTCGCCGCGGGGCCGCCTTGCCCTCGCCCCCGGCGGAGGTCACAACCCCGGGGTGGAAGCCGCCGAATACGACCTGATGGATGCCGCCGAGGACGGCATGTGGTGGTACCGCGCCGCCCATGCGCGCGTGCTCGATGCGCTGCGCGCACGCCCCGGCGCGTCGGGCCCCCTGCTGGACGCCGGCTGCGGCACCGGCGGGCTGCTGCGGGTGCTGGCCCAGGCCTGGCCGGCGCGCGGGGCTGTCGGGCTCGACTTCA
>NZ_JAKJIB010000165.1 GCF_021864505.1 Falsiroseomonas oryziterrae
TCCGGCTGCGCCGCAGCCGGGCGCTCGCGCGGCGCGAAGGCGCGCGGTCGCGTGAGGCGACCGAGGAGGTGCGGCGCCTTCGTGCCGAGCTCCGCCTGGTGCGCGCCGAGCGGGACGAGGCCATCGCGCGACTCGGCCTTGCCGACGCGCCGCGCGGACGCTGGTGGCTGAGGCGCGCGCCCGACGACCGTTTCCAGCGCGCGAAGCGCGCCTTCGCGCTGCGCTTCCATCCGGACCGGGTGCCGCGCGACGCGCCCGACCGCGCGCTCCGGCTTGCCGTGTTCCGCGACTACTGGGACGCGCTCCGCCGCATCGAGCGCGGGTGACCACCTACCCCTCGCCGCGCACCGCCTCGCGCACGGCGGAGCGGAACTCGCGCCGGTGCAGTTCCTGCAGCACGACGAGGCTCGCCGCCATGAAGGCGACCGGATGGACGATCCAGGCCAGCGCGGCGAGGCCGAAATAGTAGCTGCGCAGCCCGGTGTTGAAGTGCCGCGCCGCGCGGTTCAGCACGCGGGCGGCGGCATCCGCCTGCGCGAGATCGGCGGCCTCCGCACTGCGTGCCGGCATCGCGCCGACCAGGATGGAGGAATAGTTGAACTGCCGGAGCGCCCAGGTGAGCTCGAAGAAGGCGTTGACGAAGATCAGCAGCAGCAGCGCGATCTTCACCTCCCACGCCGCCTCGCTCGGCACGTCGGACCAGGGGAGGGAGGCGACGACGCGCCTGCCCATATCGGAGGCGCCGAGCATCGCGACGAGACCGCCCAGGATCAGGATGCTGGTCGTGGCCAGGAAACTCGTGGAGGTCATCAGGTTGCCGATCGCCGCCATGTCGGCGATGCGGTTCTCCCGCGCGAGGGTCGCGCGCATCCAGCGCCGCCGGTGCTCGTCCATGGCCGCGATGACGCTGCGCTCGCGGATGGACGGCACGCGATCGGTCAGCGTCGCGTAGCCGAGCCAGCAGGCGGCGAAGAGCGCGAGGGCGAGCCAGTCCAGGGTCGAAAGCGCGAGCATCCGGTCTCCCAGGAAAGCGAACGGCCGCCGTCCGGGGGACGGCGGCCGCTTTGCGAGGGCGAGGGTGCGTCCCTCAGGCCATCTTCATCTTCTTCTTCAGGTTCTCGTCGAGCTTGTTCAGGAAGGCCTGGGTGTTCAGCCAGGGCTGGTCCTTGCTGATCAGGATCGCGAGGTCCTTCGTCATGTGCCCGGCCTCCACCGTCTCGATGCAGACCTGCTCGAGCGTGTTGGCGAAGTCGACCACGTCGGGCGTGTTGTCGAACTTGCCGCGATAGGACAGGCCGCGTGTCCAGGCGAAGATCGAGGCGATCGGGTTGGTGCTGGTCTCGCGGCCCTTCTGATGCTCGCGGTAGTGGCGCGTCACCGTGCCGTGCGCCGCCTCGCTCTCCACCGTGTTGCCGTCGGGGCTGAGCAGCACCGAGGTCATCAGGCCGAGCGAGCCGAAGCCCTGCGCGACGATGTCGGACTCCACGTCGCCGTCGTAGTTCTTGCAGGCCCAGATGTAGCCGCCTTCCCACTTGAGGGCGGAGGCGACCATGTCGTCGATCAGGCGGTCCTCGTAGGTCAGGCCCCGCTTCTCGTACTCGGCCTTGAACTCGTTGTCGTAGATGGCGCGGAAGATGTCCTTGAAGTTGCCGTCATAGGCCTTGAGGATCGTGTTCTTGTGGCTGAAGTAGACCGAGTAGTTGCGCTGCAGGCCGTAGTTGAAGCTGGCGCGCGCGAAGCCCTCGATCGAGCTGTTCAGGTTGTGCATCATCATGGCGACGCCGCCGCCCTTGAAGGCGAATTCGCCGATCTCCTGCGGCGCTCCGCCTTCCGGCGTGTAGGTCATCGTGACCTTGCCGGCGCCGGGCACCTTCATCTCGACGGCGCGGTAGATGTCGCCATAGGCGTGGCGGCCGACCACGATCGGCTTCGACCAGTGCGGCACCAGGCGCGGGACGTTCTTGATGATGATCGGTTCGCGGAAGATCGTGCCGTCGAGGATGTTGCGGATGGTGCCGTTCGGGCTCCGCCACATCTTCTTGAGGTTGAACTCCTTCACCCGCGCCTCGTCCGGGGTGATGGTCGCGCACTTCACGCCGACGCCGTACTGCTTGGTGGCGTTCGCCGCATCCACCGTCACCTGGTCATCGGTCTGGTCGCGGTACTCGACGCCGAGGTCGTAATACTTCAGGTCGATGTCGAGGTAGGGAAGGATCAGCTTCTCCTTGATGAACCCCCAGATGATGCGGGTCATCTCGTCGCCGTCCATCTCGACGACGGGGGTCTTCACCTTGATCTTGGCCATGCCGATCTTTCCTCGGGGCCGTTCGGCCCGCCTTGCCTTCCTCGTGCGGCGCCGCCGCGCCCGGCCCTTCGGGCCGGCGGGACAATGCCAACCGGCCAGGGGGGCGGCAAGACCGGCCCGGTTGCGGCCGTTGCGCGTCCGGGATAGGCGGGCTGCATGACCCTGCCGCCCCCCGTGATCCGCGAGGCCGTCGAGTGCCCGCATTGCGGCGAGCCGACGCTGCCGAACCGCCTGGCGGATGGCGCCGTTGTCTGCTCCTGCGCGGCGGAGCGACCCTTGCCGCTTGCCGGCCCCGGGCCACGGCCCAAGTGACGGTCACCACGACGCACACCAGGATCGGGAGAACGCCATGTTGCTGCGCTGCGCGAGGGGGATGATGGCCGCCCCCGCCATGATGGCGGCACCCGTCGCGATGGGGGCCGGCCTCGTCTTCGCCACGGGGCTCGCCGTGGGAGCTGGCGCGGTCGGCGCCGCCCTGCTGGCCAAGCGGATGTACGAGGAACGCCAGGGCTGGCGTTCGGGCACGACGGCCGGCGGCGACCCGCTGCCGCCGCTCGACCCGATCCCGGACGTGCCGCCCGCAGCCTAGGGCCTGATCCGGCGACGGCGCTCCGGCCCGGTGAGTCGGTGGCTCACACCGGGTCCAAGAACACCCATGAGGATCGGTCCGGAAGCCCTGGCGGCGCCGCAGCTTTGCCGCGGCAACGCAGCGCGTCCTTCCCCGGGCCGGGCACCGAACTGGTCCCCGCAAGACCGCGAAGCGGTCTTGTGGGGAGGTGCTAGTCGGGCAGGATGGCAGTCGCCTCGATCTCGACGCGCGCCTCGCGCTCGACGAGCGAGACGACCTGCACCAGCGCCATGGCCGGGAAATGCCGGCCCATGACTTCGCGGTAGGCCGGGCCGAGTTCCTTCAGGCTCGCCCGGTACTCTTCCATATCCACCACGTACCAGGTGAGCCGGCCGATATGCTCCGGCCCGCCGCCGGCCTCCTTCAGCACCGCGAGGATGTTGCGTAGCGCCTGCCGCGTCTGCGCGACGAGGCCCTGCGGGAAGCGGCCCTCCGCATCCCATCCGACCATGCCGCCGACCAGCACCACGCGGCCGCGCCCCATCATGCCGTTCGAGTAACCGCGCGGCGCCGCCCAGCCCTTCGGCTGCAGCGCGGTGAGGGGCGAGGTCATGCGGCGGTCTCCGTCTGCGCCGCCTGGCGAAGCGCGAAGCGCTGCAGCTTGCCCGTCTCGGTGCGCGGCAGGGCGTCCACGAAGACGATGCTGCGCGGATACTTGTAGGGCGCGATCTCGCGCTTGACGTGGTCCTGCAGCGCCTTGGTCGTCGCTTCGTCCGGCGCGTGACCCGGATGCAGCACGACATAGGCCCGCACCACCATGCCGCGCTCGCCATCCGGCGCGCCGACCACGCCGCATTCCTTGACGGCGGGGTGGGTGAGCAGCGCGACCTCCACCTCCGGCCCGGCGATGTTGTAGCCGGCGGAGATGATCATGTCGTCGTTGCGCGCCTGGTACCAGAAGTAGCCGTCCTCGTCCTGGACATAGGTGTCGCCGGTGATGTTCCAGCCCTTCTGGACGTAGGCCGCCTGGCGCGGATCGGCGAGGTAGCGGCAGCCGGTCGGGCCGCGCACCGCGAGCCGCCCTGGTGTGCCGCGCGGCACCTCGTTGCCGCTCTCGTCCACCACCTTCGCCTCGTAGCCCGGCACTGGCAGGCCGGTGGCGCCGGGACGGATCTGGTCCTCGCGCGCACCGATGAAGATGTGGAGCATCTCCGTCGCGCCGATGCCGTCCATCAGCTTGAGTCCCGTGGCCGCCTGCCACGCCTCGAAGACCGGCTTCGGCAGCGTCTCTCCGGCGCTCACGCATTTGCGGAGCGACGAGAGGTCGTGTTGCGTGGCGAGGGCCGCCATGACGCGGTACGCCGTGGGCGCGGTGAAGCAGACCGTCGCGCGGTATCTCGCGATCGCGGCCGGCAACTCCTCGGGCGGCGCCTTCTCGAGCAGCACGGCGGTCGCACCGACGCGGAACGGGAACAGCACCAGCCCGCCGAGGCCGAAGGTGAAGGCAAGCGGCGGCGAGCCGATGAAGACGTCGGACGCCTCCGGCCGCAGCACCTGCGCCGAATAGCCGTCGCAGATCGCGAGCATGTCGCGGTGGAAATGCATCGTCGCCTTCGGCTCGCCGGTGGAGCCGGAGGTGAAGCCAAGCAGGCAGACATCGTCCGCCGCCGTGTCGCAGGCGGCGAAGTCGGGTGAGGCGGCTTCGCACATGGCTTCCAGCGCGCCATCGCCCCAGGTGACGAGGTGCTTGAGGTCCGGTGCCTCCGCCTTCCGCAGTTCCTCGACCAGCCGCGCATCGCAGAGTGCGTGGCTGATGCGCGCCTTGCGGAGCATCTGCCCGAGCTCCTTGGCCCGCAGCAGCGGCATGGTCGCGACGACGACCCCGCCCGCCTTGAGCACAGCGAAATAGGCGGCGATCATCCAGGCGTTGTTGGCGCTGCGCAGCAGCACGCGGTTGCCCGGCACGAAGCCGAGCTGCCGCACTAGCACGTCGGCGATGCGGTTCACCCGCTCCGCGAGCTGGCGGTAGGTCAACGTCTCGGCGGGCGTCACGATGGCTGGATGGTCGGCGCGGCCGCGCTCGAGGTTCCGGTCCAGCAGCTCCACCGCGCAGTTCAGCCGCGCGGGGTAGCGGAATTCCGGACGATCGAGCAGGAAGACCGGCCATTGCTCGCGCGGCGGCAAATTGTCGCGGGCGAAGCTGTCGAGGTGGGCGCTCGGCGAGAGCGCGGCATGCGTCATCATCCCGTCCATCTCCACCCCCTGGGTCATGTCATCCGCCGGTCGCGCTCGGCTCGCGCGATCACTACGCGCTGGATCTCGGACGCGCCTTCGTAGACACGCAACGCGCGGACCTCGCGGTAGAGTTCCTCGGCCTTGTGGCCGCGCGTCACGCCGAGTCCGCCATGGATCTGCACGCAGCGGTCGGCGGCGCGCTGCGCCGCCTCGGTCGCGTGCAGCTTCGCCATCGAGGCTTCGCGCGTGACCCGCGCCGCGCCGGAATCCTTGAGCCAGGCGGCGCGATAGACGAGCAGGGCAGAGGCCTCGACCTCCGTCGCGCTGTCCGCGATGGCCGCCTGCGACATCTGCTGGTCGAACAGCGTCGCGCCGAACAGCTTGCGGGCGCTGGCGCGCTCCACCGTCATGTCGAGCGCGCGGCGCGCGAAGCCGAGCGCCGCGGCGCCGACCGTGGCACGGAACACGTCGAGCGTGCCCATGGCGACCTTGAAGCCATCGCCCGGCTTGCCGATCAGGGCGTCGGCCGGGATGCGCGCCGCGTCCAGCGCGATGGTGGCGAGCGGATGCGGCGCGGTGACGTCGATCCGTGCCTCGATCGTCAGCCCTGGCGTGTCGGCCGGCACGAGGAAGGCGGAGAGGCCTTTCGCACCAGGCGCCTCGCCGGTGCGGGCGAAGACGATATAGGTCGCGGCGATGCCGCCATTGCTGATCCAGGTCTTCCGGCCGGTCAGCCGATAATGGCCGTTGCCGTCCCGCTCCGCGACGGTCGCGAGCGCCGCGACGTCGCTGCCCGCCTCCGGCTCGCTGAGCGCGAAGGCCGCGAGCGCGGTGCCGGCGCGCGCCGCGGGCAGAACGCGGTCGCGCTGCGCCGGCGTGCCGAAAAGGGTGACCGGCCCGGTGCCGAGGCCCTGCATGGCGAAGGCGAAATCGGCGAGCCCCGCATGGCGCGCCAGGATGTCGCGTGCGAGGCAGAGCGACCGCACATCGAGCTGCCCGTCGTCCGGGCACGGCACGCGCAGCAGCCGCGCTTCGCCCATCGCACGCACGAGGCGGATGGTGCTGCCATCCGCGTCGTGCTCGTCAGCCAGCGCTTCGGCATGGGCAGCGGCCCAGGCCTCGACCTCCGCGGCCCAATCCCGGTGGCGCGGCTCGAAGAACGGCCAGTCGAGGAAATCCCGGTCCGGCATCAGTCCCCCTTGAAGACGGGGCGCTGCTTCGCGACGAACGCGTCGTAGGCGCGGCGGAAATCCAGGGTTGTCATGCAGAGCGCCTGCGCCACCGCCTCCGCCTCGATGGCCTGGTCCATGCTCATAGCCCATTCCATCTGCAGCATCCGCTTGGTCATGGCGTGGGCGAAGGACGGCCCCTCGGCGATCTCCTTCGCGAGCGCGACGGCTGCGGCCGGCAACTCCTCCGGCGCGTGCAGCCGGTTGAAGAAGCCCCAGGCAAGCCCCTCGTCGCCGGGCAGGCTGCGGCCAAGATACAGAAGCTCGCTCGCACGGCCCTGGCCCACGATGCGCGGCAGGATGGCGCAGGCGCCCATGTCGCAGCCGGCGAGCCCGACGCGGTTGAAGAGGAACGCCACCTTGGCCCGCGGCGTGCCGAGCCGGATGTCGGAGGCCATCGCGATGATCGCGCCGGCGCCGGCAGCGATGCCGTCCACCGCCGCGACGATCGGCTGCGGGCAGGCGCGCATCGCCTTCACCAACTCGCCGGTCATCGAGGTGAACTGCATCAGCCCCTTGGTGTCGCGCTCCAGCAGCGGGCCGATGATCTCGTGCACGTCTCCGCCGGAGCAGAAATTACCGCCCGAGCCGGTCACGACGAAGGCGCGCACCGCGTCGTCATGCACGGCGGCGCGGAGGATCGCCGCCATCTCGGCATAGCTGTCGAAGGTGAGCGGGTTCTTCCGCTCCGGTCGGTCGAGCGTGAGGGTCGCGACCGCCCCCTCGACCTCGAGCTTCAGGTGCTGTGCGCGATAGGCGGCAAGCGGGCCGGAGATGGCGGTGATCATGGATCCTCCGGCGTCAGCGCGGCGCGCACCGAGAGCTTGGCGCGGCCGAGCAGGCGGAACAGGGTGGCGCGTTCCTCGGGCTCCAGCCCGCCGAGCAGCTCGGCGATCCAGGCCTCGTGCGCGGCGGATTGGCGGGCGAATTCGCGGCGCCCCTTCGGCGTCAGGCGCAGCAGCTGCGCCCGGCGGTCGCCGGGGCGCGCGCGGCGCTCCACCAGCCCTTCCGCCTCCAGCCGCGCGGCGAGGCCGGTCACGTTGCCGTTGCTGACCATCATGCGCTTCGATATCTCGCCGAGCGTCATGCCGCCGGCGCGGTCCAGCGCGGCCATGAGGTCGAAGCGGGGCAGGGTGGTGTCGAAGTCCCGGCGGAGCCGTGCGCGGATTTCGCCCTCGACCAAAGTCGAGCAGGTGAGCAGCCGGAGCCAGAGCCGCAGCTCGTCCTTGTGGCCGGGTGGCGCATGGGCCAGCGCGGTCTCGGCATCGACCACGAAGGGCTTCAGGTCGTCGGGGCTCATGTCTCGCCCCCGTCCACGGCGACGGCCTGGCCGTTGATGGCGCCGGCACCTGGGAGGCAGAGCATCAGCACTGCCTGCGCGACTTCCTCGGGCGTGACCAGGCGGCCCTGCGGATTGTGCCGGGCGAGCTCCGCCCGAGCCTCCGCCTCGCTGCGCCCGGTCTTGGCCACGATGCGGGCCACGCTCTCGGCGACGATGTCGGTGTCGGTGAAGCCGGGACAGACGGCGTTGACCGTCACGCCCTTCGCCGCGACCTCCTGCGCAAGCGCCCGCGCTAGGCCGACCAGCGCATGCTTAGCCGCGACATAGGCCGAGACATAGGCATAGCCCTTCAGTCCGGCGGTGGAGGCGATGTGCACCACGCGGCCGAAGCGCGCCTCCAGCATGGCCGGCAGCACGGCGCGGGTCATGGCGACGGCGCCCATCACGTTCACGCGCCACATGCGTTCGAACAGCGCGTCGTCGGACTTCAGGAAGGGTGCGCTCTCCGCCGCGCCGGCGGCATTCACCAGGATGGCGACCCGCGGCAGCGCAGGGGGTGCCGTCACGTCGCCGGGCAGCAGGGCCGCGGCATGGCCGCGCGCCACGACCTCGCGCAGCGGCGCCTCGCGCCGGCCCATCACGGTCACCCG
>NZ_JAKJIB010000166.1 GCF_021864505.1 Falsiroseomonas oryziterrae
CGGCGACCTCTTCACCGGCTGGGGCCGCGAGGCCGCCGAGCGCGCCGGCCGCATGCGCGACCAGGCGAACCTCTGGCTGCTGGTGCCGGTGACGCCGCCATCCACCGCCCTGCCCGCCGCCGCTCCCGGCCCGGCGCCGCCGCAGTGACGGCCCACCGCTCGCCGCCCGAACCCTGCTCGTTGCGCGCCGCATCGGTCCTGTGCAGGCTCCTCCGCACCGAGCTTCCGGGAGAGAACGCCATGCCCGCCACCCGCCGATCCATGATCGCCGCCACGCTCGCCGCGCCGCTGCCGGCCCTCGCGCAGCCCAGTTCCGGCTCGGCGCCGCGCGACGTCGCCGCTACCCTCGCCCCCTCCGGCACGCTTCGCGTCGCGATCAACTACGGCAATCCGGTCCTCGCCCAGCGCGACCCCGCCGGCGGCGAGCCGCGCGGCGTGTCCGCCGACCTCGCCCGCGAACTCGCCCGCCGCCTCGGCCTGCCGATGCAGGTCGTGCCCTTCGACGCCGCCGGCCGCGTGACGGAAGCGCTCCGCGCGGACGCCTGGGACATCTGCTTCCTGGCCATCGATCCGGTGCGCGCGCAGGGCATCGCCTTCACCGCGCCCTATGTGGTGATCGAGGGCGCCTACCTTGTCCGCCAGGACAGCCCGATCCGCGAGAACGCCGAGGTGGACCGCCCCGGCATCCGCGTCGCCGTCGGCCGCGGCAGCGCCTACGACCTGTTCCTCACCCGCGAGCTGCGCCACGCCACCATCATCCGCGCCCCCACCTCGCCCGCCTCCCTCGAGTATTTCCGCCGCGACAACCTCGAGGTCGCCGCCAATGTGAAGCAGCCGCTGGTCGCCTATGCGCGCGCGAACCCCGATGTCCGCGTCCTTCCCGGGCGTTTCCAGGTGATCGAGCAGGCGGTCGGCATCCCCGCCGGGCGCGCGGCCGCGCTGCCCTGGCTGCGCGCCTTCGTCGAGGAGATGAAGGCCTCCGGCTTCGTCGCCCGCTCGCTCGCCGCCAGCGGCCAGTCCGACGCCGAGGTCGCCC
This sequence comes from Falsiroseomonas oryziterrae, assembly GCF_021864505.1. Lineage (GTDB taxonomy): Bacteria > Pseudomonadota > Alphaproteobacteria > Acetobacterales > Acetobacteraceae > Falsiroseomonas > Falsiroseomonas oryziterrae. The sequence goes on from NZ_JAKJIB010000166.1 coordinate 1,037, forward strand.
CGCCCGCCAGCTGACCCCAACTCGGTCTCCCCCCAAAGGGGGGAGAGGGTCGGGGTGAGGGGGGCGTACAGGACAGCGTCCCCGCTCCCCCGCCCGCGCCGCGCCCTACCTGACCCGCAGCCCCGCCTGCTCGATCACGCGCACCCATTTCACATCCTCCGCGCGCACGTAGTCGGCGAAGGCAGCGGGGTTCAGGAAGAAGCTGCGGCAGCCCTGCGCGGCCAGCGCCTCCACCACGGCCGGCTGTGCCAACGCGCGCTCCAGCGCGGCCGACATGCGTGCCACGGCCCCCTCTGGCATGCCCGCCGGCCCGATCAGCCCCCACCAGGGCGCGATCGAGAAGCCGGGCAGCCCGGCCTCGATCAGCGTCGGCACGTCGGGCGCCTGCGGCGCGCGCACCGGCGTCGTCACGCCGAGCAGCCCGATGCGCCCCGCCCGCGCATTCTCCAGCACGGTGGAAAACGCATCGAAGTAGTAGTCCACCCGCCCGCCGACGAGGTCCGCCATCGCCGGCGCCGCGCCGCGATACGGCACATGCGTCGCGCTGATCCCGGCCGCCGCGTTGAACGCCTCGCCCGCCAGGTGGCTGGTCGAGCCCTGGCCCGAGGACGCCATGTTGAAGGCGCCCGGCCGCGCGCGCGCCGCGGCGATGAAGCCCGGCAGCGTGTCGGGCAGCCCGCTCCGCGTCACCAGCGCGAAGGGCCCGTCGCCGACCGGACCGACGAAGCCGAAGTCGCGCGCCGGGTCGAAGGGCACGTCGCGCTCGATCACCGGCCGGAAGAAGGTGCCGGCGCCGGCGATCAGGATCGAATAGCCATCGGCCGGCGACTTCGCGACGTTCTCCGACCCGATCGCCCCGCCTGCGCCGGCGCGATGGTCCAGCACCACAGGTTGCCCGAGATGCGGCGTCATCGCATCGCCGACGATGCGCGCGATGTTCGACGTCGCGCCGCCCGGCGCCCAGGGCACGACGAGCCGGATCGGCTTCGTCGGAAACGCCTGTGCCAACGCCGGCAGAGGCAGCGCAAGCGCGCTGGCGGCGAGCAGCGTGCGACGCTTCATGCGCTCATCCCCTCCGCGGGCCGCGGCCGGGCGGATAGGGCCAGCGCGGATCGTTGAACTCCTGCATCTCGAGCCAGTAGCCCTCGGGATCCTTGAAGAAGCAGGAATAGACGGTGCGGCCGCCGAGCATGTTGGGCGGCCCGTCGAACTCGACGCCGCGCGCCTTGTAGTAGTGATAGGCCTGCTCGACGTCCTCGACGAGGAAGGTGAACATCATCCCCTTCGTGCCGCGCGGCCGCCCAGCCTTGTTGCACACGCCGAGGAAGCCCGTCGGGCTCACCTGGAAGACGCGGCAGACGCCCTGGTCCAGCACCTGCGGCAGCTCCAGCACGTCGCGATAGAAGTTGGCCAGCCGGTCGAGATCGTCCGTGTAGAGCCAGACGACGTTCTGCTCGATGAAGGGAGGTTTGTCGCTCACCCGCCGCTCCTGACCAGCCGCACCAGCTGCGACACATGCTCGGTCGGTGTCACCTTCTCGATCCCGTGGCCGAGGTTGAACACGAAGGGCCGGCCGCGCATCGCCGCCAGGATCTGCCGCGCCTCGGTCTCCAGCGCGATACCGCCCGCGACCAGCGCCAGCGGATCGAGATTGCCCTGCAGCCCGACATTCGGCGCGACGGCCGACGCTGCGAAGCGCGGATCCATCGCGGTGTCCATCGCCACCGTGTTCACCCCCGTGCGGCTCGCATATTCCCCGATCAGCGGCCCCGCCAGGCGCGGGAAGCCGATCACCGGAATCGACGGGTGCAGCCGCTTCACGTTGCGCACGATCGTCGCCGACGGCTCGATCACCCACCGGCGGAACTGCCCGGGCGAGAGCATTCCCGCCCAGCTGTCGAACAGCATCACCGCCTCGGCGCCGGCCTCGATCTGCGCCAGCAGGTAGTCGGTCGTCGCATCCACCAGGATGCGGATCAGCTTCCCGAAGGTCTGCGGGTCGGCATAGGCCATGCCGCGCGCCGTGTGGAAATCACGGCTGCCATGGCCCTCCACCATGTAGGCCGCGACCGTCCAGGGACTGCCGGCGAAGCCGATCAGCGCGACCTTCGGCGCATGCGCCTCCAGCGCCGCGCGCGTCAGCCGCACCGTCTCGAAGATCGGCGCCGCGCGCTCCCGCATGCGGTCGAGTTGCAGCGCCCCGATCGCCGCCGCGTCGCGCACCGGCTCCAGCACCGGCCCCTCGCCCTCCGCGAAGCGCAGCGGCTGGCCGAGCGCCCAGGGCACCATCAGGATGTCTGAGAACAGGATCGCGCCATCCATGCCGTAGCGACGGATCGGCTGGATCGTCACCTCGGCCGCCAGGTTCGGCGTGGTGCAGAGCGCGATGAAGTCGCCCGCCTGCGCGCGCACCTCGCGGTATTCCGGCAGGTAGCGTCCCGCCTGGCGCATCAGCCACATCGGCGGCGGCCACACCGCCTCCCCGCCGAGCGCCCGCAGCAGCGGCTTGCGCCCCTCGCCCGACACGCCTTCGTTCGCGCCGCCCTGCGCTTCCGCCAACCCAGCCTCCTCGGTCCTTTCCGCCATCATCAAAGAGAAATTGGAATCCTTGAAGGGTGGGAGGGGTTATTGGGCCTGTGGACGTCGGGGATGCGCCCGATGCCCCGAACCATCCACAGGGTCGTCCACGCGAGGACCGGCCGCCAAGCCGCTGACTCCGGACATCTTTCCGGACCCGTCCCGGACTCGCGACACGACCCGGGGAATCCTGTCCGGATGTCGTCCCGCGGCGGGGATTCCCCCGTCTTGCCCCAAGCCGCCCTTGACCGGCCCGAGTTTTCCCCGCCATCCCCGCCTTGCCGCACCAGCCGGGAACACCGGGGCCATGGCCCATCGCACCATCAACCTCCACCTCGTCTCCGACAGCACCGGCGAGACGCTGAACTCCATCGCCCGCGCCACGCTGGCGCGGTTCGAGGATCCGCATGTCCTCCACCATCGCTGGTCGCTGGTGCGCTCCCGCCTCCAGCTCGACCGCGTGCTGGACGGGATCGAGGCGGAGCCCGGCCCGGTCCTCTTCACCGTCGCCGACCGCAGCTTGCGCCACGCGCTGGAGGAGCATTGCCAGCGCCTCGGCGTCGCCTGCCACTCCGTCCTCGACCCCGTCATGGACCTGCTGCAGGCCGAACTCGGCGAGCGCGCGCGGGAGAAGCGCGCCGCGCAGCACGTGATGGACGCCGACTATTTCCGCCGCATCGACGCGATGCACTACGTGCTCGCGCATGACGACGGGCAGGGCGTGGCGGGCATCCACGAGGCGGATGTCTGCCTCGTCGGCGTCTCCCGCAGCTCCAAGACGCCGACCTGCTTCTATCTCGCGAACCGCGGCATCAAGGCGGCCAATGTCCCCATCGTCCCCGGCGCCACGCTGCCCGAGGAGCTGAACGACCCGCCCTGCCCGGTGGTCGGCCTGCATATCGAGGCCGGCGCGCTGATCGAGATCCGCCGCCACCGCCTGCGCCTGATCGGCGCCGCGGGCGTGCGCCAGGACGCCACCGACTACGTGGACCATGAGAGCGTGAAGGCCGAGATCCAGGCCTCGCGCCGCCTCTGCACCAGCCGCGGCTGGCCGGTCATCGACGTCACGCGCCGCTCGATCGAGGAGACGGCCGCGACCGTGCTGCAGCTGATGGAGGCCTGGCACGCCCGCCGCCGCCAGGCCGCCCAGCCGCATCAGCCGGAGGACCCGGCCGCCGGCGTGCTCGGCCCCGCATGATCCAACAAGACGACCCGCCACTCATCCTCGCCTCGCAGAGCGCCACGCGCCGCGCGCTGCTCGACCGCGCCGGCCTGCGCGTCGAGGCGCTGCCCGCGCATGTGGACGAGGCCGCGCTGAAGGACGGGTGCAAGGCCGAAGGCATTCCCGCCGAGGACGCCGCCATCATCCTCGCCGAAGCCAAGGCCGAGCGCATCGCGCGCCGCCGGCCCGACGCGCTCGTGATCGGCTGCGATCAGCTGCTGGTCTGCAAGCTCGACGACGGCGAGCGCTGGTTCGACAAGCCCGCCGATCTCGCCGCCGCCCGCGCGCAACTGGCAATGCTGCGCGGCCGCACGCACCGCCTGGTCACCGCGACCGTCGCCTGGCGCAACGGCGAGCGCGTCTGGCAGGACGTCACCAGCCCGCGCCTGACGATGCGGAGCTTCTCCGACGCCTTCCTCGACGCCTATCTCGCGGCGGAGGGCGACGCGATCCTGGCGAGCGTCGGCGCCTACCGGCTGGAGGCGCTGGGCGTCCACCTCTTCAGCCGGATCGAGGGGGAGCACAGCGCCATCCTCGGCCTGCCGCTGCTCCCCCTGCTCGGCTTCCTGCGCCAGCACGGCGTGCTGGCGGGCTGAGGCCAGCCGCTCAGCCGCACTCGGCCGACAGGCCGAGCTCCGCGAGCCACGCCTGGCCTTCCTGTTCCACCTCGCGGTCCACGTCGCGCAGCAGGTCGAGATAGCCCTGCTCCGCCTCGCCGAGCGCATGGCCGCGCAGCCGCGCCACGCCTGGATGCAGCGATACCCAGGGCGCGCGCCAGCGCAGCACCTCCACATCGCCCGCCCGCAGCGCCGCATGGGCCACCGGCAGCGTCGCTGCCGTCACCGCGTCGCAATGCCGCAGCAGCCCGACCGCGACGCTCGGACTGTCCTGGATCATCGCCGGGAAGGCCGGATGCGCGCGCCCCGCCGCGCGCGCCGCCTCCCGCGCCGCCGCCATCGGGCCCTGCACCGCCTGCGGCAGCCGGCCGATCATGATCAGCGGGAAGGCCAGGATATCCGCCAGCGTCACCTCGGGCCGCGATGCCAGCGGATGCCCGCGCCGCACGACGAAGACGCCCGGCTGCGGCCGCAGCCTCTCCACCACCAGCCCCGGATCCGGCTCGTGCCCGCGCAGGTCGAGGATGCCGAGCGACGCCTCCCGCGCATGGATCACGCGCGGCACCTCCGCCCAGTCCCCCGCGATCAGCCTGATCCGCGTCGCCGGATAGACCGAGAGCATGCGCGCCGCTGCGCGGTGGCCGAGCGTCTCGCCGACATAGGTGCCGGCCACGATGCGCAGCTCGCGCACCTGCCCGCCGCGCACTTCGGCGACTGCGCTGTCCAGCCGGTCGAGCCGCGCCAGGATATCGGCCGCCTCCGCCAGCACGGTGCGGCCCAGGTTCGTCGGGATCACGCCCTGCCGGCTGCGCTCGAAAAGCTGGCCGCGCAGCTTCGCCTCCAGCGCCGCCAGGCTGCGCGTCAGCGCAGGCTGGCTGACGCCGAGCACGCGGGCGGCGCGCACCAGCGTGCCATGCTCGGCGACCGCCTGGACCAGGCGAAGCTCCCGCACCTCGAGCATATACCCGCCATGGCAAGTTGAGATTTCCCAATCGGCATTGGCCGGCATCGCGTCCCGAATGGCAACCTTCCCGCACACAACGAGACTTGGGGGAGGGAGGCGCGTGGCACTGGCAGCGGCAAGGGCGCGTCCCGCGGCGCTCCCGCCCCCCGGCATGCTCCGGATCCCGGGCGGCCGCTTCCGCATGGGCTCCGACCGCCACTACCCGGAAGAGCGGCCCGCGCACGACGCCGCGGTCAGCCCCTTCTTCATGGACGCCACCACCGTGACCAATGCGGAGTTCGCCGCCTTCGTCGCGGCGACCGGCTACGTCACGGTCGCGGAGCGCCCGCTCGATCCCGCGCTCTATCCCGGCGCCGATCCGGCGATGCTGGCCCCCGGCGCGCTGGTCTTCCGCATGACCGAGGGGCCGGTGGACACGCGCGACGTCCGCAACTGGTGGCACTGGACGCCGGGCGCCTGCTGGCGCCACCCGGAAGGGCCGGGCAGCGACATCGCCGACCGCGCCGACCACCCCGTGGTGCAGGTCGCCTTCGAGGATGCCGAGGCCTATGCGCGCTGGGCCGGCAAGGCGCTGCCCACCGAGGCGGAGTGGGAATTCGCCGCGCGCGGCGGCCTCGACGGCGCCGAATTCGTCTGGGGCGAGGAGCTGACGCCGGGCGGCGCGCATCTGGCCAACACCTGGCAGGGCCCCTTCCCCTGGCGCAACTTCGCCGCCGATGGGCATGAGCGCACCGCGCCGGTCGCGAGCTACCCGCCCAATGGCTATGGCCTCTACGACATGGCCGGCAACGTCTGGCAGTGGACGACCGACTGGTTCGCCGCGCGCCATGAGGCGGATCCGACCAAGCCCTGCTGCGCCCCGCAGGATCCGCGCGGCCCGGCGATGGAGGGCAGCTACGACCCCGCCCAGCCGCGCATCCGCATCCCGCGCAAGGTGGTGAAGGGCGGCAGCTTCCTCTGCGCGCCCTCCTATTGCCGTCGCTACCGCCCGGCCGCGCGCCACGCGCAGATGGTGGACACGGGCATGAGCCACATCGGCTTCCGCTGCGTGCTCCGCGACACTGAGGCCGGCCACACCCAGGAGACCGCCGCATGACCCACATCCTCGTCGCGCGCCGCGCGGTGCTGTCGCTCGGCGCCGCAGGGCTGCTCGCCGCCTGCGGCGGCGGCACGCCGGAGGTGCAGAGCCAGCCGCAACGGACGATCATGGAGGTGCTCGCCTCCGACAGTTCCTTCGAGCGCTTCGTCGAGGCGGTGTCGCGCAGCGGCCAGCTGCAGGCGCTGCGCGGCGGCGGGCCCTACACGGTCTTCGCCTTCACCGATTCCGGCTGGAACGGGCTGCCGGTCTTCCTGCGGCAATCGCTGCTCGACCCGTCTGAATCGCAGCGCCTCGCCTCGGTCATGGGCAACCTCGTGGTGGATGGCCGTCACCCGATCGCCTCGCTCGGCGGCCAGCCGCGCGAGTTCACGACGCGCGCCGGCACGCGGCTGACGGTCGATCCGCGCAATGCGGAGCGCGTGACCGTCGCCTCCTCGGGCGGCCGGGCGATGAGCGCGGGCGCCGCGACCGCCGGCCTCCGCTCCGCGCGCCTCGTCCGCCAGGACATCGAGGCGTCGAACGGCATCATCCACGTGCTCGACAGCATCATCGTGCCCTGAACGGGCCCTGGGGAGAGACAACATGAGCCAACCACGCAGCTCGCGTCGCGACATGCTGCTCGGCGGCGCCGCGGGCCTCGCCGCCGCGGCCGGCGGCGGCACCGCACTGGCCCAGGCGCAGACACCGCCGCGCCCGGCCGCG
>NZ_JAKJIB010000167.1 GCF_021864505.1 Falsiroseomonas oryziterrae
CACCTGGCGCTGGACGACGCGCCGGCCGAGCTGCTCGCCCTCCTGCCGCCGGAGCGGCTCGGCCTCGACATCCTCCGGCTGCGCTGGACGCCGGACCTGCCCGCCCAGCGGCCCGCCGCCCTCGACCGCCTGCTCGCCACCGCGCCGGGCCGCGTGGTGCTCACCGGCGTCGATCGCAGCGCCGCGATCGCCTGGGGCTGGGAGTGCGGCATCCGCCTGTTCCAGGGCCCGCTGGTGGAGCGGCGCCGCCGACCGTGAGCCGGGCCGCGGTTGTGCGGGGCCGCCGCGGCGGCCTATGCCGGCCCGGATGTCCGACACACCCGCGCTGCTCGTCGAAGGGCTGACCAAGCGCTACGGCCCCGACGGGCCGCCCGCCGTGGACGGGCTCGACTTCGTCATGCCGCGCGGCGCGACCTGGGGCCTGCTCGGCGGCAACGGCGCGGGCAAGACCACCACGATCGGGATGCTGCTCGGCCTGCTGGTGCCGAGTGCCGGGCGCATCGTGGCGCTCGGCCACGACATGGCAACGGACCGTTTCGCGGCGCTCGCGCGGATGAACTTCTCCTCGCCCTATGTCGCGCTCCCGCATCGCCTGAGCGTGGCGGAGAACCTGCGCGTCTATGCGCATCTCTACGGCTTGCGCGGCGCGGAGCGGCGCATCGCCGAGCTCGCGGCGCAGCTGCAGCTCACCGACCTGCTCGACCGGCCCGCGGGCGAGCTCTCGGCCGGGCAGAAGACCCGCGTCGCGCTGGCCAAGGCGCTGGTCAACCGGCCCGAATTGCTGCTGCTCGACGAGCCGACGGCGAGCCTCGATCCCGACACCGGCGACTGGGTGCGCGGCTGGCTCGAGCGCTACCGGGCGGAGACCGGCTGCGCGATCCTTCTCGCGTCCCACAACATGGGCGAGGTGGAGCGGCTCTGCGATCACGTGCTGATGCTGAAGCAGGGCCGCGTGGTGGATCGCGGCAGCCCGGCCGAGCTGCTGGCGCGCTACGGCCGCGACGACCTGGAGGAGGTCTTCCTCGATATCGCGCGCGACCGGCAACGAGTGGAGATGGTGCCGTGAACGCGCTCGCTCTTCGTCACGCCGCAGGCGTGCTGGCCGCACGACGCATCTGGGGCCTGATGTACCGCCACCTGGCGCTCTACCGCCGGTCCTGGCCGCGCGTGCTGGAGCTGCTGTACTGGCCGGTGCTGCAGATGACGGTCTGGGGTTTCGTGACCGCCTATCTCGCCGGGCTGCAGAACGACGTGGCGAGCGTGGCGGCCGGCGTGCTGCTCGGCGGCGTGCTGCTGTGGGAAGTGGCCGTGCGCAGCCAGATGGGCTTCGCGATCTCCTTTCTCGAGGAGATCTGGTCACGGAACCTCGGCCATGTCTTCGTCAGCCCGCTCCGGCCGATGGAGCTGGTCGCGGCACTGGTGGCGATGGGCGCGATCCGCATGTTCGCCGGCGTGATCCCCGCCGTGATCCTCGCCTTCGCGCTCTACGGCTTCGGGCTGTGGACGATCGGGCCGGTGCTGGTGCCCTTCTTCGCCGCGCTGATGATGATGGGCTGGGCGGTGGCGCTGGGCGTGACCGCGCTGATCCTGCGTCACGGTGCGGGGGCGGAGCCGCTGGCCTGGAGCGTGCTGTTCGGCCTGACGCCCTTCGCCGCGGTGTTCTATCCGGTCGCGGTGCTGCCCGGCTGGCTGCAGCCCGTGGCGCTGGCGATCCCGGCCGCGCATGTCTTCGAGGGGATGCGCGCCGCGCTGCTCGACGGCGCCGTCGCCTGGGGGCACCTCGGCGCGGCCTTCGGGCTGAACGTCGTGTGGCTGGCGGCGATGGGCTGGCTGTTCCTGCGCCAGTTCGAGTCTGCCCGGGTCCGCGGCGCGCTGCTCAACATCGGGGAGTAGCGACGGCGCTCAAGCCCAAGGAAAGGGCACCGTATCGGTCCGGCCGTAACGACAAACGAGGCACTCTGGGTGCTAGGGTAACCGCTCTGGTGGCAGCGAGTGCCTGAACATGCCGGCATTCGCGACAATCGCCAGGCAGCTATTCAGCGCCAGGGGGCGCACGCGCCGCTCCCGCGCAGCACGGTCGTCAGCGCGCTCAACTGCGCCAGCGTGTAGCGGATGGCCTTGGCCAAGTCGGATTTGCCAGAGAGGCATCTCTTCCCCAAGTTGACCTACGGGACGGCTGCTTTCTGCTTCTCGGGTTGCCTTGAGGCGATCTAGCTTTCCTGAGCGAAGAACTGGGATAGGCGCGCAGAACCCGGTGCAAGTGTCCGACCTTACCGAAGGCTACTACCTGGTGTGGGGCCGGAGCGCCGGCCCTGCACTGACGGCACCGTTGACTCTGGTAGCGGACCACCTTCGTGGACGGCGCCGAGTCCTATGACCTACAGCGGGCCGGATGACCTGAATAGCACTATTTCCTACTACCCGGTCGCCATGCATCGCTTGATGCGAAACAACGGCATCTATCTCGGTCTCGCCTCGCTCGTCTTCGTCGTCCTTGCCCCGCACTGGTGGGGGCGTGGTTTGGCGATTGCGGCGTTGGCGGCGGGACTGGCCCTGGCGATCTGGGCAGGGCGGCGCCTGAAACATCCGCGCAATCCGATTTACGTGCTCTCGCCCGCAGGAATCCTCATCCATATCGCGGGCGCGCGGGATGTCATGGTGCCCTGGTCCGAAGTGCGTGACGTCGTTACGAACGACATCGGGGTCACCGCGAATGGCGTTCCACTGGCCGTGCTCGGCAAGTACGAGGACTTGATGTTGATCGTCGTCTCGCAGGGCTTCTATGACCGCGAGATCCATGTCGACAGCCTCTACCGGCGCGGTCCCGGCTGGTCGAACGTGTTCGTGCCGTGGAACGGACAGGTCGGGATTGCCCTCCACCATGAGTACTTGGGCACCGATGCCGGAACGCTGCGCCAAGCGGTCGAGTCACGCTGGCGCGCCGCTGGCGCCCGCGATCCTGCCTGACTGAATGTCTGGCGACGCTGATCAGGCGTACTCGGGACGCCGAGGAGGTAGCCGGGATGGCTGGAGGCGACTGAGCAGAGGCGGCAGCGGTTCCAACTCGACGATGCGCTGACCCGGCGGCCAGGCCGGATGTAGCAAATGTCGCTTCCGCGCGCGCAAGCAAACTTGAGGCGTTGGGAGCATCAGAAGTGCATCAAGAGGGGCCGTTTTGGCTTTCCCTTCTCACACGCGCGCAAGCGAAAAATGCAAGCGTGCGCCGAAGACCACGGGGTCCCTGCCTTGACGCATCTCAGGCTGTGTCTTGCTCTGCCAGTTCGAGGGCGCGCGGCAGCGCGGCGCGCTGCTCAACATCGGGGAGTAGCGGATCAGCTCGTCACCACGGTCGGCCAGAACAGCATGATCTCGTGGCTCTTTGCGAAATTGTCCTTGACGTAGAAATCCACGCTGCGCTCGACGATCTGCCCCGTGCGCTTGCCGTCCTGGCCGGGGAAGGGGTGGTAGGGCTCCATCGCCTTCACCGTCCGCCCGACCTGGCCGAACACGACGTTCATGTGGGTCCCTGCACTCGGGTGGACGAAGGCGATCATCACCGGCTTCTCGCCGATCGGCAGGCCGCGATACCAGTAATGCTGGCTCTTGAAGGTGTTGGCCGAGAGCTTCAGGCGCGAATCCGCCGTCCACACCTCCTTGATCTTGGCCGGCGGGAAGCCGCCCGAGTCATCGGTGTGTCGGTCGTATTCGCTGATCACCTGCAACTGGTTCCAGGATGGCCGCCCACCCTTCACCGCCTTCAGCCACCAGGTCAGGCAGGCCGCCCAGCAGGAAAAGCCGTCGATCTGCCCGACCGGCGGGATCGCAACATAGTTGTCGGCCATCGCCTCGGTCCCCTGGGACACTGCTGCGGCGAAATGGAAAGCGCATCGGGCGCCCCGACGCGAGCGAAAGTTGAAACTCGTAATCCGATCGACGGTCCGGCCGCCCCCGCCCCCACCCGTAACCGCGCCCTATCCCGCGCGTTTCGGCGCGCATGTCCCCTACCCCGCCCGCCTTCCTCTTCGCCACCGGCATCGAGAACTCGAACCCCCGCATCAATGGGGGCACGCTCCGCGTGGACGAGTATGCGCGCTGCGGCCACTACGAACGCTGGCGCGAGGATTTCGCCCTCGTCGAGGATCTCGGCCTCAACTTCCTCCGCTACGGCCCGCCGATCCACACCAGCTGGCTCGCGCATGGCCGCTACGACTGGTCCTTCGCCGACCAGACCTTCGGCGAGCTGCACCGGCGCGACATCGTGCCGATCGTGGATCTCTGCCATTTCGGCGTGCCGGACTGGATCGGCGACTTCCAGAACCCGGACTTCCCCGTGCTCTTCGCCGAATACGCGCGCGACTTCGCGCGGCGCTTCCCGTGGGTCCAGCTCTATACGCCGGTCAACGAGATGTACATCTGCGCCCTCTTCTCCGCCCGCTACGGCTGGTGGAACGAGGAAGGCCGCACCGACCGGACCTTCGTCACCGCGCTCAAGCACGTCGTCGGCGCGAATGTCCTCGCGATGCGCGAGATCCTGAAGCTGCGCGGCGACGCGATCTTCATCCAGTCCGAGAGCACCGAGTACTTCCACGCCGAGACGCCGGCCGCGATTGCGCCGGCGGAGCTGCGCAACGCCGAGCGCTTCCTCTCGCTCGACCTCAACTACGGCAGGCGCGTCGACAGCGGCATGTACGAATACCTGCTGGACAACGGCATGACGCGCGACGAGTACCACTTCTTCCTGGCCCACTCGCCGCTCAAGCGGCACTGCATCATGGGCAACGACTACTACGTGACCAACGAGCACCTGGTGTCCGAGGACGGGCACACCCGCGCCTCCGGCGAGGTGTTCGGCTATGCGGTGCTGACCCACCAGTACCACCAGCGCTACGGCCTGCCCGTGATGCACACCGAGACCAACCTGCGCGACGACGATCCCGGCGACGCCGAGCGCTGGCTGTGGAAGCAATGGGCGAATGTGCTGCGCGTGCGCAACGACGGCGTGCCGGTGATGGGCTTCACCTGGTACTCGCTGACTGACCAGGTGGACTGGGACAGCGCGCTGCGCGAGCCGAACGGCAACGTGGACAAGGTGGGGCTGTTCGATCTCGACCGCCGCATGCGGCCCGTCGGGCGCGCCTACAAGCGCCTCGTCGCGCAGTGGCGGGAGGTGCTGCCGGCGCAGTCGCTCTGCCTGCAGGTACCGATCGTGATGCCGAGCGCCTACGATCCCGAGAGCCTGCCGGAGGCCTACTGGGCCGCACAGGCGCGGGCGCGGCACGGACGGTAGCGCCCCCCCTGTCCCTCTCCCCCTGCAACGGGGAGAAGGTCGGGTGAGGGGGTCGCCGGCGCCCGGCGCCCCCGGGCACGACCCGCCTCCGCCCACCGCCAGGAAAGCCGTGACAGGCGCCTTTGTTCGATTTATGTTCTTCTTCGTTCTTTGACATGGCCCAAGGTCGGCCGTCATCCGGGACACGCATTTCCCGACCGCGAGGTCAGCCTGTTCCGAACGCGCATCGCACGCCGGCCGATGGCCCGACCGCGCGGTCAGCCAACGATCTGTCCGCGGCGTGCCATTTGTCCGAAACCGCCATTCGACCGGTCCGGCAAGGTGTCCGAACCCGGCAATTCGTCCGAACCCGCAATTTGTCCGAAACCGCGCCGCCGCGGCCAAAGCGGTAAAGTGCCAAAGTCCCAAAGCGGCAAAGTGCCGCCGCCGGCACCCGGTGGCTGCCGCCCATGGTCGCCGTCCCTGGGCCGCGCTACAGGGCCCGCGTGACGACCACCCGCCTCTTCCTCATCCGCCACGCGCTGGTCGAGCCCTCCGCCCGGCTGACCATGTACGGCACCATGGATGTCGGCCTCTGCGAGCTCGCGCTGCGGCAGGAGGCCGCCTCCTATCGCTGGCTCGCCGCGCGCCTCCCCGCGCCGGCGCGCTGGCTGGTCACGCCGCTCTCGCGCACGCGCGCCACCGCGGCGGCGATCTTCGCCGCCGGCTACGGAGAGGCGTCGCTCGAGATCGAGCCAGGCCTGATCGAGCAGGACCTCGGCGAATGGCAGGGCCTGCCGCATGAGGTCTTCGCCGAGCGCCTCCGCCATCGCCCGCATCCCTTCTGGTCGATCGGCGTGGACGAGCGCCCACCGGGCGGGGAGAGCTTCAGCGACGTGATCGGCCGCGTCGGCCCGACCCTCGACCGCCTCGTCGCCGAGAATGCGGGCGGCGACGTGGTGGTGGTGGCGCATGGCGGCTCGATCCGCGCGGCGGTCGCGCATGCGATGGGGGTGGGCGGCGAGCCGGTGCTGGCCTTCTCGATCAAGAACCTGTCGCTGACCCGGATCGAGAAGGTGGGGACGGACTGGCGCGTCGCCGCGGTGAACGAGGAGCCCTTCACCCTGCCCGCCGAGGGCTGAGCCGCGGGGCGGCGCAGCGGCTGCCCCGAAAAGACCTTGCATTCGCCTTGGACAGCCGAGTCGCGCCGGGGTAAAGCTGTCTCGGCACAATACGTTGCGGGGGGTCGCTCATGTTCCGTGGCATCGTCCTGGCTGGCCTTCTCATGCTGACCGGCTGCGCCGCTGCCCAGGCCCAGGGCGAGCAGCAGGCGCTGGTCGACCGCGCCACCCTCGCGGTGCAGGAGGTGATGACCACCGGCGACCGGCCTCAGGACGCGCAGGACTTCCTGCGCCGGGCCCGCGCGGTCCTGGTCTGCCCGCGCATCTTCCGAGCCGGCTTCATCATCGGCGGCGAGGGCGGCAGCTGCGTCCTCGTCGGCCGGGACGGCGGCGGATCCTGGTCCTCGCCGGCCTTCTACAGCATGGGCTCGGGCAGCATCGGCCTGCAGGCCGGGATCCAGGACGCGACGGTCGTGATCATGGTGATGAACGACCGCGCGCTGCAGGCGCTCATGGACAGCCAGCTGCGCTTCGGCGCCGATGCCGCGCTGAGCTTCGCGACCGTCGGCATCGGCGTGCAGGGCGGCACGACCACCGCCGCGGGCGCCGACTTCATCGCCGTCGCGCGCTCCCGCGGGCTGTTCGCCGGGCTGTCGCTGCAGGGCTCGGTCATGACCTTCCTGGCCGACGACGTGCGCGCCTATTACGGCCGCGACGCCTCGGCCCGGCAGATCGTCATCGGGATGGAGGTCCACAATCCGGGCTCCGACCCGCTGCGCGCGATGCTGATGCGCTACGGCACGCGGCAATAGAGCGGACAGGTCTGGCCGCACGCCATGCGGGAATTGACCGCCCTGCGCGGCGATGCGATGCCGCCCAAGTGAGCGCCGTCGACCTCTCCCCGCTGCGTGACCTCGTCGACGCCCTGCCGCGCGAGCAGTTCGCCGCCATCCTGCGGACCTTCAACGAGGATCTCGCCCGCCTGACCCGCGAGTACGAGGCGGCAGCGACGCCAGAGGCGGCGCGGCGCGCGGCGCACGCCGTGGCCGGGACGGCGGCCGGGATCGGCGCGCGGGCACTCGAGGCCGCTGCGCGGCGCGCGATGGATCCGGGATCGGAGGATCCGAGGATCCTCCGGGCTGCGCTCCGCCAGGAAGCCGACATCGCGCTGGCGGAACTCGCCAGGCTCGTCGAAGCGGCCTGAGAGCGCCTCAGGCGACCTGGTCGAGACCGGCGCGCAGCCGCGCCGCCTCGGCCTCCGAAAGCCCCTCCAGCAGGCCGTGGCGGAGGGCGAAATCGATCAGCACCAGGTTCACGTTGAACTTCACCGGGCCGGCCTCGGCGACGATCCGCAGCGCCTCGCGCGCCGGCAGCAGCTCGAAGCGCTCGACCTCGTCGTCGCCGGGCCGCGGCACGACACCTGCCGGGATCTCGAGGTCGAAGACGTGCAGCACGTCGCGGCGCAGCCCCTCCTCGTTCGCCATGACGTAGGAGACGCGGCCGGCGGGGATGGCGCGGGCGGCGAGGTCGGCCGGCAACGAGGCCTCCTCCTCCGCCTCCTTCACCAGGCACTGCTCGGGCGTGAGGCCGGCCGGGATGCCGCCGGCGACCACGTTGTCCATCTGCCCCGGCGCGACCGGCTTCGCCTTCGACCGCCAGCCGATCCAGAGATGCGGCCCGTCGGGCCGTCGGACGATGCCGTTGACGTGCACGCCCTGCGACATGATCCCGAAGGCGGGCAGCGCGCCGCGGTCGAGCCGCGCCAGCACCGGGCCGTCCGGGGTGGCGCGGACGTCGAAGGGCTCGCCGCGGAGC
>NZ_JAKJIB010000168.1 GCF_021864505.1 Falsiroseomonas oryziterrae
GCGCGCGCGCGGATTGGCGCCGGTCTCGGCCTCGCCGGGCCGCAGCGCGCGCGGCGTGACGAGGGCGAAGTCGGGCTCGGCGCGCGCCAGGAGCGCGGCCGGGTCATGGCGCGAGGCGCCGCCCTGTCGGCCGGCCGCCTGCACGAAGGCGCGCTTCACGATCCGGTCCTCGAGCGAGTGGAAGGCGACGACGACCAGCCGCCCACCCGGCGCCAGCAGCTCCATCGCCGCGGCGAGGCCGCGCTCGATCTCGCCGAGCTCGTCGTTCACCGCGATGCGCAGCGCCTGGAAGGACCGCGTCGCGCCGTCGATCCCTGACGGATCCCGCGGCACCGCGGCGCGCACGATCTCGGCAAGTCGCGCGGTCGTCATGATCGGCGACTCCGCCCGCGCGCGGAGGATCGCCTTCGCCACGCGGCGCGCGTGCCGCTCCTCGCCGAACTCGGCGATGATCCGCGCGAGCTCCGCCTCGGGCAGGGAGTTCACCAGGTCGGCCGCCGTCGGGCCGTCGCGGCCCATGCGCATGTCGAGTGGACCGTCGGCGCGGAAGGAGAAGCCGCGCTCCGCCTCGTCGAGCTGGAAGGAGGAGACGCCGAGATCCATCACCACGCCGTCGAGGCGGGTCACGCCGCGCGAGGCGAGGCTCTCGAGCATGTCGCCGAAGCGGGCATGCACCAGGTGCAGCCGGCCGGGATGGCGGGCGGCCAGCGCCGCGCCGCGCGCGATCGCGTCGGGGTCGCGATCCAGGGCGAACAACGTGCACTCCGCGGCGGCGAGGATGGCCGCGGCGTAGCCGCCGCCGCCGAAGGTGGCGTCGAGATAGGTGGCTCCGGAGCGAGGCCGCAGGGTCGCCAGCACTTCCTCCAGCATGACGGGGACGTGACCGCTCATCGCACGCCGCCCGGAGTCGCGTTGAGGGGGAGAGACGGCAGGACGAGCTTCTTCTCGCGCACGGCGGCCAGCGCGGCGGAGGTGTGGGCCTTCGCGGTCGCGGCGTTCCAGATCTCGAAGCGATCGCCCTTGCCGACGAAGGCGACGTCCTCGCCGAGTGCCGCGGCCTCGATCAGCTCCTCGGGGAGCACCAGGCGCCCTTCGGCGTCCATGCGGAGCATGACGGAGACGGCGATGAAGCCCGCCTCCCAGGCCTCGCGCTCCTCGGAGAAGTGGGGGAGGGCGCGGATGGAGGCGACGATGCCCTCGAACTCGGCGCGGGAGCGGGCCTCGATGCAGGGGTGCTGGTGGGAGGAGCGGAAGACCAGCTGGGTGACGCCGGCGGCGAGCAGCTCGTCGCGGAACCGCGCGGGCACGGAAATGCGGCCCTTGCGGTCCAGCTTTCCGAAAAGCGTGCCCACGAACTGGGTCATCGCGCCTGCTGCCGCCCCCCTCGACAGCCCCCCCGGCCGCCGTCCCCGCTCAGCGGCCGGCGAGGCCCCCCGACCCCGCCGGCTCGCCCGACCATCCCACTCCGATGCCGTATCGCCCCCCCGAGCGCGACATCGTCACGGGATGATTTGGGATATCACGGGATACTCCGGGATCACAAGCGGATTCCGCTCTCCACAGCCTCTCTTGGGCGACAAAAAACGATGCCCTTTGAGCAGCTTAGGGCACGACTCTAGCGCGAGGACAAAAGTATACAAATACATTTGCGGCGATAGAATCGTTTCGTTGTTTGTTCTTGCGCGTGGGCCGCCGCAGGCTCGGCCGTTCCGCAACGAAATTGTGGCGCCGGGTGGCCTGTAAGCCGGGTTCTGTCCGGATCCCGAGGGATCCTGGACGACCATTCCTCTGGACCCCGCATCGCTGCGAGGTTCACGCGGCCAACCCGGGCGGCGGGGCGGGATGCCCCTGCGTCGGCGCTTTCGCGCTTCGCCGGCCGCCCCTATTCGGCCTTGCTCCCGGTGGGGTTTGCCATGCCGCCCCCGTTGCCGGGGGCGCGGTGGGCTCTTGCCCCACCCTTTCACCCTTGCCGCGGGGAGGCCGAAGCCCCGCCGTGGCGGTCTGCTCTCTGTGGCACTTTCCCTGGGCCTTGGGCTCTCGCCCTCTGCCCGCCGGCCGTTGGCCGGCACCGTCATCCCGTGGAGCCCGGACTTTCCTCCAGCCCTTGCGGGCCAGCGGTCGCCCAGCCACCCGGCGCCGCGCTGCATGTCGCGCGTGTGGCGCCCCGGGTCAACGGCGTTGCGGCGCGCGAAGGAGTCAGTCGAGCAGCGAGGCCACCGCGTGGAGCCGCGCCAGCGTTTCGGCGTCCGCGATCCCGTCCACGCGCCCCGGCCGCCAGTGCCGCTGGAAGGCGCGGAGCAGCACCGGCAGCGGCAGATCGGCGCGGTACCCGATCGCGCCGAGCAGCGCGCGCGGATCGCCGCCCGCTTCGCCTTCCACCTCCGGCCAGAGGCCGACGCCGTTTCGCGCCAGGCCTTCCCAGTCGAACAGCTCGCCCGGATCTTCCTTGCGGTCCGGCGCGACGTCGGAATGGGCGACCACGTTGCGCGCCGGGATCGGGTGGCGGGCGAGGATCCCGAGGCAGAGGTCGCAGACGGCCGCCATCTGCAGCGCCGGGAAGGGCCGGTAGCCCCATTCATGGCCCGGATTGACGATCTCGATCCCGATGCTGCGCCCGTTGAGCAACTCGTGCCCGCGCCAATGCGACACGCCGGCATGCCAGGCGCGGCGGTCCTCCGGCACCAGCCGGAACACCGTGCCGTCCTCCTCCACCACGTAGTGCGACGAGACCCTTGCGACCGGGTCGCGCAGCCGCGCGACCGCCTCCGCCCCGCTGCGCATGCCTGTGTAGTGCAGGATCAGCATGTCAACCGTCGTGCCGTCCGGCCGCGCATCGTGGTTCGGGCTGGGCAGTTCGCGGATGCGCAAGCGATCACAGACCTCTTTGCCGCTTGATCCGGTCCCAGGCGGCGTTGATCTCGGCCACCTTGCGCGTCGCGCGCTCGACGAATTCGGGCGGCACGCCGCGCGCGGCCAGGCCATCGGGATGGTTCTCGCGCATCAGCTTGCGCCAGGCCATCCGCACCTCCTCGTCCGTCGCGGCGGGCGTTACGCCGAGCACAGCATAGGCGTCGTCGGTCTGGCGCTGCTGCTCGACCCGCGAGCCCGCGCTGCCTTGCCCGCCCTTCGCCCGCTCCCACGCCGCGGCGTCGAGACCGAAGCGGAGGTGGATCCCCTGCAGCACCGGCAACTCGCCGCGCGTGATCGGCCCGTCGGCGCGCGCGATGTAGAAGAGCGCCGCCAGCACATCCTCCAGCATGGCGCGGTTGTCGGCGAAGGCCTCGCCCAGCCGCTCCGCGAAGGGTTCCCACCCATCGGCGTCCTGGCGCGCCTGGTCGAACATCTCGCCCACCTCGCGGAGGTTCTCGGGCGGGATGCGGAACATCTGCTTGAACGCGTCGATCTCGGCCCGCTTCACCGGCCCGTCCGCCTTGGCGAGCTTGGCCGAGAGCACGATCACGGAGATCGCGAACAGCGTCTCCTTCCGCCCGAGCAGGGCTGCGAGGTCGGCCGCCCCCGGCCCGATCGCGCCGCGCATCGCCCCGGAATCGGCGGCATGGCCGAGCGCCGCGCCCACCACGGCGCCGAGCGGCCCGCCGGTCAGGAAGCCGCCGACACCCCCCAGGATCTTGCCCCAGACGCTCAAGCCTCGCCGTGCCTCCGTCGAACGGGCGCTGCTCTAGCACGCTGGGAAGGGGGGCTACAGGCCCGCGATCCGTCGTGGGGGCGTTGACCTCGCGCGGGGCGCGCCACAGAAGCCGAACGACACGAGGAGGCTGCGATGGCCGGCTGGCAGTTCTGGATCGACCGCGGCGGCACCTTCACCGACATCGTCGCGCGCGACCCGGCCGGGCGGCTCTCCACCCGCAAGCTGCTGTCCGAGAACCCGGGCCGCTACCGCGACGCCGCGGTCGCCGGCATCCGGGACTGCCTCGGCCTGCCCGCCGGCGCGCCGATCCCGCCAGGGCTGATCGAGGCGGTGAAGATGGGCACCACCGTCGCCACCAACGCGCTGCTCGAGCGCAAGGGCGAGCGCGTGCTGCTGCTGGTCAATCGCGGCTTCGCCGACATGCTGCGGATCGGCAACCAGGCCCGCCCGCGGCTCTTCGACCTGCATGTCCGCCTGCCCGAGCTGCTGCATGAGCGCGTCGCCGAGATCAGCGGCCGCGTCGGCGTGGACGGGACGGAGATCGAGCCCCTCGACGAGGCCGCCGCCCGGGACGCGCTGCGCGCCGCCCATGCCGACGGCATCCGCGCGGTCGCCATCGTGATGATGCATGCCTGGGCGCATCCGGCGCATGAGCAGCGGCTCGGCGCGCTGGCGCGCGAGGCGGGCTTCACCCAGGTCTCGCTGAGCCATGAGGCGAGCCCGCTGCCCCGCATCGTGCCGCGCGGCGACACCACGGTGGTGGACGCCTATCTCTCGCCGATCCTGCGCCGCTACGTGGAGCAGGTGGCGTCGGAGCTGCCGGGCGTGAGGCTCTACTTCATGCAGTCCTCCGGCGGACTTGCAGAGGCCGCGAGCTTCCAGGGCAAGGACGCGATCCTGTCGGGCCCCGCGGGCGGCATCGTCGGCGCGGCGCGCACCGCGGGCATGGCGGGGCTCGACCGCATCATCGGCTTCGACATGGGCGGCACGAGCACCGACGTCGCGCTCTATGCCGGCGAGTTCGAGCGCGCCTTCGAGACGCAGGTGGCGGGCGTGCGCATGCGCGCGCCGATGATGGCGATCAACACGGTCGCCGCCGGCGGCGGCTCCATCCTGAGCTTCGACGGATCGCGCTTCCGCGTCGGCCCGGAAAGCGCCGGCGCCGTGCCGGGCCCGGCCTGCTACCGGCGCGGCGGGCCGCTGACCGTCACCGACGCCAACGTCATGGTCGGCAAGGTTCAGCCGCGTCACTTCCCGGCGATCTTCGGCCCGGGCGGCGACCAGCCGCTGGATGCCGACATCGTGCGGGCGAAGTTCACCGGGCTGGCCGCGGAGATCGCGGCCGCGACCGGCGTGCCGCAGACGCCGGAAGGCGTGGCCGAAGGGTTCCTCCGCGTCGCGGTGGCCAACATGGCGAACGCGATCAAGCAGGTCTCGATCCAGAAGGGGCACGACGCCACGCGCTACGCGCTGCAATGCTTCGGCGGCGCCGGCGGCCAGCATGCCTGCCTGGTGGCCGACGAGCTCGGCATGGAGACGGTGTTCATCCATCCCTTCGCCGGCGTGCTCTCCGCCTACGGCATGGGCCTCGCCGACCAGACGGTGATCCGCGAGGCGGCGGTCGAGGCGCCGCTGACCGAGGCCGCGATGCCCGACCTCGCGCGCCGGCTGGATGCGCTGGAAGCGGCCGGTCGCGCCGAGCTTGCGCGGCAGGGCGCCGATCCCGCGGCGCTCTCCGCCGCACGGCGGCTGCATCTGCGGTACCAGGGCACCGACAGCTTCCTGCCCGTCGCCTTCGGCGCGCACGCCACGGCGCTCGCGGCCTTCACGGATGCGCATCGCCGCCGCTTCGGCTTCGCCACCCCGGAGCGCCAGGTCATCGTCGAAGCCTGCGTGGTGGAAGTCACCGCGCCGGGCGAGAAGGTGGACGAGGCGGCTCTGCCGCCGCGCGCGCCCGGCGAGGCGATCCCGGTCCTCGACACCGTCGCGCTCTTCAGCGGCGGAAGCGCGCATGACGCGCCCGTCCTCGATCGCGAGGCGCTCCACGCCGGCGACCGCATCGCGGGCCCGGCGCTGATCCGCGAGGCGATCGCGACCACGGTCGTCGAGCCCGGCTGGACCGCCGAGGTGACGCCGCGCAACCACCTGATCCTGCGGCGGACGGAGCAGCGCGCGGCCGCGAAGCTCGCCGACCTCGCGCGGCCCGACCCCGTCATGCTCGAGCTGTTCAACAACCTCTTCATGAACATCGCCGAGCAGACCGGCGCGGTGCTGCAGAACACGAGCCTCTCGGTGAACATCAAGGAGCGGCTCGACTTCTCCTGCGCGATCTTCGACGCGACGGGCCGTCTCGTCGCCAATGCGCCGCATGTGCCCGTCCATCTCGGCGCGATGGGCGAGAGCGTGCGCACCGTCATCCGCTCGCGCGGGGCGACGCTGAAGCCCGGCGACGTCGTGGCGCTGAACAATCCCTACAATGGCGGCACCCACCTGCCCGACGTGACGGTCATCACGCCGGTCTTCGATGCGGCGGGCCAGCAGATCCTGTTCTTCGTCGGCTCGCGCGGCCACCATGCCGACATCGGCGGGCTGACGCCGGGCTCGACGCCGCCGGGGTCGAAGACGCTGGAGGAGGAAGGCGTCGTCATCGACGATTTTCTCCTGGTGGATGGCGGCAGCTTCCGCGAAGCGGAGTTTCGCGCGCTGCTGGCCTCGGCCCGCTACCCCGCGCGCAGCCCGGACGTGAACGTGGCCGACATCAAGGCGCAGGTCGCGGCGAACGAGAAAGGCGTGCAGGAGCTGCAGCGCGCGGTGGCGGAGTTCGGCCTCGACACCGTCCGGGCCTATATGAAGCACGTCATGGACAACGCGGAGGAGAGCGTCCGCCGCGTGCTCGACCGCCTGCAGGACGGCAGCTTCGAGACGACGATCGATGACGGCACGCCGCTCAAGGTCGCGGTCCGCGTGGACCGCACGAACCGCCGCGCCGTGATCGACTTCACGGGCACTGGGCCGCAGCGCCCCGACAACTTCAACGCCCCCGCCGCGGTCTGCCGCGCCGTGGTGCTGTACTGTTTCCGGTGCCTGGTCGGCGAGGACATCCCGCTGAACGATGGCTGCCTGGTGCCGCTCGAGATCGTGGTGCCGGAGGGCACCTTCCTCTCGCCCCGCCCGGGCGCCGCCGTCGTGGCCGGCAACACGGAGGTCAGCCAGATGACCTGCAACGCGTTGCTCGCCGCGCTGCACGCCTGCGCCTCCGCCCAGGCGACGATGAACAACCTGCTGTTCGGCGACGCGCAGTACCAGTACTACGAGACGGTGTGCGGCGGCACCGGCGCGGGGCCGGGCTTCGCCGGCACCTCCGCGGTGCAGACGCACATGACCAACACCCGCATGACCGACCCCGAGGTGCTGGAGCTGCGCTATCCCGTGCGGCTCGAGGAATTCGCGATCCGCCGCGGCTCGGGCGGTGCGGGGCGCTTCCCGGGCGGCGACGGCTCGCGCCGGCGCATCCGATTCCTGCACCCGATGGAGGCCGTGATCGTCGCCTCCCGCCGCACCGTCGCGCCGCATGGCATGGAGGGCGGCGCACCCGGCGCGCCCGGGCGGCAATGGGTGGAGCGGCGCGACGGCAGCATCCATCCCATGAAGGGCCAGGACCGCGCGAGCCTGGCGGCGGGCGAGGTGCTCGGGCTCGAGACGCCGGGCGGCGGCGGCTGGGGCGCGCCTGCGGCGGGATGAGGCGGCTTTCGATCGCGGCCGGCGGGCTCGCTCTGCTGGCGCTGGCGGGGCTCTGGATCGGCCCGCGGCTGGTGAACTGGGACGCGTGGCGCGGCCAGCTTGCCGCCGTCGCCGCCGACCGGCTGGGCCGGCCGGTGACCCTCGACGGGCCGGTGGAACTCACGCTGCTGCCGAGCCCGGTGGTGCGCGCCGGCGGCGTCACCATCGCCGAGACGCCGGGCGAGAGCGAGGGCTTCCGCGTCACCGCGCGGATGCTGCGCGTGCGGCTCGATCTCTCCTCGCTGATCGCCGGTCGCATCGAGCCGCGCGAGCTTGCGCTGGTCGGGGCCGAACTGACGCTGCCCTGGCCGCCGGGGCCGATCCTCGCCTTCCGCCCGCCCGCCTGGATCACGCAGCTCGACGCGCGCGTCGAGGATTCGCGCGTCCGCCTCGGCGATGCCGTGCTGGAAGGGGTGACGGCGACGCTCACCTCCGGCGGTCCCGCCCAGGCGATCGAGATCGCCGGCCAGTTCGCCTGGCCGGGGCGCGCGGCGCGTTTCACGGCGAGCCTCGGCCGGCCCGGCTGGGACGGCATCGCGCCGGTCGAGCTGAGCCTGAACATGCCCGAGGCCAATGGCCGCGCCCGCGGCGTGCTGGTGCCGGGCGGCGGCTTCGACGGCATCTTCGAGGCCGCTGGTCCAGACCTCGCCGCGCTGGTGCCCGCCGCGGCGGGACCGTTCCGC
Source organism: Falsiroseomonas oryziterrae (assembly GCF_021864505.1). Lineage (GTDB taxonomy): Bacteria > Pseudomonadota > Alphaproteobacteria > Acetobacterales > Acetobacteraceae > Falsiroseomonas > Falsiroseomonas oryziterrae. Next base: position 8,113 of record NZ_JAKJIB010000168.1, read on the forward strand.
GCCGGCGGGCGACTCACCGCGACGGCCGACCTGATCGCCGCGGAGGGGCTGACGCTCGATCTCGGCGGCGCGCCGGCGCGCG
>NZ_JAKJIB010000169.1 GCF_021864505.1 Falsiroseomonas oryziterrae
GAGGACGCCGTCATTGCCGAAGCCGACGATGTCGTCGCGGCCGTCGCCGTTCACGTCGGCCATCATGCGCGGGAAGACGTCGTTGCTCGACCAGCCTCCGGCCGAGGCGCCGAAGCCGAACTCGCGCGAGGCGAAGTAGGCCGGCCCAAAGCCGCCCGCGCCGGTGTTGAGCGAGACGAGGACGCCGTCATTGCCGAAGCCGACGATGTCGTCGCGGCCGTCGCCGTTCGCGTCGGCCATCATGCGCGGGAAGACGGTGTTGCTCGACCAGCCGCCGGCCGAGGCGCCGAAGCCGAACTCTCTGCTGGCCTGGGTCGCCGGCGCGAAGCCGCCGACCGGCGATGGCCCTGGAGCCGGGGGCGGCTGATCCACGATGCCGGGCGCGTTCGGGTCCAGGATGTTAGCAACGGCGATGCGCCGATCGGCGAACTGGAACTCCTCGAACCCCGTGACGGTGTCCACGCCGTCATTCTGCTCGCGGCCGGCCGGGAAGTTATCCGTGATGATGAAGCGGTCACCGTCCGCCACGATGGTGTAATCAGCGCGATTGCCGAACAGGAAGAGCCGGTCGGTGCCCTCTCCGCCATCCAGGGAATCGTTGCCCTCCGCGCCGCGGATAAGGTCGTCGCCGTCCAGCCCGAAGATGCTGTCGTTCCCCGTCAGCCCGAGCAGCAAGTTGCCGAAATCGTTGCCGAAGATGATGTCGTCCCAGCCAGAACCAGCGGCGCCGCTGATCCCGAAGAGCTGATCCGTCCCGCCGAAGCCGTCATTGTCGGTGACGTTGGCGAAGAGCCGGATGCCGACCGCGAAGGGCGAGCTCCAGTAGACGACGATGTCGAAGCCGCCGCCCCCGGTGATGACGTCCGAGCCGCCCGCCCCCAGGAAGGTGTCGTTCTCCCCCGTGCCGACGAGATTGTCGTTGCCGTCCGAGCCCGCGATGAATGCCATGGTGTCGTTCCATCCCGCCTGCCGAGGTGAGGATCGGAACGCTCTCGGTCCGAAGGCGATCCATCACAGCTGTGTTGCGCCGCGTTGGGTGTCGCGCCTGTGGCTGCCAGGCTGGTGACGACGCTTCCGCCACCCGCGTAAGTTGTGCGATGAACCCTCATGCTCGACCTGATCGCCGATTCGTCGGCTGCGCCCCGGACACTCAACGTCGCATCGCCCGATGGCCTCGAGGCCCTGCTGGCCCGGCTCGAACCGGGGCAGGCCGCCTGGCTCCGGGGCCACGGGTTCACCGCCAAGGCGCAGGAGCTCGTCCTCCTGCCGGGACCGGAGGGCATCGCCGGCGCGGTGCTCGGGCTCGGGAGCGACCCGCAGGAGGCCGCGAGCCCCTGGGCGTTCGGCGCCGCCCCCTTCGCCCTCCCCGAAGGCACGGCGTGGCGGATCGAGGGGGCGCCGGATCCCCACGCCGCGGTGCTCGGCTGGTGCCTGGGCGGCTATCGCTACCGGCAGCTGAAGTCGCAGCTGGGACGCGCGCCGGCCAGGCTTGTGCCTCCGCCGGGCAGCGACGCGGCGCTGCGGGAGGCGGCCGCGATCTGCCGCGGGCGCGACCTGATCAACACGCCTGCCAACCATCTCGGCCCCGCCGAGCTGGCCGAGGCGGTGCACGCGCTCGGCGCCACCCATGGCGCGACCGTCGAGATCGTCGAGGGCGCGGCGCTGGCCGAGGGCTTCCCGGCGGTGCAGGCGGTGGGCGGCGGCTCGCCCCGCGGCCCCCGCGTGGCCGTGCTGCGCTGGGAGGGGGCGAAGGACGCGCCGCTGGTGGCGCTGTGCGGCAAGGGGGTCTGCTTCGACACCGGCGGGCTCGACCTCAAGCCCTCGGCCGCGATGCTCCGCATGAAGAAGGACATGGGCGGCGCCGCGGCGGTGATGGCGGCGGCCGAGATGCTGATGGCGGCGAAGGCGCCGATCCGCCTGCTCCTGCTGGTCGGCGCCGTGGAGAACGCCGTCTCAGGCACCGCCTTCCGGCCGCTCGACGTGATCCGCACCCGCAAGGGGCTGAGCGTCGAGATCGGCAACACCGACGCCGAGGGGCGCCTGGTGCTGGCCGACCTGCTGGCCTATGCGGCGGAACAGCAGCCGGACCTCGTGGTGGATTGCGCGACGCTGACCGGGGCGGCCCGGGTCGCGCTCGGACCCGACCTGCCTGCGCTCTTCACCGACGACGATGGCTTCGCGGGCACACTGTTGCAGTCCGGCCAGACAAAGAACGATCCCCTGTGGCGCCTCCCGTTACAGGGAACTTACGTTTCCTGGCTCGACAGCCCCGTGGCCGACCTCAACAACGTGGCGGCCAAGCCGATGGCCGGCGCGATCATCGCGGCGCTCTTCCTCAAACGCTTTGTTCCTCAAGGCCTGCGCTGGGCGCATGTGGACCTCTACGCCTGGAACGACAGCACGCGGCCGGGACGCCCCGAGGGCGGGGAAGTGCAGGCCGCGCGGGCCATCGCCGATGCAGTGATGCGCATGAGTGGCCCGGAAATCGCGGCAGGACGGTAACAAGACCAAGATGAAGCGGGAACTTTCGAGGTCTGGACGCTCTGCAAGGAGTGCTTCGCGCGAGGACCATTCAGGCAAAGGCTTATCGCAGGGGCGCGCCATGGAATGGACCGGCGCCGCGGGGAAACGGGCACCGGGACGCCGGGACGGTGCCGAGGAAGGATTTGAGACCATGGCGACGCAGACCAACCCCGACGTTCTGGTCGGCATCCTTCGGGACACAGTGGTGGCGCTGGTCCGCAGGGACGGCCCGGACCTGTCGGCGCGCCAGCTCGGCGTGTTCCTGACCGTCTACCTGACCGACGGCCCGCACACAGTCCGCGGGCTTGCGGCCGAGCTGAACGTGTCCAAGCCGGCGATCACGCGCGCCCTCGACCGGCTGGGCGAGCTCGACCTCGCGCGTCGCAAGGTGGATCCGATGGATCGCCGCAGCGTGCTGGTGCAGCGCACGCTGAAGGGCGCGGCCTTCCTGCGCGACATGCGCAGCATCATGGTCGGCGCCGAGCAGCAGGCGCATGAGAACCCGCCGCAGATCGCGGCGGAGGTGGCCGACCCGTCGCGCCGGGCGGGCTGACCGGGCGGCTCAGTACCCGGCGGAGAAGTCCACCAGGTTGATCAGCGGGCGGCCAGCGCGGGCGCGGTGGATGTTCTCCACCACCTGCGGCGCCGCGCTGGACGGGATGGTGATGCTGGCCGCGTGCGGCGTCATCACCACGCGCGGGTGCGACCAGTAGGGGTGCTCGGGCGGCAGGGGCTCGGGCTGGAAGACGTCCAGCGCGGCGGCCGCGACCTGCCCGCTGTCAAGCGCCGCGAGCAGGTCGGCATCCACCACATGGCCGCCCCGGGCGCCGTTGATGACGAAGGCGCCGCGCGGCAGGCGGGCAAGCAGCCCCGCGTTCACGATGCCCCGCGTCTCCGGCGTCAGCGGCAGCAGGCAGACAAGGATGGCCGACCGCGCCGCCATCGCGGCCAGGCCGTCCGCGCCGTGGAAGGTCTCGACGCCCTCCACCTGCCTCGGCCGGCGCGTCCAGCCCATGACCGGAAAGCCGAGGCCGCGCAGTAGCCCGGCCGCATGGGTGCCGAGCTCGCCGAGGCCGAGGATGCCGACGCGCCGCTCCGCCGTCACCGGCGCGTCCAGCTCCAGCCAGACCCGGTCGCGCTGCTGGGCGCGGTACTCGAGGTCCTGGCGATGGAAGCGCAGCACGTTCAGCAGCACCCACTCGCCCATCTGCGTGGTCAGCATGCGGTCGACGAGGCGCGCGACCGGGATGCCGGGCGGCGGCCCGGGCGGGCGCAGGAGGTGGTCCACGCCGGCGCCCATCGAGACGATGAGCCTGAGGTTCGGGTAGCGCCGCAGCTCCGCCATGTCGTGCGCGGTCCAGACCACCGCGGCCTCGATATCGGCGGGCTCGCCGGCATCCGGGAACATGCGGATCTCGAGCGTCGGGTCCACCGCGAGCAGCGCGTCGCGCCACATCGCCATGGTCGCCGCCTTGGTGGAGAGCAACACGGCCATCAGGCGGCCTCCTGCATCGGCGCCGAGGTCTCGCGCACTACCATGCGCACGAAGCTGCGCCAGTCGTCGCGCCGGGTCGCCGCGAATTTCCGCCCGTCTGGCAGCTCGGCGAAGAGGCTGAGGACGCCCTTGGCCCAGAGCGCGTCGAAATGCGCGTCGGATTGCAGCGCCCAGGCCGCGGTGCGGTCGAAGACGCCGTCCTTCACGCGCGGCTGCACCTTGGTCAGCCACCACCAGCAGCCCACCGCCAGCACCGCGGCGCCCAGGTAGAAATGCACCACGGCGGTCGCGGCGAAGGAGCCGAAAAGGATCAAGGCCGCCGGCCAGACATTCTCGCCATAGCGGTACACCGGGCTGCCGGGCGAGTTCATCTTGCGGATATGCACGCCGAGCCTCAGGCGCCGCTGATCCAGCAGCTCCCGCATCATCTCCAGCGGCAGCCGGCCGGCCTCGTCGTCGCTGCTTCCCTCGCCACTCATGTCCTGACCGTGTCCGCCTCGGCGGCGGCCAGGTCGAAGGCGGCCGCCATCAGGGCGCGCGTGTAGGGCTGTTGCGGCGCGGCGACAACCGCCTCCGCCTCGCCCTGCTCTACCACCTTGCCGTCCTTGAGCACGACGATCCGGTGCGCCATCGCGCGCACCACGCGCAGGTCGTGGCTGATGAACAGATAGGCCAGGCGGTGCTTCGCCTGCAGCTCGCGCAGCAGCTCCACCACCTGTGCCTGGACCGAGACGTCGAGCGCGCTGGTCGGCTCGTCCAGCACGACGAGGCGCGGCTTCAGAACCAGGGCGCGGGCGATCGCGATGCGCTGGCGCTGGCCGCCGGAGAATTCATGCGGGTAGCGCGCCATCATCTCCGGCACCAGGCCGACTTCCTGGAGCGCGGCGGCCACGCGGGCGTCGCGCTCGGCGGCCGAGAGCTTCTCGTGCACCGCGAGACCTTCGCCGACGATCTCGCCCACCGTCATGCGCGGCGAGAGCGCGCCGTAGGGATCCTGGAAGACGATCTGCATGCGCGCGCGCAGGGGGCGCAGCGCCGCCCGATCCAGCCCCTGTATGTCACGGCCCTCGAAGGCGATGCTGCCCTCGCTCTGCTCCAGGCGGAGCATCGCCAGGCCCAGCGTCGTCTTGCCGGAGCCGGACTCGCCGACCAGCCCGACCGTCTCGCCTTCCCGGATTTCGACGGAGACGCCGTCCACCGCCTTCACCACGCCGACGACGCGGCGCAGCACGCCGCGGCGGATCGGGAAATGCACCTTCACGTCGCGGCCCTGCATCACCAACGGTGCAGTCGGCTGCACCGGTGCGGGACGGCCGCGCGGCTCCGTCGCCAGGAGCATCTTCGTGTAGTCGTGCCGCGGCCGTGTGAAGACCTCGGCGACGGGGCCCTGCTCCACGGCGCTGCCATGGCGCATCACGACGACCCGGTCGGCATGCCGCCGCACGATCTGCAGGTCGTGGGTGATCAGCAGCATCGCCATGTCGAGCCGCCGCTTGAGGTCGGCGAGCAGCTCGAGGATCTGGGCCTGGATGGTGACGTCGAGCGCCGTCGTCGGCTCGTCGGCGATCAGCAGCGCGGGGTCGTTGGCGAGTGCGGCGGCGATCATCACGCGCTGGCGCTGGCCGCCCGAGAGCTGGTGGGGATAGGCGTTCAGCCGGTCCTCCGCCTGCGGGAAGCCGGCGCGGCGCAGCAGCTCGACCACGCGGCTCCGCAGCGCCTCGCCCTTCATCGGGCGGTGCAGCGTGACCGCCTCGCTCACCTGGCGGCCGACGGTGTGCAGCGGGTTGAGGCTGGTCATCGGTTCCTGGAAGACCATGCCGGCGACGCCGCCGCGAAGGCGCCGCAGCGCCTCGCCCTCGGCGGCCAGCACATCGGTCCCGTCGAGCATGATGCGGCCGGCGGGATTGGCGCCGGCGCCGGGCAGGAGCCGCAGGCAGGACAGCGCTGTCACCGACTTGCCGGAGCCGGACTCGCCCACCAGCGCCACCGTCTCGCCGCGCCGCACGTCGAAGGAGACGCCCTCGACGACGCGCTTGCCGGCGAAGGCGACCGAGAGGTTCTCGACCGAGAGGATCGGCGGGCTCATCGCCCGCGATCCGTCGAGGCGGCGGTCATCGGCCTCCTCCGGGCAGCTTGCGCGGATCGAAGGCGTCGCGCACCGCCTCGCCGACGAAGATCAGCAGGGTCAGCACGCCGCCGAGCACGAAGAAGGCGGTGATGCCGAGCCAGGGCGCCTGGAGGTTGTTCTTCCCCTGCGCCACGAGCTCGCCGAGGGAGGGCGAGCCGGGCGGCAGGCCGAAGCCGAGGAAGTCGAGCGAGGCGAGGATGGTGACCGAGCCCGAGAGGATGAAGGGCAGGAAGGTCAGCGTCGCCACCATCGCGTTCGGCAGGATGTGGCGGCGCATGACGGTCACGTCGCCGACGCCCATCGCCTTGGCGGCGCGGACGTAGTCGAAGTTGCGCCCGCGCAGGAATTCGGCCCGCACCACGCCGGTCAATCCCATCCAGGAGAACAGCAGCAGGAAGACCAGCAGGGTCCAGAAGCTCGGCTCGATGACGCTTGCGAGGATGATCAGCAGGTAGAGTTGCGGCATGCCCGACCAGACCTCGATGAATCGCTGGAAGCCCAGATCCACCCAGCCGCCGTAGTAGCCCTGCACCGCACCGGCGGCGACGCCGACGAGCGAGCTGACGATGGTCAGCGTGAAGCCGAACAGCACGGAGATGCGGAAGCCGTAGATCACGCGCGCCAGCACGTCGCGGCTCTGGTCGTCGGTGCCGAGCCAGTTGCGCGCCGAGGGCGGCGCCGGTGAAGGACGGCCGAGGTCGCGCACGATGGTGCGGTGGTTGTAGGGGATGAGCGGCCAGACCGCCCAGCCGCCCTTCTCCCGGAACTCGCCGATCACCTCGGGGTCCTTCCAGTCCATCGCGAAGGGCAGGCCGCCGGGGATCACGTCCTCCTCCGCGTAGTCCACCACCACCGGGAACAGCCAGCGGCCGTCCACCTGGGCGACCAGCGGGCGGTCGTTGGCGATGAACTCGGCGAAGAGCGTGACGAGGAACAGCGCGGCGAAGATCCACATGGACCACCAGCCGCGCCGGTTCGCGCGGAAGTTCTCGATCCTCCGGCGATTGATCGGGGTCATCGGCGGGCTTCGAAGTCGATGCGCGGGTCCACCACCGTGTACATCACGTCGCCGACGATCTGCATCAGCAGGCCGAGCAGCGTGAAGATGTAGAGGGTCGCGAACATCACCGGGTAGTCGCGCCGGATCGCGGCCTCGAAGCCCAGCAGGCCAAGCCCGTCCAGCGAGAAGACGATCTCCACCAGCAGCGCGCCGGTGAACAGGATGCCTATGAAGGCCGCCGGGAAGCCCGCGATGATCAGCAGCATCGCGTTGCGGAACACATGCCCGTAGAGGACCTTCGTCTCGGTGTTGCCCTTGGCGCGCGCGGTGACGACGTACTGCTTGCCGATCTCGTCGAGGAAGCTGTTCTTCGTCAGCATCGTCAGCCCGGCGAAGCCGCCGATGACCAGCGCCAGCGTCGGCAGCGCCATGTGCCAGAAGTAGTCCAGGACGCGGTCCCAGAAGGGCCAGAGCTCCGACCCGGGGGAGGACAGGCCGCGCAGCGGGAACCACTGCAGGAAGGACCCGCCGGCGAAGAGCACCACCAGCAGGATCGCGAAGAGGAATCCCGGGATCGCATAGCCGACCAGCACGACGCCGCTGGTCGCGACGTCGAAGCGGCTGCCGTCCTTCACCGCCTTGCGGATCCCGAGCGGGATCGAGACCAGGTAGATGATCAGCGTGGACCAGAGGCCGAGGCTGACGGAGACCGGCATCTTCTCGATGATCAGGTCCACCACAGGCCGGTCGCGGAACAGGGAGCGGCCGAAGTCGAAGGTCAGGTAGCCGGCCAGCATCTCCTGGAAGCGGACATGGGCAGGCTTGTCGAAGCCGAACATGCGCTCGATGTCGGCGACGATGGCGGGATCGAGCCCCCGCGCGCCGCGATAGGTGCCGACCGGCCCGCCGCCCTCGCCGCCGCCGGCGGACAGGCCGGTGCCGTTGCCGCCCGGCTGGCGCGTCTCGCCGCCGCCTTCGCCGGTGAGCCGCCCGAGCGTCGCGCCCT
>NZ_JAKJIB010000017.1 GCF_021864505.1 Falsiroseomonas oryziterrae
CGGATGCGCCGGCGCGCCACGCCACCTCGGAATTCGTCGATCTCGACACCGCCGACCTCGCCGCCGCGATGGCGGAGATGACCGGCGGGAAGGGCGTGGACGTGGTCTATGACTGCGTCGGCCGGCCCGACCTGACGGAGGCGGCGATCGCCGCGCTCGGTTTCCGCGGGCGGATCATCGCCATCGCCGGCACGCCCGGCGAGCAGGTGAAGCTCGAGCTGATCCCCTTCTACCGCCGGGAATGCCGCCTGATCGGGCTCGACAGCCTGAAGCGCAAGGCGGCCGACTGCGCGCCGCTGATGGACGCGCTGCGGCCCGGCTTCGAGAGCGGTGCCTATCCGGCCCCGGTGATCGCGCAGCTCGTTCCGCTCTCGCGCGGCGCCGAGGGCTATGCGGCAGTGGCGCGCGGCACGCGCGGGCGTATCGTGCTGGACATGCAGGGCTGACCAGCCCGCGGGAGGAGGGACGTCCGATGGCCGACGGCCACATCACCTACACCAGCGAGAACCTGACCCAGGCCGTGCTGGAGCGCATCCGGCCCGACGCAGATCCGCGCATCCAGAAGGTCATGACTGCGCTGATCCGCCACGTGCACGACTTCGTCCGCGAGGTGGAGCTGACGCCCGAGGAATGGGAGCAGGGCGTCGCCTTCCTGTCCGAGCTCGGACGCTGGTGCGACGACAAGCGGCAGGAGGTGATCCTGCTCTCCGACATCCTCGGCGTCTCGATGCTGGTGGACGCCATCGCGCACCGCACGCATGCGAGCGTGTCGGAGACGACGGTGCTCGGCCCCTTCCACCGCGAGAACCCGCCGCGGATGGCGAACGGCCAGAACATGTCGCCAGGCGTGCCGGGCGAGCCGCTCGAGGTCGAGGTGCGGATCTGCGACGAGGCGGGCAGGCCGCTCGACGGCGCGCAGGTGGATGTCTGGCACACCTCGCCGGAGGGCTTCTACGACAGCCAGCTCGGCGACGAACACAACATGCGCGGCCGCTTCGTCACCGGGCCCGACGGCGTGGTCGCCTTCCCGACGGTGATGCCGGCGAGCTACCCGGTGCCGCATGACGGTCCGGTGGGACGCGTGCTGTCCGCAATGGGGCGCGGGCCGATGCGCCCGACGCATGTGCATTTCTGGATCAAGAAGCCGGGCTATCGCGACCTGATCACCCACATCTTCCGCGACGGCGACCCGTACCTGCACGACGATGCGGTGTTCGGCGTGAAGGCGAGCCTGGTGACCGACTGGGATGCGCCGAAGAAGGACGGGAAGCCCGCGAAGCTCACCTACGAGTTCCGCATTCCGAAGCTGGACGCCGCCTGATGCCGCTCTTCCTGATCCATTGCACGCAGCGGCCGGATGGCCAGGCGATCCGTGATGCGCATTACGACGCGCATCGCGCCTACCTGCAGGCCAGTCCGGTCGACATCAAGCTCGCCGGGCCGATGGTGGAGGATGACGGCCAGAAGCGGATCGGCAGCGTCTTCATCGTGGACGTGCCGGACCGCGCGGCGGCGGAGGCGTTCTCGGCCGGCGATCCCTTCTCGAAGCACGGGCTGTTCGAGCGCGTGCTCATCACCCGCTTCCTCGACATCACACGCGGCAAGCCGGCCTTCGGGCCGCCGAAGGAATAGACCATGCGGCGCAAGTACATCCTGACCTGTGCGGTCACGGGCAACATCACGACACCCGAGCAGACGCCCTACCTGCCGATCACGCCGGAGCAGATCGCCAACGCCGCGATCGACGCGGCGAAGGCCGGCGCGGCCGTCGCCCACATCCATGTCCGCGACCCCGAGACCGGGCGGCCGTCCATGTCGCTCGACCTCTACAAGGACGTCGTGGACCGCATCCGCTCGAGCGGCACCGACGTGGTGATCAACCTGACCACCGGCCCCGGTGGCCGCTTCGTGCCGGATCGCGACAACCCGCGCGTCGCCGCCGCAGGCAGCACGCTGCTGCCGCCCGACCAGCGCGTCGCGCATATCGTCGCGCTGAAGCCGGAGATTGCGACGCTCGACCTGAACACCATGTGGTCGGGCAGCGCGGTGGTGATCAACGCGCCCTGGTCCGTGACGCGCATGGCGGAGCTGATCTACTCCGCCGGCACCATCCCCGAGCTCGAGGTCTTCGATTCCGGCGACATCGCGCTGGCCAAGCACCTGCTGGCCGAGGGCGTGCTGAAGGGGCCCTGCCTCTTCCAGGTCTGCATGGGCATCCGCTGGGGCTTCGACTGGAATCCGGAGACGCTGAACTACGCGCGTTCCATCATCCCGTCGGGGCATCCCTGGGCGGCCTTCGCGATCGGGCGGATGGAGTTCCCGATGCTGGCGCAGGCCTGGCTGCTCGGCGGCCATGTGCGCGTCGGGCTCGAGGACAACATCTACCTCAACAAGGGCGAGCTGGCCGTCAGCAACACCGTGCTGGTGGAACGTGCCGTGCGCATCCTGCGCGAATTCGGCGCCGAGCCGATGACCGCGGCCGAGGCACGGGCGGAGCTGTCCCAGGTCGGCGGATGGTCGCGATGACGCGCGGCGTTCTGGTCGTCACCGGCGCGGGCCGCGGCATCGGCGCCGCCATCGCGAAGGCCGCGGCCGCGGATGGCTGGGCAGTCGCGGTGAACTACGCGCGCGACGCCGACAGCGCCAACGCGACGGTCCGTGCGATCGAGGCCGCGGGCGGCACGGCGCGCGCCATCCAGGCGGACGTGATGACCGAATCCGGCATCGCCGCGCTGTTCGAGGCCGCCGATGCGATGGGCCGCGTGAAGGGCCTGGTGAACAATGCCGGCGGCAGCGCGGAGGCGCGCATCGCCGACATCACCGCCGCCGACTACGACCGCATGATGGACGGCAATCTGCGCACCACCGTTTTCTGCTCGCGCGAGGCGGTGCGGCGCATGGCCACCGACCGCGGGGGAGAGGGCGGCGTCATCGTCAACATCGGCAGCCGCGCCAGCGTGCTCGGCGGCCAGCCCGGGCGCGTGATGTACGCAGCCGCCAAGGGCGCGGTGGACGGCTTCACCGCGGGGCTCGCCAACGAGGTCGGCAAGCTCGGCATCCGCGTGAACTGCATCCGCCCCGGCGTGATCCGCACCGAGAGCCACGAGCAGCGCGCCGGCGCCGACCGCCTGAAGCAGATCACCGCCCCCATCGCGCTCGGCCGTCCCGGAGAGCCGGAGGAAGTCGCCGCACTCGCCGTGTTCCTGCTGTCGCCAGCCGCCTCCTACATGACGGGTGCGCTGGTGGACATTGGCGGCGGCCGCTAGCAAGCTGCAAAGAAGAACGCCTGACTTGGGGAGATCAAACGGATGAGCATCACGCGACGCCTGCTCGGCGCGATGGCCCTCGGCACGACGGTTGCCCTCGCGGCGCCCGCGCTGGCCCAGAACTTCCCGACGCAGCAGATCACCATGGTGATCCCCTTCGGCGCGGGCGGGCCGACCGACATCGTCGGTCGCATGCTGGCGGAGGTGATGGGCCGCGACCTCGGTCAGCCGGTCGTCGTGCAGAATGTGGGCGGCGGCGGCGGCACCATCGGCGTGCAGCGCGTCGTGCAGGCGCGCAACGACGGCCACACCATCCTCTACACCAATATCGGCCTCGCGACGCAGCCGACGCTCTACCGCCGGCTCGCCTACAACCCGGTCACCGACCTCGAGCCCTTCGGCCTCGTCACCGCGACGCCGATGGTGATCTCGGTGCGGCCGAACTTCCCCGGCACCACGCTGGCCGACTTCCTGACCTTCGCGCGCGAGCGGCGCGACGGCGTGAACCTCGCCAATGTCGGCCTCGGCTCCGCCAGCCAGCTCTGCGGCACGCTGCTGCAGGCCGCACTCGGCATCAACTTCACCTCCGTCGCCTTCACCGGATCGGGCGCGGTCTTCCCCGAGCTGATGGCCGGGCGCCTCGACGTCTATTGCGACCAGACCACCTCCTCGCTGCCCTTCGTGCGCGAGAACCGGATCCGCGGCATCGCCATGACAACGGCGACGCGCCTGCCGCAGGCCCCCGACATCCCGACGGCGGCGGAAGCCGGCCTGCCCGGCTTCGAGGTCGCGATCTGGCACGGCATGTACGCCCCGCGCGGCACGCCGCAGCCGGTCATTGCGCGGCTGAACCAAGCGCTGCGCGTCGCGATCCAGGACCAGGCGGTGGTGGCGCGCCTCAACGACCTCGCCAGCCCGCCGGAGCCGCTGAACCGCGTGACGCCGGAAGCGCACCGCGCCTACCTGGCGGCCGAGATCGAGCGCTGGCGTCCGATCCTCCAGGCTGCGGGCCAGTTCGCGGACTGAGCGGTCCGCCGGGTTTGGGGAGGGAACAACAATGAACGGCATCACGCGGAGGACGGCGATGGCGGCGGGCGCGGGTCTGGCGCTGTCGGGAACTGCGGGCGCACAGGCGGTCCAGCCGCTGCGCGTCGTCGCCTTCGCCGGCGCGTCCAACCTGCCGATCTGGGCGGCGCAGCAGCACGGCATCTTCGCCCGCCACGGGCTCGAGGTGACGCTGGAGCTGACGCCGAACTCGCGCGCCATGGCGAGCGACCTCTATGGCGGCCGCTTCGACCTGGCGCTGACCTCGATCGACAACATCGTCGCCTACAACGAGGGGCAGGGCGAGGCGCAGCTGCCGGGCCCGTCCGACTTCGTCGCGCTGTTCGGCGTGGATGACGGGATGCTCAGCGTGATGGCGCAGCCCGACATCGCCGACCTCCAGGCACTGCGCGGCAAGCAGGTCTCGGTGGATGCGATGACCACCGGCTTCGCCTTCGTGCTGCGTGAGATCCTCGGCCGCGCCGGCATCGCCGACCAGGTCGAGTGGGTCGCGGTCGGCGGCGGCGCGCAGCGCCTGGCCGCGCTGCGGGAAGGGCGCCAGGCGGCCACGCTGCTCAACACGCCGCTCGACCTCGCGGCGGAGGCCGCAGGCAAGCGCCGGCTGGTGCGCGCCCGCGAGGTGATCGGCGCCTACCAGGGCATCAGCGCGGCGGCGCGCCGTGGCGTCGTGACGGAGCGTCGCGCCGCCCTCGTCGCCTTCACCCGCGCTTTCCGCGAGAGCGTGCAGTGGCTGGACGCCAACCGCGGCGAGGCCGCGGCGATCCTCTCGGCCCGCGCCCAGATGGCGCCGCCCGTCGCGGCGCGCGCGACCGAGGCGCTGCTGGACCCGACCAACGGCATCTACCGCGACCTCCGCATCGACGAGGCGGGCCTCCGCACCGTGCTCGCGCTGCGCAGCCGCTTCGCCCAGCCGCCGCGCGAGCTGAACGACCCGTCGCGCTATGTGGACCTCTCGGTCCGGCGCGAGGCGCTGGGCTGACCGACGGCGGGCCGGGTGGAGGCGTTCTTCTCCTCCGGCCGCGTCGCCGACCTGATCCTGCTCGTGCTGGCGGTGGAGGCGGCGCTGCTGCTCGCCTGGCGTCGCCGCACGGGCCACGGGCCGTCGCCGCGCGCCGTGCTGGCGCTGGTGCTGCCGGGCGTCGCGCTGGTGATCGCGCTGCGCTTCGCGCTGACCGGCGCCTGGTGGGGCTGGATCGCGCTGGTCCTGCTCGCCGCCTTCGCGGCGCACCTCTTCGACCTGGCTACGCGCTGGCGAGGCTGAAGCGCACCGCGCGGCAGGTCAGCCGAACACGTCCGCCGGACTGTCCCGACGCAGGCTGTCGCCAAGCTCGCGCCCGAGCCGGTCCGCATCCGCCGCCGTCCCGCAGAGCTTCCGCTTCAGCAGGAACGAGCCGTCGGCTCGCGCGACGAGACCCGTCAGCTCCACCGTCCCGTCCGCACGCAGCTTCGCATGCCCGCCGATCGGCGTGCGGCAGGAGCCGTCGAGCTCCGACAGTAGCGCGCGCTCGGCTCGGCTTGCCACCGCGGCTTCCGCGTCCTCGATGACGGAGAGCAGTTCGCGCAGCTCGACGTCGTCGGACCGCACCGTCACACCCACGATGCCCTGGCAGGCCGCTGGCACCATCACCTCCGGGTCCAGCACGCTGCCGGCCTCATGCGCCATCTCGAGCCGCCGCAGACCGGCCAGCGCGAGGAGCGACGCCTGCGGCCCACCCTCGCCGCGCACCTTGGCGAGGCGGGAGCCGACATTGCCGCGGATCATCTCCACCTGCAGGTCGGGCCGCGCATGCAGAAGTTGGCTCTGGCGCCGCACGCTCGCTGTGCCGACCAGCGCGCCGCGCGGCAGGCAGGCATAGGGATCCTCCGACGACGGGGCGTTGCACTCCGGCCCCAGCACGATGGCGTCGCGGCTGTCCTCCCGCCGCAGCGTGCAGGCGAGCACGATGCCGGGCGGCAGCTCCGTCTCCAGGTCCTTCAGGCTGTGCACGGCGAAGTCCACGCGGCCATCCGCCAGCGCCTCGTGGATCTCCTTCGCGAAGAGCCCCTTGCCGCCGATGTCGGCGAGCCGCTTGTCCTGCACGATGTCGCCCGAGGTGGCGATCACGTGCTCCTCGAACGCGTTCACCTCGCGCAGCAACGGGCAGACCTTGGTGATCAGCGAGAGGAAGTGCCGTGTCTGCCACAGCGCGAGCGGCGAGCCGCGCGTGCCGACGCGCAGCGGGAGCGCGCGCGTGGTCCCGCGGCGATGCGGGCTGCCGACGCCGGTCGGCCGGAGGCCCTGCAGCGGGGCGTCGAGGGAGGAGAGCTTCATGCCGTGTCAGGCTCCGTTCTTCTTGGCGCGGCCGGGCAGCATCAGGCGCGCGCAAAGCCGAAGAGGTGGGCGAGGTCCTTGAAGAAGATCTTCACGTGCGCCATCGGGTCGCGGCGCACGAGTTCCTTGTTCATGTAGCTCTGCCAGGTGAGGCGCTGGACGTCCTTGTCCTCGCAGATCTTGACGAATTTCTCGCGGCGCTTGTCGGACGAGTACCAGAAGTACTGCATGATCCCGAGGATCCAGAACACGCGGCCGTGCTGCTTCATGAAGCGCTTGCGCGCGAGGCCGAGTGCGGCGGCATTGCCGCTGCGGCAGAACTCCTCCGCCGCGTCGGCCGCGAGCCGGCCGCCGAGCATCGCGTAGTAGATCCCTTCGCCGGAGGCCGGCGCGACTACGCCGGCGGCGTCGCCGGCCAGCAGCACGTCGCGGCCATTGTCCCACTTCTTCAGCGGCTTCAGCGGGATCGGCGCGCCTTCATGGCGGATGGTGCGCACCTTGTCGAAGCCGGTCGCCTTGCGCAGTTCCGCCACCGAGCCGCGCAGCGAGAAGCCCTTGTGCATCGAGCCCGTGCCGATGCTGACCGTCTTCCCGTGCGGGAAGATCCAGGCATAGAAATCGGGGGACAGCTTGCCCTGGTAGTACACGTCGCAGCGGTTGGCGTCGTAGCTCGGCACCTCCTGCGACGGCGCCTCGACGATCTCGTGGTACGCGAAGACGCATTTCACCTTGTCGGCGCCCGGGACCGCCTGCTTGCCGACCTGGCTGCGGGCGCCGTCGGCGCCGATCACCAGCCGCGCGCGCACGCGGACCGGCCGCGCATCGTCGGACGCGCCCTTGGCGCGATACTCGACCACCGCCGTGCCATCCGGGTCGCGCGACAACGTCTCGAAGCTGCCGGTGGCGCGCACGGCGCCGGCGTCGGCCGCGCGAACGCGGAGGAACTCGTCGAACTCCTCGCGGTCCACCATGCCGACATAGCCGCCCGTGTCGATCGGCATGTCCACTTCGTGGTCCTTCGGCGAGACCATGCGGGCGGAGGTGATGCGCGCGACCAGCAGGTGCTGCGGGATCTCGAAATCCCTGATCAGGCGCGGCGGGATCGCGCCGCCGCAGGGCTTGATGCGCCCTGCCTTGTCGAGCAGCAGCACGGAGCGGCCGTTGCGCGCGAGGTCGTGCGCGGCCGTGGCGCCGGAGGGGCCGCCGCCCACCACCACGACATCGAAGGTGTCGGTCGTCATGCCGTCTTCCTTCATCAGAATGCCGCCGGCGCGGCGTTGCGGAAGGTGCTGCGGCGCGTGGCTTCCTGGCCGATGCGCAGCGCGAGCGCGGCGGAGGCCAGGAACAGCGCGGCATCGACCAGGAACACCACGCCGTAGCCGCCCGTGACGCTGCCGGTGACGAGGCGTCCGAGATCGAGCAGGACGGTGCCGAGGAAGCCGCCGAGGCCGAAGGCGATGGCCTGCGCCGCGCCGAACATGCCCATCCGCACGCCCTCGCGGCCCGGCCGGCCGGCATTGACCAGCTGCATCATCGCGGCGATGGCGGCGGCGGCGAAGGCGCCGTTCGCCACGCCGAGCGCGAAGAAGGCGGTGCGCAGCGGGAAGGCCTCGGTCGCCTGGTAGGCGAAGGCGAGGGCGACCAGGATCGAGAAGGCGACGAGGCAGCCGACCACGATCCAGCCGCGCAGCGCGCGGATGCCGCCCTTGGCGAGGCTGCCGACCACTGCGATCAGGATCATGCCGGCCAGCACGCCGCCATGCTGCAGCGAGGACATGCGCGTCGATTCGCCGAGCGTCATGCCGAAGACGGCGCCCGCGAAGGGCTCCAGGATCAGGTCCTGCGCGCTGTAGGCCAGCATCGAGACGAAGACGAAGACGGTGAAGTGGCGCGCCACCGGCTCAGCCCAGACCTCCTGGAGCGCATCGCGGAAGCTGGCGCGCGCGCGTCCGGCGTCGCGCGCCGCGCCCGATCCCTCCATGCCGAGGACAGCGAGGACGCTGACGACAAAGGCGATGACGGACACGCCGGCGGTCACGGCGATCAGCCGCTCCGGTGAATAGGGGTCGAGCAGCCGCCCGGTCGTCGCGGTTGTCACGACGAAGCCAGCGATCATCATGATCCAGACGAGGGAGGCGGCGGCCGGCTTGCGCGCGGGGGCGACGCGGGCGGCGAGCAGCACGAGCAGCGAGGTGCCCGCCGCGCCCACGCCGAGTCCGACGAGCAGGAACGCCACGACCGCGAGCAGGATGCCGGGCAGCAGCGCGGTCCCCATCCAGGCCGTGGCGACCGCGGCCAGCGTGCCGCCGAGCGCCAGCACCGCCATCCCGCCGACGATCCAGGGGGTGCGCCGGCCACCCTGGTCCGAGCCGTGACCGAGCCGCGGCCGCAGCATCTGCACGGCGTAGTGCAGCGCGACCAGAGCGCCGGGCAGCATCGCCGGCAGCGCGTATTCCACCACCATCACGCGGTTCAGCGCCGCCGTGGTCAGCACCACGATGGAGCCGAGCGAGGTCTGCACCAGCCCCAGGCGCAGGATGCCGAGCCAGCCGAGCGGCGCCTGCGTGCTCATGGTGCGAGCGCCACCGCGCTGGCCATCATGCCGGCGACGTAGAGCGTCACGCCGGCGCCGTTGTACCACGGTGCGAGGCCGCGCGGGTCGCGCAGCCACTTCCGCATCGACAGCCCCTGCAGCGCCAGCACGGCGGCGACGATGCCGGCGGCGATCGGGTGTCCCCAGGCGAGCAGCAGCGCCACCACGGCCATCTGCGGCAGAGCCATCACCCAGCAGGCGGCGAGCGCCGCGCGCTCCGGCCCCAGCATCACCGGCAGGGAGCGCAGGCCGAAGCGCCGGTCGCCCTCGATCGACTTGAAGTCGTTGATCGTCATGATGCCGTGCGCGCCGAGGCCGTAGAGCACTGCGACGGCGACGACCTTCGGGTCCGGCGCCAGGCCCGACAGCACGGCGGCGCCGGTGATCCAGGGTAGCGATTCATAGGCGAGCCCGCAGGCGAGCGGACCCCAGATGCCGCTCCGCTTCAGACGCAGCGGCGGCGCGCTGTAGATCCAGGCGAGGATGCAGGCGAGCACCGTGGCTGCGAAGCCCCAGGGCCCGAGCAGCGCGCCGACGCCGAGCGACACGCCGGTCCAGGCGATCGCGACATAGAGGCCCCAGCGCCCGGGCATGCGGCCCGAGGGGATCGGCCGGTGCGGTTCGTTGATCGCGTCCACATGGCGGTCGAACCAGTCGTTCACCGCCTGGCTCATGCCGCACACCAGCGGGCCGGCGAGCAGGATGCCGAGCAGCGCATAGGGCCAGCGATCGGCCAGCACGGCGCCGGACGCCGCGATGCCGCAGCCGAAGGCCCACATCGGCGGGAACCAGGTGATCGGCTTCAGCAGCTCGAGGATCGCCGACGGCGCCGGGACGCTGCGGACGGGAACGGGGGCGGCGTGGTCGGACATCGCGCTCAGCCCTCCGCCTCGTCCGAGCCGAGATCGCCGAGGCCGTAGCGGCGCAGCTTCACATAGAGGCTCTGCCGGCTCAGCCCGAGCATCTCGGCCGCCGAGGCGCGGTTGTCCCCGGTCAGGTCCAGCGCCGCCTCGATGCAGAGCCTCTCGATCGCGTCGGTGGCCTCGCGCACCAGGTCCTTGAGCGGCACGCGGCCGATCAGCTCGGTCAGCTGCTCGACGGAACGCGTCGCGCCCTCGCCGATGCGTGCCGGCCGGACGCGCGGCCCGACGTCGCGGATCGAGAAGCCGTAGCAGGGCTGGCCGCCATGCAGCACCGCGACGCCGGAGATCTCGCACTCCGTCTGGCCGCCGAGCTCACCGCGCAGCGTGGTGGCATAGAGCCGGACGGAGCCGCGGTTGCGCAGCGTCGCCAGCAGCACCTCGAACTCGACGCCCTGCCGCCCGAGCCAGCGGTCGAGTCCCGTCCCGCGCGCCTGGTCCTCCGACGTCAGCTGCGTCATGTCGAGGAAGGCCGCGTTTGCGGTCAGGATCCGCCCCTCGGCATCGGTGACCACGAAGCCGTCCGGGACGCCGTCCACGACCTTGAGCAGCTTGCTTCGCGCCTCGGGCGGTCCGGCCCCGTCCGTCGCACCGCCTGCGACCTCGAGCCGCACCAGCACCAACAGGCCGCCTTCCTGGCGGAAGGTGGAGGCGGAGACGGTCACCTCCGGCCCTTCCTCGGCAAGCCGGGCCCGCAGGTCGTCCACGCGGCCGGCGCTGCGCAGTGTGGTGAGAAGCGAGTGGAGCGCCGAGCGGTCCTCGGCAGCGAAGGCCTCCGGCAGCGGGCGCCCGGTCAGGCGCCGGGCGCCGCCCGCGAAGAGCCGCTGCGCAGCCGGGTTGGCTTCCAGCACGCGCTGCGTCTCCGCATCTAGCACCAGCAGCGGATCGACCGACATCTGGAACAGCAAGCGGTAGCGCGTCTCGGCCTGGCGGAGGCGCGAATAGTCGCGCTCCATGGACTGCTGCACCTCTACCAAGCGCTGCTGCAGGTGCGACAGCGGGCGCAGGTCGCGGCCGAACACCACCCGCGCCCCGGCACGGCCGAGCGGCGCGACGGCGCAGAGGACCGGAAGCGCCGTCCCTTCGCCGGCCACGTAGTTCACATGGCGCCAGCGCGGCGCGTCGGCCGCGTCGCGGCCGCCAAGCAGGGCTTCCACCTTGGTGCGGCTGTCGCGCGCGACGATGTCCACCCACGGCTTGCCGAGCCACGCTTCGGCAGCCTCGAGGTCGCGCGCGAGATCGTCGCTGCCGAAGCCCAGGTCGCGAATCGCCCCGACCTCATCCAGCACGAGGGCGAGATCCGCGGATGCCACGACCAGCCCGGCTGCGGCATCCGCATCGAGCTGACCGAGCGAGATTCGTGGGCTTCTGAACGCTTTCACGCGGCATCCGGTCCTTCCAGCCCGGGGACCCCATCGTCGAGCCGTCCTCCTGGAACGCAATCAACAGCAACTGCAACGAAGGCTCCGCCGGGTTGGCGATTCCTCATGCCTCCTGGACGAGAAGAGCGAGCAGCGTCTCCGCCTTCAGCACGGCCTGCTGGCCGTCCGCGGCCGTGGCATCCGCGCCGACGAGCGCCGCGAGCTCCGGCCGCTCCGCGAAGACGCCGCCGCCCACCATCACGCCGAGATGCGGATTGCGCGACGCACGCCGGATCTCGCGGATCAGCTGGGCGAGCGTGTCGAGGCGCGATTCGGACGACAGCGAGAAGCCGATCATGCTGAACCACTGCTTGCGCGTGGTCGCCACCAGCTCGCGGCCGCTTGCACCCGTGCCACTGCAGACGTCCCAGCCCTGCCGGCGGAAGAACTCGCCAACCATGAGCAGGCCGAAGCTGTGCTGCTCACCGGGCACCGGTGCGAGCAGGATCCGGCGCTCCGTGTCGCGACGCCCCGGGCGAGGCCCAAAGGCGTGGCTGTTCTCGAGCACCAGCTGCTGCAGGCAGCACAGGCCGATCGTGACGGCGGTGAAGTCGCACCGATCCTCCTCCCACATCGCGCCGAGCCTGCGGGCGACCGGGGCAAGCAGCTCCAGATAGATGCGCTCGAGCGGCAGGTTGCGTGCGCGGTGCTGGCCGATCAGCGCGCTGGCGCCGGCGAGGTCGCCGCGAAGCGCGGCGTGCACCATGGCGTCCACATCCGCGGCATCCGGGCCCGGCTGATCGGCGGCTTCCCGTGCGGGAAAGCCTCCGGTGTGCCGGGACAGCACCAATCGGGGGATGACCTCGGATTCGAGCGCGCGCGCCAGCAGCGCGACGCGGCGGCGCCCGGAGATCACGCCGGCGTCGGGCGCGAGCGCGTCCCCGAAATCGGCGCCGAAGCTGGCGAAGCTGGCCGAGAGGTCCCCCTCGCTCAGCGCCGCGGCATTTGGGCTTGCACTGTCGGTCATGTCGGCCAGCGGCACTCCGGCGCACAGGGGTGTCGAGGGCATGGGCCTCTCCCGCCATTGACTGTCACGCCAGCACGAGCCGTCTGTCAATCCTGATTTACGTCAATGATGCTTGACACTCGTCGCGCTGACTCACTAGCCTCCCTCATCGAAGCGCGAAGCTGGGGAGCGAGATGAATAACCGTCCTGCCCCTGCTGCCGGTCCGGCCCTCGTGGATGGGGTCCTGTCCGGCGATCCGTTGCCCTGCCGGGCCGCGGACCTCGCGCGAACGACAGCGGACTGCCATTGACCGGGGGTTGTCAAGCAATGCTTACAGCGCGCCGCCTCGCTGGTCTTCTCGACGCCCTCGATGCCTCGCCCTGGGGCGCGGCCGCCGGACGGCGCGTGGGACGCATCGAGGAGACCACGCAGCCGCTCTACACGCCGGAGGAGCGCGTCCGCCGCGACGCCTCGCCCTGGACCCTGGTGCAGGGCGTGCTCGCACCGATCCAGTTCGTCGTCTTCCTGGTCAGCCTCGGCTTCGTCCTGAACTACCTCGCCACCGGCGAGGGCTTCGCGACGGCCACCGCATCGGTCGTGATCAAGACGCTCGTGCTCTACACGATCATGGTCACCGGCTGCGTCTGGGAGAAGGAGGTCTTCGGCCGCTACCTCTTCGCGCCGGCCTTCTACTGGGAAGACATGTTCTCGATGCTCGTGCTGGCGCTGCACACCGCTTACCTGGCGGCGGTGTTCGCGGGGCTCGGCGACGGCACCTTCCAGATGCTGCTCGCGCTCGCCGCCTATGCGGCCTACGTCGTCAATGCCGTGCAGTTCGTGATGAAGCTGCGCGCGGCGCGGAAACAGGAAGCGCGCATGGCCGGCGGGATGCGCGCCGCATGAGCCTGGCCAGCGCGCCAAGCACCGCCGGCTGCGCGCAGCCGCCCATCCTGCGCGAGCGCGGCCAGCACGAGGTTTTCTGCGGCCTCACCGGCATCGTCTGGCTGCACCGCAAGATCCAGGACGCCTTCTTCCTCGTCGTCGGCAGCCGCACCTGCGCGCATCTCCTGCAGTCCGCCGCCGGCGTCATGATCTTCGCCGAGCCGCGTTTCGCCACCGCCATCATCGACGAGCGCGACCTGGCGGGCCTCGCCGACTGCAACGACGAGTTGGACCGTGTCGTCACGCGGCTGATCGAGCGGCGGCCCGACATCCGAATGCTCTTCCTCGTCGGCTCCTGCCCGTCGGAAGTCATCAAGCTCGACCTCTCGCGCGCCGCGCAGCGCCTGTCGAAGCGCTTCGCGCCGAAGGTGCGGGTGCTGAACTACTCCGGCAGCGGGATCGAGACGACCTTCACGCAAGGCGAGGACGCCTGCCTCGCCGCGCTCGTGCCGGAGATGCCGGCCGAGCCCGGCACGGCGCGTTCCCTCCTCGTCGTCGGTGCGCTGGCGGAGGTGGTCGAGGACCAGATGCTGCGCCATTTCGCGGCACTCGGCGTCGGCCCGGTGCGCTTCCTGCCTGGACGCAGCGCGGCGGAGCTGCCTGCGATCGGATCCGGCACGCGCTACCTGCTGGCGCAGCCCTTCCTCGGCGACACCGCCCGGCTCCTCGAATCCCGCGGCGCCACCCGCATCGCCGCACCCTTTCCGCTCGGCGCCGAGGGCACGACGCGCTGGCTGCGCGCGGCCGCCGAGGCCTGGGGCACGCCAGAGGGGAAGATCCGCGAAGTGACGGAAGCCGGCGAGATCCGCGCCAGGGCCGCAGTCTCCCGCCACCGCGCGAAGCTCGAGGGGCAGTCCATCTTCTTCTTCCCCGACAGCCAGCTCGAGATCCCGCTGGCGCGCTTCCTCTCGCGCGAGCTGGGGATGCGCCTGACCGAGGTCGGCACGCCCTATCTCCACCGCGCCCACATGGCGGAGGAGATGGCGCTGCTGCCGGACGGCGTGCAGCTCTCAGAAGGCCAGCATGTCGACCGTCAGCTCGACCGCTGCCGCGCCGCGCGGCCCGACCTGACCGTCTGCGGCCTGGGGCTGGCCAATCCGCTCGAGGCGGAGGGCTTTGCGACCAAGTGGTCCATCGAGCTCGTCTTCACCCCGATCCAAGGCTACGACCAGGCCGGCGACCTCGCCGGGCTGTTCTCGCGGCCGCTCGATCGCCGCACGCGGCTGGAGCTGTAGGCCATGCAGCTCGCCGTCTGGACCTATGAGGGACCGCCGCATGTGGGGGCGATGCGCGTCGCCACCGCGATGCGCGGCGTGCACTACGTGCTTCACGCGCCGCAGGGCGACACCTATGCCGACCTGCTCTTCACCATGATCGAGCGGCGCGCCGCGCGCCCGCCCGTCACCTACACCACCTTCCAGGCGCGCGATCTCGGTGGCGACACGGCCGAGCTGTTCAAGGCCGCCGTCCTCGACGCTCATGAGCGCTTCCGGCCGCAGGCGATGCTGGTCGGCGCCTCCTGCACCGCGGAGCTGATCCAGGACGACCCCGGCGGGCTGGCGCGGACGCTCGGCCTGCCGATCCCGGTCGTGCCGCTGGAGCTGCCCTCCTACCAGCGCAAGGAGAACTGGGGCGCGTCGGAGACCTTCTACCAGCTCGTCCGCGCCATGGCCGGCCCGCATGCGCCACCGCCGGGCACGAAGCGGGATCCGCGCCCGACGGACCGCGCGCCGCGCTGCAACCTGCTCGGCGCGACCGCCCTCGGCTTCCGCCACCGCGACGACGTCGCAGAGATCACGCGCCTGCTCGGCGCGATGGGCATCGAGGTGTCTGTCTGCGCACCGCTCGGCGCGACGCCGGCCGACCTCGCCCGCCTCGGCGAGGCCGACTTCAACGTGGTGCTCTATCCGGAGATCGCAGGCCAGGCCGCGTCCTGGCTCAAGCGGAGCTTCGGCCAGCCGAGCACGACCGTGGTGCCGATCGGCGTCGCCGCAACGCGTCGCTTCGTGGCGGAGGTGGCGCAGCTCGCCGGCCTCGCGACGACGCCCGACGAGGCCGCGCTGCGCCTGCCCTGGTACTCGAAGTCGGTCGACAGCACCTACCTGACCGGCAAGCGCGTCTTCGTCTTCGGCGACGCCACCCACGCGATCGCCGCCGCCCATGCCGCGCAGCACGAGCTCGGCTTCGAGGTCGTCGGCCTCGGCAGCTACTCCCGCGAGTTCGGCCGCGAGATCCGCGAGGCGGCGAAGTCCTACGGCGTCGAGCCGCTGATCACCGACGACTACCTCGATGTCGAGCAGGCGATCGCCGCGCTGCAGCCCGAGCTGGTGCTGGGCACGCAGATGGAGCGGCACATCGCGAAGAAGCTCGGCATCCCCTGCGCCGTCATCTCGGCCCCCGTGCATGTGCAGGACTTCCCGGCCCGCCACTCGCCCCAGATGGGGTTCGAGGGCGCGAACGTGCTGTTCGACACCTGGGTGCACCCGCTGATGATGGGCCTCGAGGAGCACCTGCTCGCGATGTTCCGCGAGGATTTCGAGTTCCACGACGGTGCGAAGCCCTCGCACCTCGGTGGCGGCGCGCAGCTAGCGCCAGAGATGGGCATCGGGGCGGCGCCCGCCGCGCAACCCCTGCCCGCGCCCGCAGCGGTGACTCCCCACGCCGCTGCGGGCGACTCCATCGCCTGGGGTCCGGACGCCGAACAGGAGCTCAAGAAGATTCCGTTCTTCGTGCGGGGGAAGGCTCGACGCAACACGGAACGCTTTGCCGCCGAGCGCGGCATCGCGACCATCACGCTCGAGACCCTGTATGACGCCAAGGCCCACTATGCCCGCTGACGGAAGCATCCGCACCGTGGGCCGCGGCGCCGCGGAGTCATCCAGCGGCATCCGCGTGGTCGTCGTCACGATGGACAGCCACCTGGCCGGCGCCATGCTGCAGGCCCGCGGCGACCTGCGGCGCGAGATCCCGGGCCTCGAGCTGAGCGTGCATGCGGCCGACGAATGGGCAGGCGAC
The DNA here is from genome assembly GCF_021864505.1 of Falsiroseomonas oryziterrae. Taxonomy (GTDB): domain Bacteria; phylum Pseudomonadota; class Alphaproteobacteria; order Acetobacterales; family Acetobacteraceae; genus Falsiroseomonas; species Falsiroseomonas oryziterrae. Next base: position 16,481 of record NZ_JAKJIB010000017.1, read on the forward strand.
GCCGAGGCGCTGGCGGCGTGCCACGACGACATTGCAACGGCCGACATCGTCATTGCTGCGATGCTGTTCCTCGAGGACCACATCAAGGCCGTGCTGCCGGCGCTCGCTGCGCGGCGCGGCCGGTGCGACGCGATGGTGTGCATGCTCTCGGCCGGCGAGGTCATGAAGCTGACGCGCATCGGCCGCTTCGACATGGGCGCCGAGGCCAGCGGGATCATGGGCCTGCTGAAGAAGCTGCGCGGCGCGAAGAAGGGCGGCGCCTCCTCCTCCGGCAAGGGTCAGATGCGGATGCTGCGGGAGCTGCCGCGCCTGCTCCGTTTCATCCCCGGCACGGCGCAGGACGTGCGCGCCTATTTCCTGGCGCTCCAATACTGGCTGGCGGGGTCGCGCGAGAACCTCGGCAACATGGTCCGGCTGCTGGTGAACCGCTACGCCGCCGGGCCGCGCGCGAAGCTCGCCGGCTCGCTCAAGGTCGCGCCGCCGGTCCACTACCCGGAAGTCGGCCTGTACCATCCGAAGCTCGCGTCGCGCGTGACGGAGCGGCTGGAGGACCTGCCGAAGGGCGGCCGCGCCGGCACGGTGGGGCTGCTCGTCATGCGCAGCTACGTGCTGGCCGCCAATGCCGCGCATTACGACGGCGTGATCGCGGCGCTCGAGGCGCGCGGCCTGCGCGTGATCCCGGCCTTCGCCTCCGGCCTCGACAACCGCCCTGCGGTCGAGCGGTTCTTCATGAAGGACGGGGTCCCGGCGGTGGACGCGGTGGTCTCGCTCACCGGCTTCTCGCTCGTCGGCGGCCCCGCCTACAACGACAGCCACGCGGCGGAGGAACTGCTGGCGCGGCTCGACGTGCCCTACATCTCCGCCCATCCGCTCGAGTTCCAGACGATGCGGCAGTGGCAGGCGGATCCGCGCGGCCTGCTGCCCGTCGAGGCGACGATGATGGTCGCCATCCCGGAGCTCGACGGCGGCATCTGGCCGATGACCTATGGCGGCCGCTGTGGCGCGGATGCGACGGGCAAGACCTGCCCGGGCTGCGACGGCGTCTCCTGCCAGCGCGACATGCGCCCGCATCCCGAGCGCGCCGATCGCCTGGCGGAGCGCGTGGCGCGTCTCGTTGCGCTGCGCCGGTCGGAGCGGCGCGCGCGCAAGGTCGCGATGGTGCTGTTCAGCTTCCCGCCGAATGCCGGGAACATCGGCACCGCCGCCTATCTCGGCGTCTTCGAATCGCTGCACAACACGCTCCGCGCCATGGCGGCCGCCGGCTATGCCGTGGAGGTGCCGGAGAGCGTGGACGCGCTGCGCGAGCGCGTGCTGCACGGCAACGCCTCGCAATTCGGCGCCATCGCCAACGTCGCCGCGCGCATCGGCGCCGACGACCATGTCCGACGCGAGACCTACCTCGCCGACATCGAGCGGCAATGGGGCCCGGCCCCGGGCCGCGCGCAGTCCGATGGCGCGACGATCCACGTGCTCGGTGCGCGCTTCGGCAACGTGTTCATCGGCATCCAGCCTGGCTTCGGCTGGGAGGGCGACCCGATGCGCCTGCTCTTCGAGCGCGGCTTCGCCCCGACCCACGCCTTCAGCGCCTTCTACCGCTGGATCCGCGAGGATTTCGGCGCCCATGCCGTTCTGCATTTCGGCACGCACGGCGCGCTGGAGTTCATGCCCGGCAAGCAGGCGGGGCTCTCGGCCGAATGCTGGCCGGACCGGCTGATCGGCGAGCTGCCCAACTTCTACCTCTATGCCTCCAACAACCCGTCGGAAGGGATGCTGGCGAAGCGGCGGGCGGGGGCGGCGCTGATCTCGTACCTCACGCCGCCGGTGGCCAATGCCGGCCTCTATCGCGGGCTGCTGGACCTCAAGGCCTCGCTCGATCGCTGGCGGGGGCTCGATCCCGATTGCGACCCGGCGGTGCGGCAGTCGCTGGCGCAGCTGGTGCAGGCGCAGGCGGCGGCGGTGGATCTCGCCGAAGCGGAGCCCGCCTGGCCGGCCGAGGCGCTCGATGCCCGCGTGCTGAAGCTGACGGCCGAGCTGCTCGAGCTGGAGTACACGCTCATCCCGCACGGCCTGCACGTGATCGGCGAGGTACTGACCCGGCAGCAGCGGGCCGAGACGCTGGACGCTGCGGGCGTCACCGACGCGGCCGAGCGTGCGCGGCTGGACGCGCTGCTGGCCAGCGACCCGGAGTTGCCGGCGATCCTGCATGCGCTGGATGCCGGCTACATCCGCCCTGCGCCGGGCGGCGACCTGCTGCGCAGCACCGCGGTGCTGCCGACGGGCCGCAACCTGCACGGCTTCGACCCCTTCAAGATCCCCTCAGCCTTCGCGGTGCGCGACGGAGCGCGCCAGGCCGACCGGCTGCTCGCGCGCCACGCGGCGGACGGGAAGGGCCTGCCGGAGACGGTGGCGATCGTCCTCTGGGGCACGGACAACCTGAAGACCGAGGGCGGGCCGATCGCGCAGGCGCTGGCCCTGATGGGCGCCGAGCCGCGGCACGACAGCTACGGGCGCGTGTCGGGGGCCAAGCTGATCCCGCTGGAGCAGCTTGGCCGGCCGCGGATCGACGTGATGGTGACGCTGTCGGGCATCTTCCGCGACCTGCTGCCGCTCCAGACCAAGCTGCTGGCGGAAGCGGCACTGCTGGCGGCCGAGGCCGACGAGCCGGTCGAGCAGAACTACATCCGCAAGCATGCCCTGGCCTTCCAGGCGCAGCATGGCGGCGACATCCAGCAGGCGGCTCTCCGGGTCTTCGGCAATGCCGACGGCGCCTACGGCTCCAACGTCAACGGCATGATCGACGCCGGCGTCTGGACCGACGAGGACGAGCTCGCCGAGACCTATGTCCGCCGCAAGGGCTATGCCTACGGGATCGACGGCAAGCCGGCGCGCCAGGACAAGGTGCTGGGCCACCTGCTCGGCAGCGTGGAGGTCACCTACCAGAACCTCGACAGCGTCGAGGTCGGGCTGACCACCATCGACCAGTATTTCGACACGCTGGGCGGCATCAGCCGCGCCGTGCGCCGCGCCCGCAACGGCACCGAGGCCGCCGTCTATGTCGGCGACCAGACGCGCGGCGAGGGCACGATCCGCACGGTCGCCGAGCAGGTCGCGCTCGAAACCCGCACGCGCGCGCTGAACCCGAAATGGTTCGAGGCCCTGCTCGCGCATGGCTACGAGGGCGTGCGGCAGATCGAGGCGCAGGTGACCAACACCATGGGCTGGTCGGCCACGACCGGCCAGGTCGCGCCCTGGATCTACCAGCAGCTGGCCCAGACCTACATGCTCGACCCCGAGATGCGCGCGCGGCTCGCGAAGCTGAACCCGACCGCATCCGTGCGCATCGCGAACCGCCTCATCGAGGCGCATGAGCGCAACTACTGGCAACCGAGCGAAGAAACCATCGAAGCCCTCCGCCAGGCCGGCGAGGAGCTCGAGGACAGGCTCGAAGGCATCGCCGTGGAGATGGCCGCATGACCGTGATCATGAGACCACCGCCGAACGCGTCTCGCTCCCGCCTCGGCGACGGCGAGGGCAGCGTGCAGGTGCATGCAGATGCGGGTGCCAAGATCGACGGCGCGACCGTCTTCGCGATCTACGGCAAGGGCGGTATCGGCAAGTCCACCACCAGCTCGAACCTCTCGGTCGCCTTCAGCAAGCTCGGCAAGCGCGTGCTGCAGATCGGCTGCGATCCGAAGCACGACAGCACCTTCACCCTGACGGGGAAGATGATCCCGACGGTGATCGACGTGCTCGACGGCGTCGGCTTCCACGCCGAGGAGCTGCGACCCGAGGACTTCGTCTTCGAGGGCTACAACGGCGTGCTCTGCATCGAGGCGGGCGGCCCGCCCGCCGGCACCGGCTGCGGCGGCTATGTCGTCGGCCAGACGGTGAAGCTGCTGAAGGAGCACCACCTGCTCGAGGAGACGGACATCGTCATCTTCGACGTGCTCGGCGACGTGGTCTGCGGCGGTTTCGCGGCCCCCCTGCTGCACGCCGACCGCGGCCTGATCGTGGCGGCGAACGACTTCGACAGCATCTTCGCGATGAACCGCATCGTGGCTGCGATCAAGGCGAAGTCCGCCAATTACGGCGTGCGGCTCGGCGGCGTCATCGCCAACCGCTCGCGCGACACCGACCAGATCGAGAAGTTCAACGCGGTGTCCGGTATGAAGACGCTCGCGCATTTCCCCGACCTCGACGTGATCCGCCGCTCGCGGCTCGCGAAGAAGAGCCTGTTCCAGATGGACGAGGCCGTGCCGGAGGTGAAGACGGCGCAGGACGAGTACCTGCGTCTTGCCGCCGGCCTGCTCTCCGGCGTTACGCCGCTGGAGGCCGCGCCTCTGAAGGACCGCGAGATCTTCGACCTGCTGGGGTTCGACTGATGCCCACGGCCACCTACCAGACCCGCCGCGGCGAGCTGCACGAATACTTCGATCGCACGGCGATCCGGGCGTGGGAGAGGCTGACCTCCGACGCGCCGGTCTCCGGCATCCGCGCCACGGTGCGCGCGGGCCGCGACGCGATGCGCGCGACGCTGCTCTCCTGGCTGCCCGCCGACCTGACGGGCAGGCGCCTGCTCGATGCCGGCTGCGGCACCGGCGCGCTGGCCCTGGAAGCGGCGAAGCGCGGCGCCGAGGTTGTCGCGGTGGACATCGCCCCCGGCCTGATCGAGATCGCGAAGCAGCGCACGGGCGAGATCGCCGGTCCTGGCCGGATCACGTTCCTCGCGGGCGACATGTTCTATCCCGCGCTCGGCCGCTTCGACCATGTGGTCGCGATGGACAGCCTGATCCACTACGCGCCGCAGGACACGGTGCGCGTCCTCGCGGGTTTGGCGGAGCGCACGGACGGCTCCATCGCCTTCACGTTTGCGCCGCGCACTGCGCTGCTCTCGGCCATGCATGCCGCCGGCCGCTTCTTCCCCCGCGGCGACCGCGCCCCCTCCATCGTCCCGGTGGCCGAGGCGAAGCTGCGCCGGCTGATCGAGCACGACGCCGGGCTGCAGGGCTTCGCCGCCGGGCATCACCGGCGCATCGCCTCCGGCTTCTACACCTCGCACGCGCTGGAGCTCGTCCGGCGATGAACGCGATCGAGGCCCGCATGGCGCGCATCTGGACGAAGGTCGGCAGCAACCTGCTGCCCTTCGCCGATGCCGTCTCGGCGGACCTCCCCTGGTCGCGCCTGCTGCGCCTCTCGCTGTTCCAGATCTCCTGCGGCATGACGGCGGTGCTGCTGATCGGCACGCTGAACCGCGTGATGATCGTCGAGCTGCATGTCGCTGCCGGCCTGGTCGCGACGATGCTGGCGCTGCCGCTGGTCTTCGCCCCGCTCCGCGCCCTGATCGGCTTCAGGTCGGACACCTACCGCTCGCTGCTGGGCTGGCGGCGCGTGCCTTACATCTGGTTCGGCAGCATCTGGCAGTTCGGTGGGCTCGCGATGATGCCCTTCGCGCTGATCGTGCTGTCCGGCGACACCTGGGCGCCGCCCTGGGCGGGACAGGTGGCGGCGGCCATCTCCTTCCTGATGGTCGGTGCCGGCATGCACACGGTCCAGACCGTCGGGCTGGCGCTCGCGACCGACCTCGCGCCGCGCCGGTCGCAGCCGAATGTCGTCGCGGTCCTGTCGCTGATGCTGCTGGTCGGCATGGTGATCTCGGCGCTCCTGCTCGGCGCCTTCCTGGCCGACTTCACGCAACTCAAGCTGATCCAGGCGATCCAGGGCTGCGCGGCGGCGACCCTGATCCTGAACTTCATCGCGATGTGGAAGCAGGAGGCGCGCGATCCCTCGCGCACGCAGGGTAAGCAGGAGGGCGACCCCGGCTTCATCGAGAGCTTCCGCCTTCTCTGCGCCAGCGGGCCGTGGAACCGCCGGCTGCTGGCCGCCGGCCTCGGCTTCGCGGGCTTCGCGATGCAGGACGTGCTGCTCGAGCCCTATGGCGGGCAGATCCTCGGCCTCGGCGTCGGCGCCACCACTGGGCTGACGGCGCTGCTCGCCGGCGGCAGTGCGCTCGGCTTCGTGGCCGGGGCGCGCTGGCTGTCGCAGGGCGCGGACGCGCACCGCCTCGCGGCCTATGGCGCGCTGATGGGGATCTTCGCCTTCGGCCTGGTGATCCTGTCGGGTCTCGTCGTCTATGCACCGATCTTCGCGCTCGGCTCGCTCTGCATCGGGCTCGGCGGCGGGCTCTTCGCGCATGCGACGCTCACCTCCTGCATGCGGCTCGCGCCGCCGCACCAGATCGGCCTCGCGCTCGGCGTCTGGGGCGCGGTGCAGGCCACGGCGGCGGGCACCGCGATCGCGCTCGGCGGGATCGTGCGCGACGTCATCGGCGGCCTCGCGGAGCAGGGCGCGCTCGGTGAAGCCATGACCAGCCCGGCGACCGGCTACGTCGTCGTCTACGCCGTCGAGATCGCACTTCTCTTCGTCACCCTGGCCGTGGTCGGCCCGCTCGTGCGCGGCACGGGCGCCACCCGCTCGCGACCGCAACACGAGCCCGGCGCCGCCGGGCCGGCTCACGTCTGAGGGATCAACGGAGGTCCGCCATGCAGCCTGTTCCACTCACCCCCGTCTGGCAGGACCTCGCGGCCCTGTCGCTCTACGCCTTCTACGCTTTCTTCCTCGGCCTGGTGCTTTGGCTGCACCGGGAGGGCAAGCGCGAAGGCTACCCGCTGATCTCGGATCGGGAGGGGCGTGAGCTCCGCGCCCCGATCGAGGGCTTCCCGGCGACGCCGGATCCGAAGGCCTACATCCTCCCGCACGGCCACGGCACGGTCAGCGCGCCCGGCCCGCGCGCCGAGCGCGACATGACCGGCATCCTGGTCGCCTACGACCCGTTCCCCGGTGCCTCGCAGGTCCTGCTGACGGATCCGATGCAGGCGGGCGTCGGTGCCGCGTCGTACTCGCTGCGCGCCGACACGCCCGACCTCACCTGGGACGAGGGCGATCCCAAGATCGTGCCCCTGCGCGCCGCGCCAGGCTGGACGATCGCCGAGGGCGACCCCGAGATCCGCGGCCGGCCCGTCTTCGGCCTCGACAAGAAGGTCGCCGGCACGGTGGTGGACCTCTGGGTCGACAAGTCGGACGTGCTGCTGCGCTACGTCGAAGTCGAGGTCGTCGGCAGCGGCAAGCGCGTGCTGATCCCGATCGGCGTCGTGCGCTGGAGCGGCGAGGGCCCGGTGATCTGCGACAGCGCGACCTCCGCCCAGATCGCGGCCGCGCCGACCACCGCGCATCCGGAACGCGTCACGCTGCGCGAGGAGGACCGCGTCAGCGGCTACTTCGGCGGCGGCGAGCTCTACGCGCTGCCCGGCGACAGCGAGTCCTTCGTATGAGCAAGGACACCCGCCCCGGCTTCTTTGAGCACGACGTCGAGCCCGTCCCCGGGCTTCCGGCGGAACTGCCCCAGGGCGAGTCGATCCTGTGGCAGGGCAAGCCCCGCTTCGGCGGGCTTGCCCGGCGGGCGCTGCACCTGCGGTGGATGTCAGTCTACTTCATGCTGCTAGCGCTCTGGCGCGGCGTGGCGCTCGCCCTCGACGGCGGCGACGCGCTGGAAGTCGCGCAGGGGGCGGCGTTCATCCTGCTGCTCGGTGCCGTGCCGATGGGGCTGCTCGCGCTCTACGGCTGGGCCTCGGCGCGCATGACGCTCTACACGATCACGACGCGGCGCGTGGTGATCCGCACCGGCGTCGCGCTGCCGATGAACGTCAACATCCCCTTCGCCGTGATCGGCAGCGCCGCCTTGGCGCAGCACGAGGACGGCACGGGCGACATCGCGCTGCAGGTGATGAAGCCGCATCGCGTCTCCTGGATGGCCCTCTGGCCCTGCACGCGGTCCTGGCACATGTCCCACCCGCAGCCGACGCTGCGTGGGGTGGCGCAGCCGGAGAAGGTCGCGCAGGCGCTTGGCCGTGCGCTCGCCGCGGCATCGTCCATGCCGGTGCGCGCGGTCGCGCAAGCCGCGCCCGGCACGCAGCCGACGCCCGACCGCGTCAAGCAGCCTGCCGCGGCGGCGGCGGCCTGAGGAGACGGGGATGGACCAGACTCTGCCCCGCCGCTTCGTCGTCTCCCGCGGGTTGCTGCTCGGCACCGGCGCGGTGGTGGCCGGCACGCTGGCGCTGGCCACCCTCGGGCACAAGGCGCCGGTCAATCCCGCCTCGACCGGCGCGCAGCCGCTGGCGACGCGCGACATCCGCTTCGCCGACCGCGACGACGGCGCCGTCGTCGTCACCGATGCCCGCACCGGCGGCGTGATCGAGGTCTTCGTCGGCGAAGAGGGCTTCGTCCGCGGCGCCATGCGCGGGCTGATGCGCCAGCGCCGCGTCGCACAGTTGGGGCCGGACGCGCCGTTCCGGCTCAGCACCTGGCCGGATGGCCGCATCACCCTGCTCGACACGGCGACGGGCAACGCGATGGAGCTTCACGCCTTCGGCCGCACCAATGCCGAGGCTTTCCTGAAACTGCTCAACACAGAGGAGCGATGACGCCATGACGGACCACTGGGGAGTGGGCCGGGCGATCTTCGGCGGCAAGACCGTCGAGGTACCCTGCACAGTGGAGATCGAGCGGACAGCGGACTACTTCTTCGCCAACGCCATTCCCGAAGGGATCGAGTTGCGTCCCGGCGACCGCGTGCTGGTGCACGGCGCGCCGGACCATGTCGAGTTCGGTGAGAAGCTGGCCTTCGAGACGACGGCGACCGTCTATCTCGCCGGCCCGATCGAGCGCGCCTGGACGCAATGGTCCGCGCTGTTCGAACTGACGGAGCTGTATCACTGCGGCTTCGAGCCGAAGGAGGTGACGGCATGAACGCCATCACGCCGGGCGGCCGGCCCTCCAGCTCCTCCGAAACCACGAAGATGGCGCTGACCGAGACGGTGCTCTCGCCGCGCTTCTACACCACAGACTTCGCCGCGATGGACGCGATCAGCGTCGAGCCGGTGCGCGAGCAGTGGGACAGGCTGATGGCGGAGTTCCACGCCGACCCCAACAAGGGCCACTTCATCCGCACCGAGGAATTCGACGCCTTCGACATCGAGACGCTGCCGGAGGGGCTTCAGAAGGAGTTCCTGGAGTTCCTCGTCAGCAGCGTGACGGCCGAATTCTCCGGTTGCGTGCTCTACGCCGAGATCAAGAAGCGGGTGAAGAACCCGGACATGAAGGACCTCTTCGGCGTCATGGCGCGCGACGAGTCCCGGCATGCCGGTTTCATCAACGACACGCTGAAGGACATGAACGTCGGCGTGGACCTGGGCTTCCTCACCAAGGCGAAGAAGTACCACTACTTCCAGCCGAAGTTCATCATGTACGCCACCTATCTGTCCGAGAAGATCGGCTACGCGCGCTACATCACGATCTTCCGGCAGTTCGAGCGGCATCCGGAGCTTCGCATCCACCCGATCTTCAAGTGGTTCGAGAAGTGGTGCAACGACGAGTTCCGCCACGGCGAGGCCTTCGCGCTGCTGATGCGCGCCAACCCCGACCTGGTGCGGGGCCGGAACCGGTACTGGGCGCGCTTCTTCCAGCTCGCGGTCTTCGCCACCATGTTCGTCCGCGATCATGCGCGCCCCGAATTCCACAAGGCGCTCGGCATGGACGCGACCGACTACGACATGCGCGTCTTCCGCATCACCGAGGAGATCTGCCGCCAGGTCTTCCCGGACACGCTCGACGTGGACAACCCGGCCTTCCTGCGGAACCTGCAGCGGCTGAACGGGATCGCGGAGGCGCTGGGCCGGGCGAAGGCGCAGGGCGGCGTCGTCGGCGGCGCCAAGCGGGTCGCGCTCTCGGCCGCGGCGGCAGCGGTGTTCGGGCGGCTCTACTTCCTGCGCCCGCGCCGGCATGCGCTGCCGGACGACGCCCGCCTCTCGCCGGCCTGGTAGGGGCGGCACCGGATGGCCGAGCACGGGCTTCCCGCCCTCTTCACCCTTCTCGTCTGGTGGTCGAGCACCGGCTTGATCATCTACCTGGACGGGCTGCGGCGGGAGACCTTCCGCTGGACGATGCTGGGGGCGACGACGCTCCTGCTCGCCGGCCTGTTCGGCCTCCATGCGCTGGCCTGGGACACGAGCACGGCGGGGGCTTGGCTCGGCTTCGTCTGCGGCGTGCTGTGCTGGGCCTGGATCGAGATCGCCTTCCTGACCGGGCTGGTCACCGGCCCGCGCAGGACGGCGATCCCGCCGACGACGCGCGGCTGGCCGCGGCTCAAGGCGGCGATCGCCGTCATCCTGTGGCACGAGCTCGCCATCATCGTCATGGCGGCCGCCATCGTCGCGCTGACCTGGCAGGCGCCGAACCAGATCGGCACCTGGACCTTCCTGGCCTTCTGGGCGATGCGGCAGAGCGCCAAGCTGAATGTCTATCTCGGCGTGCGGAACCTCTCCGAGGCGTTCCTGCCGGACCACCTCCGCTACCTGGAGAGTTATTTCGCACGCAGGCCGATGAACGTGCTGTTCCCGCTTTCGGTCCTGGCCGGCGTGGTCGCCTGCGCCCAGCTCGCAATGGCGGCGCTGGCGCCAGGGGCGACGGGGCACGAGGCGGTGGGCTTCACGCTGCTCGCCACGCTGGTTGCGCTCGGGCTGCTCGAACATATTTTCATGGTGTTGCCGTTCTCGGCGGACGCGCTGTGGCGCTGGGGCCTGGCCTCGCGACCGGCCGCGAAGCCGGATGCGCCGCAGCCGACGAGCGCGGCATGACCCGCGCCCGTGGGAATTCCTGGATGTTGATCGTGATCAAGGGCGCCGTTCCGGGCGCCTGCAAGGATGGTCGTCGCGCCGCGCCGCCGCGACAGGCCGGATGCCGGGTGGCGCCGAACGACCAGTGGGGGCCGACATGAACTACGAGAGCTTCTTCCGGGCGCAGCTCGACGGCCTCCGGCGCGAAGGCCGCTACCGTGTCTTCGCCGACATCGAGCGCCAGCGCGGCGGCTTCCCGAAGGCGATCCGCCACGACGCCGGCAAGACGCGCGAGGTCACCGTCTGGTGCTCCAACGACTACCTCGGCATGGGCCAGCACCCGAAGGTGCTCGCCGCGATGCATGAGGCGCTGGATCGCTACGGCGCCGGCGCGGGCGGAACGCGCAACATCTCCGGCACGAACCACATGCACGTCCTGCTCGAGAAGGAGCTGGCCGACCTGCACGGGACCGAAGCGGCGCTGCTGTTCAACTCGGGCTACATGTCGAACTGGGCGACGCTGTCCACGCTGGCCTCGCGCATGCCCGGCTGCGTGATCGTCTCCGACGAGATGAACCACGCCTCGATGATCGAGGGCATGCGCCACAGCCGGGCGGAGCGACGGCTGTTCAAGCACAACGACGTCGCCGACCTGCGCCGCATCCTGGCGGAGCTGCCGGAGGACTGCCCGAAGCTCGTCGCCTTCGAATCGGTCTATTCCATGGACGGCGACATCGCGCCGATCGCGGCGATCTGCGACGCGGCCGACGAGTTCGGCGCCATGACCTATTGCGACGAGGTGCACGCCACGGGGCTCTATGGCGCGCGCGGCGGCGGCATCACGGAGCGTGACGGCGTCGCGCATCGCCTGACCGTCATCGAAGGCACGCTCGCCAAGGCCTTCGGCGTGATCGGCGGCTACATCGCCGGGTCGGCCGCGATGGTGGACTTCGTCCGCAGCTTCGCCTCGGGCTTCATCTTCTCGACCGCGCTGCCGCCGGCCGTCGCCGCCGGCGCCCGCGCCGCGATCCAGCACCTCAAGCAGAGCAACGCGGAGCGCGAGGCGCTGCAGGAACGCGCGCGGACGCTGCGGCGCCGGCTCGACGAGATCCACGTCCCGCACCTTGAGAACCCGAGCCACATCGTGCCGGTGATGGTCTACGACCCGGTGCAGTGCAAGCGGATCAGCGACATCCTGCTAGACCGCCACGGCGTCTATGTGCAGCCGATCAACTACCCCACCGTCCCGCGCGGGACGGAGCGGCTGCGCATCACGCCGGGCCCCGTCCACACGGACGCCGACATGGACCATCTGGTCGCCAGTCTGGAGGCCGTCTGGTCGCAGTTCAGCCTGAGGCGCGCCGCCTGATGGACGCCGCCGGCCCCCGGGGAGGGGGTGCCGGAAGCGACCACCAGGCCGCATCCGCACCGAAGGCGAAGCCGCGCAGGGCGACGGCGAAGCCCGCGCGCCTCGTCTTCCCCTTTTCCGCCATCGTCGGGCAGGACGAGATGAAGCTCGCCCTGCTCATCGCCGCCGTCGATCCGGCGGTGGGCGGCGTCATGGTCTTCGGCGACCGCGGCACCGGGAAATCCACCACGGTCCGCGCACTCGCCGCGCTGCTGCCGCCGATGAAGGCAATCGCCGGCTGCCCCTTCTCTTGCGATCCCGCGAAGCCCGCGCAACTCTGCGACGCCTGCCGCGCCAGCACGCGCCGTGTGGTGGTCACCGTGCCCGTGCCGGTCGTGGACCTGCCGCTCGGCGCGACCGAGGACCGCGTGACCGGCGCGCTCGACATCGAACAGGCGCTGGCCGAGGGCCGCAAGGCCTTCGAGCCCGGCCTGCTGGCCCGCGCGCATCGCGGCTTCCTCTACATCGACGAGGTCAACCTGCTGGAGGACCACCTGGTGGACCTCCTGCTCGATGTCGCCGCCTCCGGCGAGAACGTGGTGGAGCGCGAGGGCATCAGCATCCGCCATCCCGCCCGCTTCGTCCTCATCGGTTCCGGCAATCCGGAGGAGGGCGAGCTGCGCCCGCAGCTCACCGACCGCTTCGGCCTCGCGGTCGAGGTCCGCACGCCGAAGGACCTCCCGACGCGCATCGAGGTGGTGAAGCGCCGCGACGCCTTCGACCGCGACTCGAAGCGCTTCGTCGCCGCCTGGACGAAGGAGGAGGCAGCGACGCGCAAGCGCATCCTCGCCGCGCGCCGCCTGCTGCCCAAGGTGCAGGTCCCCGACGCGACTCTGGAAGCCGCCGCGCAGCTCTGCCTGGCGCTTGGCACCGACGGGTTGCGCGGCGAGCTCACGCTGGTCCGCACCGCGCGCGCGCTGGCCGCGCTCGACGGCGACGCGACCGTGACCGTCGCGCATCTCCGCCGCGTCGCGGCCCCCGCGCTGCGCCATCGCCTCCGCCGCGACCCGCTC
>NZ_JAKJIB010000170.1 GCF_021864505.1 Falsiroseomonas oryziterrae
CGCCGACGGCGCCCACCGCCAGGGCGTGAATCGCCGGGCCAACTGTTCTGAGGGAGTCACGCGATGGCGACCTACCGCTTCCCCTATCTCGACCCGCATCAGACGCGGGAACGCGAGCCGACGGATTGGGAGATGGCGCTGGCCGGCGCGATCGAGGCGGCCTTCGGCCAGGGCCACCACGAATTGCCGGCGCTGGTCGCGGCGCTGAACGCCTCGCGCGTGCGGCCACAGGCCGGTGGGCCGTGGACGGAAGAGAATTTCACCGCGCTCATGCGCGAGCTGGGGAGGTAGGGCGATGAGCAGCGTCCTCGAACGGCCAGCGACCCTGGCGCCGACCGACCAGGAGGTGCAGGGCTATCTCGCGACTGGCCTCCGGAACCGCTGGTATCCGGTGCTGCCGTCGCGCTTCGTCGAGACCGGCGGGCGACCGGTCGGCATCACGCGGCTGGCCGAGAAGCTGGTGCTGTGGCGCGACGCGGAAGGTGCGGTGCATGTGCAGCAGGATCGCTGCCCCCATCGCGCCGTGCCGCTGTCGAAGGGCATGAACGAGGGCGACCGCCTGCGCTGCGCCTATCACGGCGTGGAGGTCGGGCCCGACGGCACGGTGCTCGCCGTGCCGGGGCAGCCGGGCTGCCCGCTGGAAGGCCGCAAGGCGGTGCGGACCTTCCCGGCGGTGGAGCAGGCGGATGCGATCTGGGTGTGGTTCGGCGATGCGCTGCACCACGATCCCGCGCCGTTCAGCCCACCAGAGCAGATCGCCGGCGGGGAGTGGGCGAGCTTCTGCTGCTACGCCGACTGGAACGCGTCCTGGCGCTACATCTACGACAACCTGATGGACCCGATGCATGGGACGTTCCTGCACGCGAACTCCCACACCATGTACCAGGGCGACACCCAGGCGACCTTCGTCACCCGCGACACGCCGAAGGGCTTCGTCTTCGAGAAGGCCGGGCAGCGCGACGTCAACTTCGACTGGTCGGAGTTCCTGGACGACGGCGGGCTGTATGTGCGGCTCGAGATTCCCTATCCGAAGACCGGTGGGCCGGGCGGCAACTTCGGCATCGTCTCGGTCATCACGCCGATCGACGAGACGAACTCCGCGTGCTTCTTCTTCCGCGTCCGCCGCGTGCAGGGCTGGCAGCGCGACGTGTGGCGGTTCCTGTATCGCACCAAGCTGGAACCGCGGCACTGGCATGTGCTGGAGCAGGACCGCGAGATGATGGATGGCTGCGGGCTCGGGCTCGAGAAGCACGAGATGCTCTACCAGCACGACGCCGGGCTGATCCGGCTGCGGCGTTACCTGGCGAAGGAAGCGCGGGCGCAGCTCATGGCGCTGCGGGAAGCCGGGAAGGCATGAGCACCATAGGGATACTCGGCGGCGGGATCGGCGGGCTCGCCGCGGCCATTGCGCTGCGCGGCATCGGACGCGAGGTGGTGGTGTTCGAGCAGGCGCGGCAATTCGGCCGCGTCGGCGCCGATATCAACCTGACGCCGAATGCGGTGCGCGCGCTGGACGGGCTGGGCCTGGGCGAGGCGCTGCGGGAGACGGCGGCGCGGCCGCGCTTCCGCATCAGCCGGATGTGGGACACGGGCGAGGAGACCTCGCGCCTGCCGATGTCGGATGCGGCGGAGGCGAGCTACGGCGCGCCGCAGCTGACGCTCCATCGCGCCGACCTGCTGGGCGCGCTGGAGCGCGCGGTGCCGGCGCCGGCCATCCGGCTCGGCCATCGCGCGGTGTCGGTGCAAGCGGATGCCGATGGCGTGACGCTCGGCTTCGAGGGCGGCGCGACGGCGCGCGTCGCGGCGCTGGTCGGAGCGGACGGCATCCATTCGGTGGCGCGCAGCGCCCTGCACGGGGCGGAGGCGCCGCGCTTCACCGGCGTCGTCGCCTTCCGCGCGGTGGTGCCGGCGGAGCGGCTGGCGGGCGTGCCGAATCTCGACAGCTTCACCAAATGGTGGGGGCCGACGCCGGACAGCCAGATCGTCACCTTCCCGCTCAACCGCGGGCGGGAGATCTTCGTCTTCGCCACCATCGGGCAGGAGAGCTGGCGGCACGAGAGCTGGACGCAGCCGGGCCATGTGGAGGAGCTGCGCGCGCTGTACGCCGACTACCATCCGGAAGCGCGGGCGCTGCTGGATGCCTGCGACACGGTGCTGAAATCGGCGCTGTGGGAGCGTGATCCGCTGCCCTTCTGGTCGCGCGGGCGCGTGACGCTGCTGGGCGACGCGGCGCATCCGATGCTGCCCTTCATGGCGCAGGGCGCCTGCCAGGCGGCGGAGGATGCGGTGGCGCTGGCGAGATGCGTCGAGGCCGCGCCGGATATCGAGACGGCCTTCGCCGATTACGAGCGGATGCGGATGCCGCGCACGGCGCAGATCCAGCTCGGCTCGCGCGCCAACACCTGGCTGCGCACGCATGGCAATGCCGACTGGCTCTACGGCTACGATGTCTGGCGCGCGGCACCGGGGGAGGCGCCAGGGGAGGTGGTTGCGGCATGAGGCGACGTGTTCTTCTCGGCGCCGGCGTGGCGCTGCTGGCCGCGCCGGCGCGGGCGCAAGGCTTGCCGGCGGGCTTCCCGAGCCGGCCGCTGACGCTGGTCGCGCCCTTCACGCCGGGCGGGCCGATCGACGTGCTGGCGCGCGTGCTCGGCAATGGGTTCCAGGCGCGCGGCAGCGCGGCGGCGACGGTGGACAACCGGACGGGCGGCGGCGGGACCATCGGCATCGACCTGGTGCGGCGCGCGGCGCCTGACGGGACGACGATGCTGGTGATCCCGGCGGGCAACCTGACGATCAGCCCCACCATCACGCGCAACCTTCCGTACGACGTGGAGCGGGACTTCGCGCCGGTCTCGATGATGGCGACCACGTCGAACGTGATCGTCGCGGCCGCCGGCAGCCCGATCCGCAGCGTGCAGGACCTGGTGGCGGCGGCGCGGGCGCGGCCGGACAGCATCTCCTATGGCTCGTCGGGGGTGGGCAGCCAGCTGCACCTGCAGATGGAGCTGCTGCGGTCGAAGGCCGGGATCGAGATCCTGCACGTGCCCTATCGCGGCACGACCCAGGCGCTGACAGACCTGCTCGGCGGGCGGATCCAGCTGCTGTCGTCGAACCTGCCGGTGATCCTGCCCGGCGTGCGGGAGGGGCGGCTGCAGGCGGTCGCGGTGACGACGGCACGGCGCGTGGCCGAGCTGCCGGACGTGCCGACGCTGATGGAGGCCGGCTTCGACATCGATGTCACGTCCTGGTACGGCCTGCTGGTGCCGCGGGCGACGCCAGCGCCGGTTGTGCGCGCCATCGCGGAGGCAACCGAGGCGGTTCTGCGAGATCCCGCGACGGCGCGCAGCCTGGCGGCGCAGGGACTCGACATCGTCGCCGAACCGCCCGAGGTTTTCGCGGCACGGATCCGGCGGGAAACGGCGCTCTGGGCGGAGGTGATCCGGGCCCGCGGGATCACGGCTGAATGAACGAAGAACAAGGCCTAGGGGAAGGATCAACGGGGATGGCATTCTCGGGCGTGGACGCCGTCACCTTCGGGGTCGCGGACATGGCGGAGGCGCGTCGCTTCCTGGACGATTGGGGGCTGCGCCAGGTCTTCGCCGGCGACGACCGGCTGGTCTACGAGACGCGCGACGGCGGCGAAGTGATCGTGCGTCCGGCCGACGCGCCGGACCTGCCGCCGGCGATCGAACCCGGCAACACGGTGCGCGAGGTGACCTGGGGCGCGGTGGACGCGGCGGGCCTCAAGAACTCGCTCGCGCGCCTGTCCGCGCATGGCGCCCTGGTGCCTGGGCCGGATGGGCTGCCGCGCGCGGTGGATCCGAACGGGCTGCGCCACGCCTTCCGCGTCAGCCGCCGCCGCCAGGTGCAGGTGACGCCGACGCCGGTGAACGCGCCGGGCAACCCGGCGCGCATCGACCGGCGGTCCCCGGTGCATGAGCGGGCGGAGCCGATCAAGCTCGGGCACATCGTGCTCTTCGCCGCCGACTTCCCGGCGATGCGCGCCTTCTACACGGACGCGATGGGCTTCATCGTCTCGGACGAGTATCCGGGGCACGGCGTCTTTCTGCGCTGCCGCAAGCGCGGCGAGCACCACAACCTCTTCATCCTGAACCGCCCCGGCAAGCCGGGCGTGAACCACGTGGCCTTCACGCTGACCGATGTGCATGAGGTGATCGGTGGCGGCATCGCGATGGCGCAGAAGGGCTGGCGGACCGAGATCGGGCCCGGGCGGCATCCGATCTCGTCCGCGTATTTCTGGTACTTCCACAACCCGCTCGGCCCACCGGTGGAATACTACGCCGACGACGACTACTGCACAGAGGCGTGGGAGGCGCGCGAATGGGTGCGCAAGCCGGAGCTCTTCGCCGAATGGGCGATCGCCGGCGGCATCGACGGCACCACGCGGCGGCAGAAGGTCGCGACTGACGACAGCGGCAGAGGCCATGCGTGATGCGCGCTGAGCTGCGCCGCATCGTCGCGGTGGAGGCGCAGCGGCGGCGCAGCGGTCGGTTGCCGCGCGTGGTGCATTCGCTCGGCACCGGCGAGAGCTTTCCCGTCCTGCCGCGCGACGACGGCTTCGTCGACGTCGCCAGCGGGATCGAAGTGCGGGCGGAGGAGGGGCGCATCCTGCTGCCGCAGGGTGCTGTCGCCTTCGCGCTCGACGGCGATGTGGGCTTCGCGGGCTACGACCCGGAGACGCGCGAGCGCTTCACGGGACGCGGCGCGGCGGGCGCCTCCGTGACCGTCTACGACGAGCGCGGCGACTTCTTCCAATACGCGATGCTGGATTGGGAGGAGGCATGAGCACGACGCGTCGCGGATTGCTGGCGCTGGCCGCGCTCGCGCCGGGCGTGGCGCGGGCGCAGCCAGCATTCCCGAGCCGGCAGGTGTCGGTGGTGGTCGGCGTGGCGCCCGGCGGCACGGCCGACATGGCGGCGCGCATCCTGGCGGCCGAGTATCCGCGCCATTTCGGCGACCGCTATCCCTTCGTGGTCGAGAACCGCCCCGGCGCGGCAACGCAGATCGGCACGGCGCATGTCGCGCGGCAGCCGGCGGATGGGCACACGCTGCTGGTCGCCGGCGCGCCCTTCGCGATCAATCCCGGGCTGTTCCCGCAGCTGCCCTACGACACCGCGCGCGACTTCGCGCCGGTCACGCTGCTGGTCCGCAACGGGCTGTTCCTGGTCGTGCCGGCCGCCCATCCTGCGCGCGACCTGCCTGGCTTCCTCGCCTTCGCGCGGGAGCGCGGCGGGGCGAATGTCGCATCCGCCGGCAATGCCTCGATGAGCCACATGGCGCTCGAACTGCTGGCGAGCCGCACCGGCGCGCCGCTGACGCATGTGCCGTTCCGCGGCAGCGGGCTCGCGATGCCGGCGCTGCTCGGCGGGCAGGTGGACGCGATGTTCGAGAACCCCTCCACAGCGCTGCCGCAGGTGCGCGAGGGGCGGCTGCGCGCGATCGCCTTCAGCGGGGCGGAGCGCAGCCCCGCGGCGCCGGAGGTGCCGACGGTGGCGGAAGCCGCGGGGCTGCCCGGCTATCTCGCCGTGAACTTCTTCGGGCTCTGGGCGCGGGCGGGAACGCCGGAGCCGCTGCTCGACCGGCTGCATGCGGCGACGGTCGAGATCCTGGGGCGCGCGGATGTCGTGGAGCGTTTCGCGCGCGACGGGGTGGAGACGTCGCCGATGGCGCGCGATGCGTTCGGGTTGTTCGTCGCGGAGCAGATGCGGGTCTGGGCGGAGGTGGTGCGGGAGCGGGGGATCCAGCCCGGGTAGAGCGCCGTCCGATCAGCCTGCATCGCCACTGGCGACGATCACCGCGCCGCGCTTGCTTCGGCGGATGTCCCTGGCGCATCTTGGCCCGAGGAGCCCGCGCCCATGACTCTCCGGAAGCCGCTCGGCGTCGTCGTCGTGCTGGCCTGCCTTGCATCCCCGGCCTTGGCTTCCGGCTGGCCGCCCTCGGCCCACGAGGGCGCCTCGCCGGAGGCGATGCTGTCGGACTCCGTCGTGACGACGGCGCTCCTGGCGCATCTCGCCCCGGGCGAGCTTGACCTGCTCCGCGACATGGCGCGGCAGGCCGCCTTGCCGGACGGCTATCTCCGTCCCGCCGAGCGCGAGGAGGGCGCCCCGTCCGATGCCCCGCTGATGGCCGGTGCCTGCGTGCCGGCCGGCTGCGATGTCGGCCAGTTCAAGCTGGTGGTGGCGGCGGATGGTCGCGCCTGGGTCGGGCTGTCGCGGGGCTCCGGGTGGATGGTCCTGGGCCCGCCGCCGCCGGAGGAGGTGGAGCGGCTGCTTGAGCCCTTCCCGGGGTGCTGAACCCGGGGGCGCCAGGTTGGGCCCTCGAGCGACCTTTCGCGTTGAGTGACGGTCTCGCCGCCTCGATGGGGTAGCCCGCACGGGCAGATGGCAATGGTGCCGCTCTTCCGACTGTCGGACGAGAGCTGTGCAGCGGTGGTGCGGGAGCGGGGGATCCAGCCGGGGGAGGGGGGCCATGGCAATGGCCCCCCTCCCCAGCCCTCCCCTGCGAGGGGGGAGGCGGCTTGTTGTGCTACGCGGCGTCGAAGCGGACGGTCTCGGCGCCGGCCTCGCCGACCACGACCCAGGCGGTGCAGGGGCCGATGCCGGCGTTGCGGAACCAGTGCGGGCGGCCAGCCGGCGTGAAGAGCAGGTCGCGCGGGCCGAGCTCCATCTCGACCGTCTCGCCATCCTGCTCCCAGCCCACGATCAGGCTGCCCTCCAGCACCATGATCGCGTCCTCGACCGTCCGCACATAGGGCTTCACGCCGACGCCGGCGGGGATGCCCCACATCTCCTTGCGGCAGGTGTCGCTCTCGACGCCGCCGGGGCCGACATAGACGCGGCGCTGGAAGCCGGCCGCCTCGCGGATCGCCGGCGCCTCGGCGTGGCGGATGACGTAGGGCGCCATGGCGCGCTGCAGCGGATGGTCGCCCTGCGCGTCGAAGGGAACGGTCTTGCCGGGCGCGGCGCCGAAGGCGCGGGCCAGCGCGGGATCCACGCCGGTCTTCGGGTGATACAGGTAGCGCGGCGGCAGCGGCTTGCCGACGTCGACGCTGATCGTCATCAGCACCGGCTCGATCCCGTCATTGCGGAAGCCGTGGCCGATGTCGCGGGCGTTCAGGATCATGTCCTTCGGGCCGAGCTTCACCTCGCAGACCTCGCCGTCGCGCTCCCAGCCCACGGTCAGCACGCCGGCCAGCACGAGGAAGCTCTCCTCGATCTCATGCGCGTGGCAGGCGGCGTAGTTGCCGACCGGCTTGTGGATGAGGCTGAGGGTGAAGTGTTCGGGCGGGAGCGTGCCGGGCTCGCCGACCTTCGGGCTGCCGCCGGCGCCGATGTAGCGCATCTGGGCGCGGGCGAGTTCGGGAAAGCCGCGGTTCGAGGGGAAGGCGTCCCAGTCGAAGCTCTTCTGGACGTGGCGCACGACATGGGCGCGGAGCGCCGTGGCGAGCGGGGTGGCGGGCTTCGTGATGGCGTTCATGGTGCGTCTCCTCGGGGGCGGATGGGATAGCGTGACGCAGGGGCGCCGCGTAGGCTGCGTTTCATGGGCAAAACACCCGTGGGGAAGGCTCCCGCTGCGGAGCGGGCCGAGGGGGACCGCTATCTGGTGCCCGGCCTGGCGCGCGGGCTCGAGGTGCTGGGCTGCTTCGGGGCGGAGGCACCGCGCCTGACGCCGGCCGAGCTGGCGCGGATGCTGGGCGTCACGCGCTCGGCGCTGTTCCGCACGCTCTACACCCTGACGGAGCTCGGCTTCCTGCAGCACGATCCCGCGACAGGGCGCTTTGCGCTGGGGCCGGCGCTGCTGCGGCTCGGCCATGGCGTGCTGCCGGGGCGCGACGTGGTGGAGGTGGCGCTGCCGATCCTTCGGCAGCTGCGGGACGCGACCGCCTGGTCGGCGCATCTCGGCGCGCTGGACGGGGCGGAGGTGGTCTATCTGCTGCGACTCCCGGCGCGGCCGGGGGCGCGCAGCCTGGTGCGGGTGGGGTCTCGGCTGCCGGCGCATGCGACGGCGATGGGGCGCGTGCTGCTGGCCGGCCTCGGCGAGGCGGAGCTTGCGGAGCGGATCGCGGCCGCGCCAAGGGGACGCGGCTTCGCGCCGCCGCCCGGCGCGGTGCTGCGTCG
>NZ_JAKJIB010000171.1 GCF_021864505.1 Falsiroseomonas oryziterrae
GGCGGTGCGCGAACGCGGCTCGGCGCGCGCCGGGTCGACCGCCCGCGGCGCCGAGACGTTCAGGTCGGCCATGACATGCGCTCCGCCGGGACCGCGCGATGCGCGGGCACGACAGGGCGGGACGGCGGGCGAGCGCCCGTCGGCGTGGCGTGCATGCGTCTGTTCC
The DNA here is from genome assembly GCF_021864505.1 of Falsiroseomonas oryziterrae. Taxonomy (GTDB): domain Bacteria; phylum Pseudomonadota; class Alphaproteobacteria; order Acetobacterales; family Acetobacteraceae; genus Falsiroseomonas; species Falsiroseomonas oryziterrae. The sequence goes on from NZ_JAKJIB010000171.1 coordinate 167, forward strand.
CCGGCCTTGCGCGGCGATGAGGTCGCTGGCTCCGTCGCCGGTCCCGTTGCGCGACGCCGCCTGCACAACCGGCGCGGCGCCGCCCGGTTGCCCGCGGGCGATCTCACGTGCGGACGAACACGGATCCGCAACGCTCGGCCCGGTAAGGCTGCAAGCTGGCGCGGCAGGCCCGCCCGCCCGGGGCGGGCCTCGCGTCACCCGAGACGCAGGAGGTGCGGCGCGCGCCAGGACCCGTCCAGCGCCGCAGGCTGCGGCCAATAGAGCCGCATCGCCAGGAAGAAGGGCCCACTCGGCGCGGGCAGCCAGTTCGCCTCGCGCGCCGGCCCCGGCGATTCGTGCTGGATATGGAAGGTCAGGCCGCCATCCGGATCTCGCTGGAACTGCGGCAGCATCGGCGAATTCAGCAGGTAGCGGTTCAGCGGATTCGCCACCAGCAGGCTGTCCGGCAGGCCATACATGGTCAGGGACCAGAACGCGTTCACCGGCGGCATCCGGTCCGGCGCGAAGCGGAGCGTGTACCGCCGGCCGCCATGCAGCGCCGCGCCGTCCGCATCCGTCCGGTACAGCGGATAGACCGCTTCCTCGCGCGAGTTGCCGTAGATGCCGATGACCGCGGCGGCCATGCGGTAGAGATAGTTGTTCCGCAGGAAGGCCCGGGTGCCGAACAACTCGCCGGACGAGACTTCGCCGGCATCCATCCGTCGCCTTAATGCCTCGAAATCCTGCCATGCATCCGCGATGCCGCCCTCGAGCGCGGCGCGCGTCGCGGGCGACAGCGAGGCGGGATCGAAACCACGCCCGGCCCCGACGCCGATGCGCGCGAAGCTCGCCATCAGTTCCGCCTCGGACGGATGGGTGGGGCAGAAGCGCAGCACGAAGTTGAGGATGCGGAAGAACTCCAGCGATTCCCGCTGCTGGCCCGGCGTGAGCGGCTGGACGAAGTCGATCGCGGGCGCGGCGGGCGGGGCCGGGCGGTTGAGGAACGACGACAGCGGCTCGGCCCTGTAGCCGGCCTGGATTCGACGCACCGCATCCAGATCGTGCGCTCCGAAGAGCTGCGTGCGGTAGCCGGCAAGGCCAAGCTCGGTCTCGCAGCGAAACACGCGCGACACGCCCTCCGGCGTCGCGCCGTCCCAGCGCGGCCCGGCGACCAGGAAGCTGCCGCCACCATTCCCGGTCGTGCGGCTGCCGGCATAGTCGAAGTTGAAGGTGTAGGCGTCGATGAACTGGATGCTGAAGTAGCGGCCCGCCTCGATGCGCGGGACGGTGAGCACCAGCGGCTCGGCGCGGAGGTCCATCCCCAGGAAGGAATAGGGCGTGTCCGAATTCGGCGTCTGGATGGCGCGGTCCTCGGGCGTGAAGACTCGCGCCGTGTTGAACAGGTGGTTCCAGGGCGCCTTGAACTCGGGATTCGGGCGATCCACGAAATAGGCCTGCTGGATCCGGTAGTTGTCCACCATCGGGAAGCCGTAGACATAGGCCTGCTTCGCGATCGCGCGGATCTCTGCGGCGGACGGCGCAGGCTGGGCGCCGGCTCCGCGGCTGCCGAGCATGAGGTTGGAACAGGCCACGCCCGCCAAGGCGGCGTGGAGGCTACGGCGCGAGAGCATCATGGTCATCAGCCTCCTGACGTCACGTCGGCGCGTGCCCGCGAGGATCGCGCACACGCCACAAGCTGATGCGCTCTAGGCCGCGTCGCGCAGGCCAGCCTTGACCTGAATCAAAAGGATGGCGCTACCGTGCCGGGACGGCGGCAGGTCATCCCGCGCCCGCCGGCGCCAGGGCGTCGAGCGCCGCCGGCGTCCCCGCCGCGATCAGCGCCGCCACCATCCGCGCATAGTCGCGCCGCGTCACCGCGCCCCCTTCCCGGTGCCACAGGTAATGCCAGTTCAGCATCGCGAAGAAGCTCATCGTCAGCGGCTTCAGCAGCGGCGGCCGAGCGCCGGGATGCAGCTCCGCGATCATCGCCGCCGCCTCGTCCACCAGGGCGCGCTCCAGCGCCTTCAGCGCCTCCTGGCGCTTCGGCGAGAGCAGCGACAGGCAGGCAATCTGCACGCGATGCACCGCATCTGCGTCGCGATAGGCGTCGAGCAGCAGGAAGGCCAGCGCCTCCAGCCGCTCGCGCGGCGCGCGCGTCAGCCCGCCCGCGCCGCGCGCGATCTCCACCAGCTTCTGCAGGTGGCCGGCCAGCACGTCGAACAGCAACTCCTCCTTGTCCGTCCAGTAGTGGAAGAGCAGCGGCTTCGAGACGCCGGCGGCCTCCGCGATCATCGCCATGGAGGCGCGGTCGTAGCCATGTCGCGCGAAGAGCTCGGCCGCCTGGGCGAGGATCGCGTTGCGCTTCTCGAAATGGTCGGGGGCACGTGGACGGGCCATTCAGCGCGACCGCTTGTCCACCACGCGCCGTGCCTTGCCGACGCTGCGCTCGATCGCGCCGGGATCGCGGACATCGACCGCGGCGGACACGCCGATCATGGCCTTCACGTGGTGCGCCAGCGCCTTGCCTGCCGCCTGCCGTTCCCCGTCGTCGGTGCCGGGCTCGCACTCCACCGCGATGGTCATGGAATCCAGCGGACCCTCGCGCGTCAGGATCAGCTGGTAATGCGGCGCCAGGTGCGGCACGCGGAGGATCTGCTCCTCCACCTGGCTCGGGAACACGTTCACGCCGCGCAGGATGATCATGTCGTCGCTGCGCCCGGTGATCTTCTGCATCCGCCGGAAGGCCGGCCGCGCCGTGCCCGGCAGCAGGCGCGTCAGGTCGCGCGTGCGGTAGCGGATGACCGGCATCGCCTCCTTCGTCAGCGAGGTGAAGACCAGCTCGCCCGGCTCGCCATCCGCCACCGGCTCGCCGGTCTCGGGGTGCACCACTTCGGGGAAGAAGTGGTCCTCCCAGATATGCGGGCCGTCCTTTGTCTCGACGCATTCGTTGGCGACGCCGGGTCCCATCACCTCCGACAGGCCGTAGATGTCGACGGCATGGATGCCGAAGGCCTCCTCGATCTGCGCGCGCATCGCCTCGGTCCAGGGCTCGGCGCCGAAGATGCCGAGCTTGAGCGAGGTGCCGCGCGGATCGACGCCCTGGCGGCGAAACTCGTCGAGAAGTGCGAGCATGTAGCTCGGCGTCACCATGATGATCTCGGGGCGGAAATCCACGATCAGCTGTACCTGCCGCTCCGTCATGCCGCCCGACACGGGGATCACGGTGCAGCCCATCGCCTCCGCGCCGTAATGCGCGCCGAGCCCGCCGGTGAAGAGCCCGTAGCCATAGGCCACATGCACCATCATGCCGGGCCGCCCGCCCGAGGCGCGGATGGACCGCGCGACGACCTGGCTCCACGTCTCGATGTCGCGCTGCGTGTAGCCGACGACGGTCGGCTTGCCGGTGGTGCCGGAGGAAGCGTGGATGCGCGCCACCTGCTCGCGCGGCACGGCGAACATGCCGAACGGATAGTTGGCGCGCAGGTCGGCCTTCGTCGTGAAGGGGAACTTCGCGAGGTCCGGCAGGTCGCGGAAATCCGCCGGCGTCACGCCCGCTGCATCGAAGGCACGGCGGTAATGCGGGACATTCTCGTAGGCGTGACGCAGCGTCCAGCCGAGCCGCTCGCGCTGCAGCGCGCGCATCTCCGCGACCGACATCCGCTCCGCCGGATCGAGCAGCTCCGCGGGCGGGGGCGAACCGAGCTTCATGCCGGAACCTCCACGAGATGGCCTTCGATGACGCGCGACAGGCCGCGGAACACGGCGATGGCGCGCCCCTCGGAATCGCTGACGGTGACGTCGGTGATGCCGCTGCGACCCGCCGCCTGCGTCTGCACGGCGCGCGCCGTCAGCACGTCGTGCAGCCGTGCAGGGCGCAGATAGGTGATGGTGTTGGATTGCGCGACGGCGCGTCGGTTGAAGGAGTTGCAGGCGAAGGCAAAGGCGCTGTCGGCCAGCGCGAAGATGAAGCCGCCATGGCAGATGCCGTGCCCGTTCACCATGCGCTCCTGCACGGTCATGGTCAGGTCGGCCTCGCCCGGTGCGATCCGCGCGATCGCCATGCCGAGTCCGGCCGAGGCGCGGTCCTCGGCCCACATCGCCGCGGCGCAGGCCTCGGCAAGTTTCTGGGCGTTCATTCGGGCGCCCCTTCGAACCGCGGCGCGCGCTTCTGCGCGAAGGCCGCGACGCCCTCGTTGTAGTCGTGGCTTCGCCCGAGTTCCTGCTGCAGCTTCGCCTCGAGATCCAGCTGCGCGTCGAGCGTATTGCCCTCCGCCGCATCCAGCGCGCGCTTCGTCGCCGCGAGCGCCCGCGCCGGCAGCCGCGCGAGCCGCTCGCACAGCGCCTCCGCCTCAGCCATTACGCGGTCCTCCGGTACGGCGCGGTGGATCAGGCCCATCGCCGCGGCGTCCGCGCCGGTGATCGGATCGCCGAGCATCGCCATGGCCCGCGCCCGCGCAGGACCGGCAAGCCGCGGCAGCATCCAGGTCGCGCCGCTGTCGGGGATCAGCCCGATGCGGATGAAGGCCTGGGAGAACTTCGCCGTCTCCGCGGCGACCGTGATGTCGCAGGCGAAGGCGACGGAGGCGCCCGCACCGGCCGCGCTGCCGTGCACCGCGCAGACCACGGGCTTCGGCAGCCCGCGGATCGCGCGGATCAGCCGATTCCAGCCGCGCTCGATCACCGCGGCGAGATCGGCGTCGGGCCCCGTCAGCCCGGGCTCCGCCAGGTCCTGCCCGGCGCAGAAGCCGCGCCCCGCGCCGGTCAGCAGCACGGCGCGCGTCGCATCGTCGCGCGCGCTCTCCTCCAGCGCGGCCAGCAGCGCCGCATGGAGCGCGGCGTCGAAGGCATTGAGCTTCTGCGGGCGGTTCAGCGTCAGCACGCGGTATCCGGGCCTGCGCTCGACGAGCAGCACCTCGCTCATGCCTCCCTCCCTTTTTCGTATACGATGTAGTCCGCTATTGACTGACCGCTCGGTCAGCTTATTGTCTGCGGCAGCGTGGGTCAACCGCGCGTGGGAGGATCGCATGGGCGTGGCGGACGACTTCGCGACGACGCACCGGCCGACGCTCGACCAGGCGATGCAGGCCGCGCGCAGCCGCACGCATTTCTCCGCCTACCCTGAGACGCCGTCCGGCAAGATCTACGGCGAGGCTGCCAAGGCCGAGGCGGAGGCCGCGTTCAATTCGCTGTTGAACCGCCCCTTCGAGCCGGGCGCGCGCCAGATCGGCGCGGAGGTCTCGCCCTGGGGCCCGACGTTCGGCATCACCTATCCTGCGCTCGACGTCGCGACGCTGGTCGCGCGCGCCGAAGCGGCCGCGCCGTCCTGGGCCGCGGCGGCGCCGGAGAGCCGCGCCGGCGTCTGCCTCGAGATCCTTCGCCGCCTCAACCGCGACAGCTTCCTGATGGCGCAGGCGGTGATGCACACCACCGGCCAGGGCTGGGCGATGGCCTTCCAGGCCGGCGGGCCACATGCGCAGGACCGCGGCCTCGAAGCCGTCGCCTACGCGATGGAGGAATTGTCCCGCATTCCCGGCACGGCGCGCTGGGTGAAGCAGGCCGGCAAGGAGCAGCTTGTCCTCGACAAGCAGTTTCGCGCGGTGCCCCGCGGCGTCGGCCTCGTCATCGGCTGCGCCACCTTCCCGACTTGGAACGGCTATCCGGGGATCTTCGCGAGCCTCGCCACCGGCAATGCGGTGATCGTGAAGCCGCACCCGTCCGCGATCCTGCCGCTGGCGCTGACCGTGCGCACCGCGCGCGCCGTGCTGGCGGAGGCGGGCTTCGACCCGCACGTGGTGCAGCTCGCGCCCGACACGCCGGAGGCGCCGATCGCCACCGAACTCGCGACGCATGACGCGATCGGCATCGTGGACTTCACCGGCGGCCCCACCTTCGGCCGCTGGCTGCGCGAGCATGTCGGCGGGCGCAAGGCGCTGCACACCGAGGAAGCCGGGATCAACCCGGTGGTCCTGCACTCGACGGCCGACTTCGCCGGGCTCTGCCGCAACCTGGCCTTCTCGCTTTCCCTCTACAGCGGGCAGATGTGCACCGCGCCGCAGAACATCTTCGTGCCGAAGGACGGCATCGAGACCAACGAGGGCCGAAAGAGCTTCGACGAGGTCTGCGCCGCCCTCGCCGCGGCGGTGGACGGGCTGCTCGCCGACCCGGCGCGCGCGGCGGGCGTGGCGGGGGCCATCCAGAACCCCGCGACCCTGGAGCGCATCGCCAAGGCCCGCAGCCTTGGCCGCGTCGTGCGCGACAGCGCGCCGATCCCGGGCCAGGACACCGCCCGCACCGCGACGCCGCTGCTGCTCGCGATCGAGGCGGACGCCTGCGAGGCCTGGGGCGAGGAGCGCTTCGGCCCCATCGCCTTCCTGATCCGCTGTCCCGACGCGCAGGCCGCGCTGGACTACGCCGCCGGCTCCGCCCGCGCGCGCGGCGCGATCACCGCGCTGGTGCATGCGACGGACGAGGCGTTCCTGGCGCGTGCCGAGGCGGCCTTCGCGCGCGCCGGCGTGGCGCTCAGCGAGAACCTCACGGGCGGCGTCTTCGTGAACCAGTCCGCCGCCTTCAGCGACTACCACGTCTCCGGCGCCAACCCGGCTGGCACATCCTGCCTGACGGACGCCGCCTTCGTCGCCAACCGCTTCCACATCGCCATGGCGCGGCGCCCCGCCGCCGCGTAGCGTCACTGCAACAACCAACCGGGAGGACAACACATGGGTCTGGGTTCGATGCTCCGGCGCGGCGTGCTGGGGCTGGCGGCAGGCGCGATGATCGCGCTGCCCGCCCTTGCACAGCAGGGCCAGCCGATCCGCATCGGCGCCGTGCTGTCGGTGACCGGTCCGGCGAGCTTCCTCGGCGACCCCGAGGACAAGACGCTGCGGCTCTACGTCAACCGCATCAACCAGGCGGGCGGCATCAACGGCCGGCCGATCCAGCTCATCGTCTATGACGACGGCGGCGACGCCAACCGCGCCCGCACCTTCGCCACCCGCCTGGTGGAGGACGACCGCGTCGTGGCGATGGTCGGCGGCACCACCACCGGCACCACCATGGCGATGCGCCCGGTCTTCGAGGAAGCGCGCATTCCCTTCATCAGCCTCGCCGGCGGCATCGAGATCATCGAGCCGGTCGCGCCCTTCACCTTCAAGACGCCGCACACCGACCGCATGGCCTGCGAGAAGATCTTCCAGGACATCCGCGCACGTGGCCTGTCGCGCGTCGGCATGATCAGCGGCACCGACGGCTTCGGCCAGTCGATGCGCACGCAATGCCAGCGTGTGGCCGGCGCAGCCGGCATCACCATCGTGGCCGACGAGCAGTATGGCCCGCGTGATTCCGACATGACGCCGCAGCTGACGCGCATCCGCAACACCGCGAATGTCGAGGCGATCGTCAATGCCGGCTTCGGCCAGGGGCCGGCGATCGTCACCCGCGGCTACGCCCAGCTCGGCATCCGCCTGCCGCTCTACCAGTCGCATGGCGTCGCCAGCGCCGAGTTCATCAACCTCGCGACCCCCGCCGCGGCCGAGGGCGTGCGCCTGCCCGCCGCCGCCCTGCTGGTGGCCGAGCAGCTGCCGGCCAACGACCCGCAGCGCCAGGTGCTGATCGACTACAAGACGACCTTCGAGCGCGAGTTCAACCAGCCGGTCTCGACCTTCGGCGGCCATGCCTATGACGGCCTCATGATCCTGGTCGAGGCGATCCGCCGCGCGAACAGCACGGACGGCACGCGCCTGCGCGACGCGATCCGCCAGACGCGCGGCTTCGTCGGCACCGGCGGCGTCGTGAACATGAGCGCCACCGACCACATGGGCCTCGACCTCAGCGCCTTCCGCATGGTCGAGATCCGCGGCGGGCAGTTCCGGTTGATCGGAAACTGACCGCTTCTCCCTCCCCCGCTTGCGGGGGAGGGTCGGGGTGGGGGTCGGTCACGCAGCGCGCCCTCATCCTCGCACCCTCCCCCCTCGCGTCTCCCCCCCC
>NZ_JAKJIB010000172.1 GCF_021864505.1 Falsiroseomonas oryziterrae
CTGCCGCAGATGGCCGCCGGCACCGCGCGCGCGGCGGCGGATGCGCGCGCCGCGGAACTGCTCCACGCCTTCGGCCTGGCGGGGCGCGAGGCGCACCGGCCGGGCAAGCTCTCGGGCGGCGAGCAGCAGCGGGTCGCGATCGCCCGTGCGCTGGCCAACCGCCCGCGCGTGCTGCTGGCGGACGAGCCGACGGGCAACCTCGACGTCGCGACCGCCGACCGCGTGTTCAACGAGTTGCTGCACGCCGTGCGCGGGCAGGGGGTCGCGGCGCTGATCGCGACCCACAACCCGGATCTCGCCGCACGCATGGACCGCGTCGTGACGCTGCGCGACGGCCATGTCGTCCCGGCCTGAATGAGCGCGCCGGGCCGGGTCGTCGCCTATCGCTTCGCCGGCGGGCTCGGCAACCGGATGTTCCAGCTGATGCTCGCCCATGTGCTGGCCGAGCGCATTCCGGACCTCGCCGTCACCGGACCGCCGCTGCCTGAGTGGGGCATCGCACCGCCGGATCTGCCCTTGCCGCCCCGGCGCATCCGGCTTGCGGGGCATGAGGTGGATCTGGCGCGGCTGTCCTACCTGCTCGGGGCCGGGATCGTGGACGGCATCGAGACTGAGGCGCTCGGCTGCCGGATGGAACTGCTCTCGCGCCCGCTCGCGCAGCGTCTCTTTCCCGCCTTGATGCATGCCGGCGTCGCGACGGCGCCGGACGAACTCGTGATCAACATCCGCGCGGCGGAGATCCTAGGGCCCGTGCATCCGGGCTACCGGCCGCTGCCGCTGGCCTTCTACGCGCGGCTGATCGCCGAGACCGGGCTGAAGCCGGTCTTCGTCGGGCAGCTGGGCGAGGACCGCTATTCGGCGGCGCTGCGCGCGCGCTTCCCGGCGGCACGCATCATCCCCTCCGCCTCGCCGATGCAGGATTTCGCGACGCTGCGCGCGGCCCGGCACCTTGTCGTCGCGGTCAGCACCTTCTCCTGGCTCGCCGCCTGGCTGTCCGAGGCTGAGACGATCCACCTGCCGCTGGCCGGCGTCCTGCATCCGGGACTGCGGCGCGACGTGGACCTCGTGCCGCTCGGCGATCCGCGCTGGCGCTTCCATCTCTTCCCCGCCGCAGGCTGGGGCGGCACGGCGGCGGAGCTGGATGCGGCGATCGACGGCAGCGAGGCGGGACGCGAGGCGACGCGCGACGAGGTGGCGCAACTCGCCGCGCCGGACCTCCTGCTCGGCGCGGCGGAGACGGGGGCAAGCTGAGCGGCGCTACCAGGCGCCGTGATGCGCGACCTCGGCCTCCTCCTCGAGCAGCGGGCCTTCCACCACGATGCCGCGCTGGCCTGCGGCGAAGACCTCGCGGCAGGGCAGGGCCATGGTGAGGTTCTCCGGATGCGGCCCGATCAGCGCCTTCAGCCGCGCCTCCGACAGGCCATAGACCACGCGGCCGATGCCGGCCCAGTAGATCGCGCCGCTGCACATCGCGCAGGGCTCGGCGCTGGAATAGAGCGTCGCACCGGCACGCGCCTCGGGCGGCAACTCGATGCAGGCGCGGGTGGCCAGCAGCCGCTCGGCATGGGCGGTGCCGTCGCCATGCGGATGGAAGCCGTTGGTCGCCTCCATCAGCACGCGGCCCTGCGCATCGGCCAGCAGCGCGCCGAACGGATGCTGGCCGGCCGCCCGGCTTTCGGCGGCCAGCGCGATGGCGCGGCGCAGCAGCGTGAGGTCGTCCGGCATCGCGAATCCCCGCCCGATCCGTGCTAGGAGGGGCGGATGGCCGCCTCCTTCGTGCATCTGCACACCCATTCCGCCTACTCGCTGTCCGAGGGCGCGATCAAGGCGGAGAAGCTGCCCGCGCTGGCGAAGGCGGACGGCATGCCGGCCGTCGCGCTGACCGACACCGCCAACCTCTTCGGCGCGCTGGAATTCGCCCAAGGATGCGCGGGCAAGGGCATCCAGCCGATCATGGGCTGCCAGTTCTGGCTCGGCCGCGCCGCGACCGAGGAGCCGGGGCGGGCCGACCCGCAGCGCAGCCGGCCCGATCCGATCGTGGCGCTGGCGCGCAACGCCGCCGGTCTCGACAACCTCCAGCGCCTCTCCTCGGCGGGCTTCCTCGGCAGCGATCCCTCCGGCGAGCCCTGCCTGACGCTCGAGACGCTCGGCCGGCACGCCGAGGGGCTGATCCTGCTGACCGGCGGGACCACCGGGCCGCTCGGCCGGCTGCTTTCCGAAGGCCGGCGCGACGCGGCGCGGCGGCTGCTCGCGCAGCTGCGCGAGATCTTCGGCGGCGACGACCTGGTGGTGGAACTGCACCGGCACGGCCTGGCCGTCGAGCGCGCGGTCGAGCCCGGCCTGCTGCGACTGGCCGAGGAGTTCGGCCTGCCGATCGCGGCCGCCAACGACGTCTACTTCGCCGAGGCCGGGATGCACGAGGCGCATGACGCGCTGCTCTGCATCGCCGAGGGCCGCGTGCTGGCCGAGCAGGACCGCCGCCGCGTGACGCGCGAGCACTGGTTCAAGCCGGCGGCCGCCATGCGCGCGCTCTTCGCCGACCTGCCGGAGGCCTGCGACAACACGCTCGCCATCGCGCGGCGCTGCGCGGTGATGGCCGAGAGCCGAAAGCCGGAGCTGCCCATCTGCCCGAAGGTCCGCCCCGGCATGACGGAGGCCGAGACCGTCGCCGAGATGGCGCGCGAGGGGCTGGAGATGCGGCTCGAGGCGCAGGGCACGCCGGAGGCCGAGCGCGACACCTACCGCCAGCGCCTGGCCTACGAGCTCTCCGTCATCGAGAAGATGGGCTTCTCGGGCTACTTCCTGATCGTCGCCGACTTCATCCAATGGGCGAAGCAGCACGGAATCCCGGTCGGGCCCGGCCGTGGCTCCGGCGCCGGATCGGTCGCCGCCTGGGCGCTGCTGATCACCGACCTCGACCCGCTGCGCTTCGGCCTGCTCTTCGAGCGCTTCCTGAACCCCGAGCGCGTGTCGATGCCCGACTTCGACATCGACTTCTGCCAGGACCGGCGTGACGAGGTGATCCGCTACGTGGTGAACGAGTACGGCGCGGATCGCGTCGCCCAGATCATCACCTTCGGCAAGCTGCAGGCCAAGGCGGCGGTGCGCGACGTCGGGCGCGTCATGGGCATGCCCTATGGCCAGGTGGACCGCATCGCGTCCCTGATCCCCTTCAACCCGGCCAAGCCCGTCACCCTCGCCCAGGCGATCGAGGGCGAGCCCAAGCTGCAGGAGATGCGCGACACCGACGAGCAGGTCGCGCGCCTGCTCGACGTGGCGCAGCAGCTCGAAGGCCTCTATCGCAACGCCTCGACCCATGCCGCCGGCGTGGTCATCGGGCGCAAGCCGCTGGTCGAGATCGTGCCGCTCTACCGCGACCCGCGGTCCGACATGCTCATCACCCAGTACTCGATGAAGCATGTGGAGCAGGCGTCGCTGGTGAAGTTCGACTTCCTCGGCCTCAAGACGCTGACGGTGCTCGAACGCGCGGTCGAGCTGCTGAAGAGCCAGGGCATCGAGATCGACCTCGCGCGCCTGCCGCTCGACGACGCGAAGACCTACGCGATGCTGGCGAAGGGCGACGCGGCGGGGGTGTTCCAGTTCGAAGGCCAGGGGATGCGCGACTGCCTGCGCATGATGCGCCCCGACCGGCTGGAGGACCTGATCGCCGCCGTGTCGCTCTACCGGCCCGGTCCGATGGCGAACATCCCCGCCTATTGCCAGCGCAAGCATGGCGAGCCGTGGGAGCCGCCGCATCCCGCCATCCGCCACATCGTGGACGAGACCTACGGCATCCTGGTCTACCAGGAGCAGGTCATGCAGATCGCGCAGGAGCTGGCGGGCTACAGCCTCGGTGGCGCCGACCTGCTGCGCCGCGCCATGGGCAAGAAGATCCGCTCCGAGATGGAGGCTCAGCGGAAGATCTTCGTCGAAGGTGCGGTGAAGAACGGCGTGCCGGAGGCCAAGGCCGGCGAGATCTTCGACCTGATGGAGAAGTTCGCCGAATACGGCTTCAACAAGTCCCACGCAGCGGCCTACGCCCTCGTCTCCTACCAGACCGCCTGGCTGAAGGCGAACCACCCGACCGCCTTCCTCGCCGCCTCCATGTCGCTCGACCTCGACAAGACGGAGAAGCTGGCGGGCCACATGCAGGAGGCGGCGCGGCTCGGCATCCCGGTGCTGCCGCCGGACGTCAACCGCTCCGGCGCCGAGTTCACGCTGGAGACGCAGGCGGACGGCAAGGTGGCGATCCGCTTCGCCCTCGGTGCGATCAAGCGCGTCGGGCTCGGTGCGATGAAGGATCTGGTGAAGGCGCGCGATGCCGCGGGTCCCTTCGCCTCGCTGTCGGACTTCGCCGGGCGCGTCGATCCGAAGCTGCTGAACAAGATGCAGCTCGAGAACCTCGCCAAGGCCGGCGCCTTCGAGGGCCTGGAGCGCAACCGCGCGCGGGTCGTCCAGGGCGCCGAGACGATCCTGCGCGCCGCGCAGGAAGCGGCCGAGCGCCGCGCCAACCCGACGCGCGACATGTTCGGCGCCGAGAGCGCGCCGCCCCCACTCCGCCTGCCGGATGCGCAGGACTGGCCGATGCTCGAGCGGCTGACCTACGAGGCCGAGGCGGTCGGCTTCCACCTCTCCGCCCATCCGCTCGACACCTACAAGCGCGCGTTGTCCAAGCTCGGCGTCGTGGCGTCCTCGCAGATCGCCGACCGCGCGCGGGCGGGCGCGGCGCGGATGAAGCTCGCCGGCACGGTCGTCGCGGTGAAGAACGGCCGCACCAAGACCGGCAACCGCATGGCCTGGATCCGCTTCTCCGACGCGCAGGGCTCCTACGAGGCGACCTTCTTCAGCGAGAGCCTGGCGCGCGCGGGCGATCATCTGCAGGAAGGCAACGCGATCCTGCTTTCCGCCGAGGTGCGGATGGACGGCGAGGCGCTGCGCATCACCGCGCAGGATGCGGAACCGCTGGAGAAGGCGGCCGCCGGCATCGCAAGCGGCATCAAGCTGTGGCTCGAGCAGTCCGGCGCCGTGCCGCATATCCGCGCGCTGCTGGAACGCGAGGGCAGGGGACGCGGGCGCGTCGTGCTGGTGCCGGTGACCGGCCCGGGGCAGGAGGTGGAGATCGCGCTGCCCGGCGGCTTCAACGTCTCGCCCAGGCTGATGCAGGCGATGAAGGTGCTGCCCGGGGTCGCCGAGGTGCAGGAGCTCTAGCCGTGCCGGAGGAGGCGGCGCCGGCCGCGCGCCCGCCGCTCCGCTTCCTGACCTGCGGGTCGGTGGATGACGGCAAGTCCACCCTGCTCGGCCGGCTGCTGCACGATGCGCGGCTGGTGCCGGACGACACGCTCGAGGCGGTGACGCGCGACAGCCGGCGCTTCGGCACGACGGGCGAGGAGACCGACCTCGCCCTGCTGCTCGACGGGCTGGAAGCGGAGCGCGAGCAGGGCATCACCATCGACGTCGCTCATCGCTACTTCGCGACGCCGCGCCGCAGCTTCATCGTCGCCGATGCGCCGGGGCATGCGCAGCACACCCGCAACATGGCCACCGCCGCCTCGACCAGCGAGCTCGCCGTGCTGCTCTGCGACGTGCGCCACGGGCCGCTGACCCAGACCCGCCGGCACGCCCATCTCTGCGCCCTGTTCGGCATCCGCCATGTCGTGCTTGCGGTGAATAAGCTGGACCTCGTCGGCTACGACGAGGCCGCCTTCGCGCGATCGGTCGCGGCGTGGCGCAGCTTCGCCGCGCCGCTCGGCTTCGCCAGCGACGTCGCCATCCCGGTCTCGGCGCGGCGGGGCGACAACGTGGTGCGCCGGTCGGAGGCGACGCCGTGGTACGCCGGCCCGACGCTGTTGGCGCATCTCGAGGACATCGATGTCGAGGCCGGGGCGGAGGACGCGCCCTTCCGCTTGCCCGTGCAATGGGTGAACCGTCCGGATGCCGGCTTCCGCGGCTATGCCGGCACCATCGCCTCGGGCCGCGTCGCGGTGGGGGAAGCGGTGGTGGTCGCGGTCTCGGGCGCGCCGAGCCGCGTCGCCCGCATCCTCGGGCCGCGCGGCGAGCAGGACAGTGCGGCCGCGGGCGAGGCGGTCACGCTCTGCCTGGCCGACGAGACCGACGTGGCGCGCGGCGACGTGCTCGCCCATCCCGGGTCGCTGCCCGCCGTCGCCGACCAGTTCGCCGCGCATCTCGTCTGGATGGACGAGGAGGCGATGCTGCCGGGGCGGCAATACATGGCGCGGCTCGGCCATCTCTGGACCACCGCCTCCGTCACGCTGATCAAGCATCGGCTCGCGCCCGACACGCTGGAACGGCAGCCGGCGCGACGGCTCGAACTGAACGACGTCGGCTTCTGCAACCTCGCACTCGGCACGCGGGCCGCGTTCGATCCCTATGCGGAGAACCGCGCAACGGGCGCCTTCATCCTGGTGGACCGCTTCACCAACCGCACGGTGGGGGCGGGCATGGTGGCCTTCCCGCTGCGCCGCGCCGCCAACCTCCATCCCGAGCGGTTCCTGGTGGACCGCGTCTCGCGCGCCGCGCTCGATCGCCAGCGGCCGCTCGTGGTGTGGTTCACCGGCCTGTCGGGCTCGGGCAAGTCCACCGTCGCGAAGCTGGTGGAGCGCGCCCTGCACGCGGAAGGGCGGCATACCTACGCGCTCGATGGCGACAACCTGCGGCAGGGGCTGAATCGCGACCTCGGCTTCACCGACCAGGACCGGGTGGAGAACATCCGCCGTGCGGGCGAGGTCGCGAAGCTCCTCGCCGATGCCGGGCTGATCGTGCTGTGCTCCTTCATCTCGCCCTTCCGCGCGGAGCGCCGGATGGTGCGCGAGATGCTGCCGGAGGGCGAGTTCGTCGAGGTCTTCGTGGACGCGCCGCTCGAGGTCTGCATCGCCCGCGATCCGAAGGGGCTCTACGCCAGGGCGCTGGCCGGCGAGATCGCGAACTTCACCGGCATCTCGAGCCCCTATGAGCCGCCGGAGGCGCCGGAGCTCCGCATCGCGACCGCCGGAACGACACCGGACGCGGTGGCGGAGGCGGTGCTCGCGCATCTGCGTCCTCTGCTCGCGCGGTGAAGGCGTCGGCGCCCGGCGGCATTCGCGCCGCGCCGCGCCGCGTCCGCGCCCGGAATGCTGCCGCTGCGGAACCTCTGCCGGGCAGGCGGAACGACAACGATCCCGGCCCGCGCCGCGACGTTCGCGCGCCATGCTGCCCGCCGCCGACCGGACGACGACTGCGCCGCGGGTCTCCGTGGTCATCCCCGCGCGCGACGCCGCCGGCTTCGTCGGGGCGGCGCTGGCCTCCGCGGCCGGGCAGACGCTGCGCGCGCTGGAGATCATCGCTGTCGACGACGGCTCGACGGATGCCACCTGGACGGTGCTGGAGCGCGCCGCTGCCGCCGATGCGCGGATCCGTCCGCTGCGCCGCGCCCGCCCCGGCGGCGCGGGTGCCGCGCGGAACCTCGCCTTCGCCGAGGCACGCGGCACCTGGCTGGCGCTGCTCGACGCCGACGACCTCTGGCTGCCGGACCGCCTCGCACGGATGGTCGCGGAGGCAGAGGCGAGCGGGGCGGACCTGCTGGCCGACGACCTGCTGCTGCGCGATTTCGAGACCGGCGCCGAGCTCGGCACGCAGTTCGGCGGCGAGGGCGCCGGCTGGATCGCGACCGAGGAGCTGCTCCGGCGCGACATGCCGGATGCGCCGCCCGGCCCGCCCGGCGCGATCGGCTACGCGCAGCCCCTGATCCGCCGCGACTTCGTCAGGGCGCATGGCCTCGCCTATGACGAGACGCTCGAGACCAGCGAGGACCTCGCCTTCCTCTTCGCCTGCCTCCTCGCCGGCGCGCGCTTCCGGCTCTCGGCCGAGGCCCTCTACGTCTATCGGGTTCGCCCGCGATCGATCTCGCGCCGTGCTGGCGTGGCGCGGGCCCAGGCCGCGGCCAACCGGGCCATGATGCGGCTCGCGTCGGGCCGCGCGGGGCCCGCGGTCATGCGCCTGCTGGCGCGCCGGCAGGATCTGCTGGACGGCGCCGCGATCGCGGAAGCGGCCCAGGCCGGCGCCTGGCTTGCCGCGCTGGGCGGCGCCCGATGGCATGATCCGGCCCGGCTCGCGCGCGACCTGCGC
>NZ_JAKJIB010000173.1 GCF_021864505.1 Falsiroseomonas oryziterrae
GGGCGCCGCCGGCTGCGCGGCCGCGGCGAAGCGATCGGGCGGCGTTGCCTCCAGCGCCTCGTCCGCGCCCCACTCGATCTGCAGCCGCAGCGCGGCGAGCAGTTCATCCCGCTCCATGGCCTGCATATCGGGGCGCCGCGGGGTTCCGCGCAACGGGGGGCGGGGCTACATCCAGCCGGCCCCGCGCCTGATCCGCGAAGGCGGACTCGCCGGAGCGGTGAATCAGTCGCCCAGACAATGGCCACAGCGAAGGAACGGGAGATGTCGGAGGCCGAGGCTCGCGAGAGCATGGAGTTCGACGTGCTGATCGTCGGCGGCGGGCCTGCCGGGCTGGCCTGCGCGATCCGGCTCAAGCAGGCGAACCCGGACGCCTCCGTCTGCCTTGTCGAGAAGGGCAGCGAGATCGGCGCGCACATTCTCTCCGGCGCGGTGCTGGAACCCCGCGCGCTGGACGAGCTGATCCCCGACTGGCGCGAGGATCCGCCGGCGCTCGCCACCGCGGTCACCGAGGACCGCTTCATGTTCCTCACCGAGAGCCGCGCGCTGAAGCTTCCGACGCCGCCGCAGATGCACAACGAGGGGAACTACGTCGTCTCCCTCGGCAACGTCTGCCGCTGGCTCGGGCAGCGGGCCGAGGCGCTCGGCGTCGAGATCTACCCCGGCTTCGCCGCCTCCGAGACGATCATCGAGGACGGGCAGGTCAGGGGCGTGGTGGCCGGCGTCATGGGCATCACGCGCGACGGCACCAAGGGCCCCGACTACCAGCCGGGGATGGAGCTGCGCGCCACCTACACCGTCTTCGCCGAGGGCTGCCGCGGCAGCCTGACCAAGCGCCTCTTCGAGACCTTCGACCTCCGCCGCGACTGCGCGCCGCAGACCTACGCGCTGGGGATGAAGGAGCTGTGGGAGATCCCGAAGGAGAAGCACCGCCCGGGCCTCGTCTGGCACTCGGTGGGCTGGCCGCTACCGCGCGACACGACCTATGGCGGCTCCTGGCTCTACATGCTGGGCGAGAACCTGGTCTCGATCGGCTTCGTCGTCGGGCTCGACTACCCGAATCCCTGGCTCTCGCCCTTCGAGGAGTTCCAGCGCTTCAAGACGCATCCCGCGGTGCGCGGCTTCCTCGAGGGCGGCAAGCGCGTGGCCTATGGCGCGCGCGCGCTGAACGAGGGCGGCCTCCAGGCGGTGCCGAAGCTCGTCTTCCCGGGCGGCATGATCGTGGGCGACGCGGCGGGCTTCTTGAACGTGCCGAAGATCAAGGGCACGCACACCTCGATGAAGTCCGGCATGCTGGCCGCCGAGGCG
Organism: Falsiroseomonas oryziterrae; assembly: GCF_021864505.1. Lineage (GTDB taxonomy): Bacteria > Pseudomonadota > Alphaproteobacteria > Acetobacterales > Acetobacteraceae > Falsiroseomonas > Falsiroseomonas oryziterrae. Next base: position 1,306 of record NZ_JAKJIB010000173.1, read on the forward strand.
ATGGCGGCGGCGCTCGCCGCCGACCGGCCGGCGGTGCTGGAAGGCTACCCGGCCGCGCTGAAGGAGAGCTGGGTCTGGAGCGAGCTCGAAGGCGTGCGCAACATCCGTCCCGGCTTCGCGAAATACGGCTTCTGGGGCGGTATGGCGGCCGCCGCGCTCGACACCTACGTGCTGCGCGGCAAGGCGCCCTGGACCTGGGGCCACCACCAGGACCACGAGACGCTGAAGGACGCCGCGAACGCGCCTCGCATCGACTACCCGAAGCCGGACGGGGTGCTGACCTTCGACCGCCTCTCCTCGGTCTACCTGTCCAACACGAACCACGCCGAGGACCAGCCGAGCCACCTGGTGCTGCAGGATCCCGGCCGCTGGAAGGGCGTGAACTGGGAGCGCTTCCGCTCGCCCGAGAGCCGCTACTGCCCCGCCGCCGTCTACGAGGCGGTGGGCGCCGAGGCCGGCAACGGCGAGGGCGAGATGCACCTCGTCATCAACGCGCAGAACTGCGTCCACTGCAAAACCTGCGACATCAAGGACCCGACGCAGAACATCGACTGGCGGACGCCGGAGGGTGGCGGCGGGCCGAACTACATCGGCGGGATGTAGGCCCGCGCCTTCGCCTGATGGTGTCGGGGCGGCGTGGACGCAGGGTCACGCAGTCCGCCTCGCCCGCCCGCTGACGGGGCGACCATGCGCGCGCGACAGGCGTGACAATCCGGTGAGGCGGCGGCAGCGCCCGCGCCGCGAGGCGTTACGGGCGCCGAGGCGGCCGTGGGATCATCTGCCGGGTCATCTGCCCGCGGCCGCGCTCGTCATCCTCGGAGGAAGCGCATGTCACGTCGTCTCTTCACCATCCTCGTTGCCGCAGGCTTCGTCGCCGGAGCCCTGCCGGCGGAAGCGCAGCAGCGCCGCGGCGTGGACCGCGAGAGCGCCGAGGTCGACCGGCTGAACCAGCAGAGCCTCGACCGCGCCCGCGCCGGGCAGCAGCAGCAGCACATGATGGGCAGCCCGGGCATGAGCGGGCAGGGAATGGGCGGGCCGGGCATGGGCGCGACCGGCGGAACGATGGGCATGCCCCCGTCCGGCGGCGCCGGCATGCCGAGCGGCGGCGTCGTGGGCAGCATGCCGGGCGGCGGGATGGCTCCCGGGACCATGCAGACCCCGCCGGGAAGCCCGATGCGCTGAAATCGTCGGCGCCCTCCCCCGGGAGGGCGCCGGCTGCCGCGTGCCGCCGCCCGGGGGGGCGGTCGGCTACAGCCCCTGCCCGCCGAGCAGCCCGGCCTGGCCGCGCGTCATGCCCATGGCGCGACGCGCGAAGGCGGCCTTCAACGCCGGGATCCGGTCCACCGCCGCGATGCCGAGCCGTCGCGCCAGCCGAACCGGCGCGAGATCGTTGCCGAACAGGCGCTCGAGCACATGCGTCGCCCCCAGCATGAGCATCGCGTCGGGCCGGGCGCGGCGCTCGTAGCGCGACAGCACGGCGGGCGACCCGGGGTCCTCACCGGCCGCCACCGCCTCGATCACCGCCTCGGCCAGCGCGGCGACGTCGCGGAAGCCGAGGTTGAGCCCCTGCCCCGCGATCGGATGGATGCCGTGCGCCGCGTCGCCCACCAGCGCCAGGCGATGGGCGGTGAAGCGATGCGCCCAGAGCGCGGAGAGCGGGTACGACCAGCGCCGCCCGATCGGGCGAATGCGTCCGAGCCGGCCGCCCAGCCGCCGCGACAGCTCATGCCCGAAACGCGCATCGTCCATCGCCAGGAAGCGGCGCGCGAGCTCGGTCCGCTCCGACCACACATAGGCCGAGGCGTGCGGCAGATCGGCCGTGCCGAAGCCGTCCGGTCCCGCCAGTGGCAGCTGCGCGAAGGGTCCGTTGGGCAGGAACATCTCGAGCGCGGTGGCGCGGTGCGGGCGCTCATGCGCGAAGGCGCCCACCATGCCCACCTGGCCGTAGTCCCAGCGCGTGACCGGGATGCCGGCCTGCGCCCGCAGCCGGCTCTCGCGCCCCTCGGCGCCGACGACGAGGCGGGCACGGATCAGGGGCCCGCCCGCCACGCGGATCTCGACGCCGTTCGCACCGCGCGTCACCTCGGCCTCGGCCGGGGCGAAGGCGTGCAGGTTCGGCAGCTGGGGCAGCCGCGCGTTCAGCGCGACCCGCAGCGCGCGCGCCTCCACCATCCAGCCGAAGGGCCCCTCGCCCACCTCGTCGGCGCTGAAGCCGAGCCCGAGGGATGACGGGCGCACGCCCGGGCGGCCATCGGCGACATGGATGTGCCGGATCTCCTGCGGCGCCGCCGGCAGCCGGTCCCAGATGCCGGAGGCCGCCAGCAAGCGGCGCGAGGTCAGCGCGATGGCGTAGGCGCGGCCATCGAAGGCAGGCAGTTCCATGGGTGGGAGGGGCGCGCGGTCGATCACCGCCGTCCTGATCCCGGCGGCGGCGAGGGTCGCGGCGAGCGTGGCGCCGACCGGCCCCGCGCCGATGACGCAGACGGTGACGTCGAGGGGATCGTGCAGGGGCATGCCGCGAAGGTCGCCGCGACCTGCCGGTTCGGCAAGGGCCAGGCAATTGCCTAGTTTATCGGCAGAATTGGTGCCGTCGAAATAGGCGGCCGGCATGCCCTTCTTTTCGCCACCCCAGGGCGCGGGGTGGCAGAAGGCGGCCACGCCGCCCCGCAGGCATCTGGCACGGCGCTTGGATTGCGTCGCCCCATTCGCCCAGGAACAGGGGATTGCGGCGCGATGAAGCTGGTGATGGCGATCATCAAGCCCTTCAAGCTCGACGAGGTGCGCGATGCGCTCACCCCGCTCGGCGTGCAGGGCCTGACGGTGACCGAGGTGAAGGGGTTCGGGCGGCAGAAAGGCCAGACCGAGATCTACCGCGGCGCCGAGTACCACGTGTCTTTCCTGCCGAAGCTCAAGATCGAAGTCGCGGTGCCCGCCGAGATGGTGGAAGCCGTGGTCGAGGCGATCGCGGGCGCGGCCCGCACCGGCAAGATCGGCGACGGCAAGATCTTCGTGCTGGATCTGGAGCGCGCGCTCCGAATCCGGACCGGCGAAACCGACGGCGCGGCCCTCTGAGGGCCATGCGCTTCATCATGAACAAGGGAATCTCGGGAATGAGGATGCTCGCTCGTGCGGCGCTGCTCGCGCTGCCGGCGCTCGTCGCGGCCAACGCCGCCTTCGCGGACGACGCCAAGGTGGACACCGGCGACGCCGCCTGGATGCTGACCGCGACCGCGCTGGTGCTGATGATGACCGTGCCCGGCGTCGCCCTGTTCTACGCGGGCATGGTGCGCAAGAAGAACGTGCTGGCCACCATGGCGCAGTCCTTCGCGGTCTGCTGCCTCGTGACCATCACCTGGATGGTGGCCGGCTACTCCATCGCCTTCGGCGAGGGCGGCTCCTGGTTCGGCGATTTCTCCCGCGTCCTGCTGACCGGCATGGTGTGGGACAAGCCCTTCTCCCTCGGCAGCGGTGACGGCGCCGTCGCCTTCACCTTCCCCGAGACCATCTTCATGGTCTTCCAGATGACCTTCGCGATCATCACCGCGGCGCTGATCACCGGCGCGGTCGCGGATCGCATGAAGTTCTCCGCGCTCTGCATCTTCATCGTGCTGTGGTCGCTGCTGATCTACAGCCCGATCGCGCACTGGGTGTGGCACCCGAACGGCATCATCTTCGCCTGGGGCGCGCTGGACTTCGCCGGCGGCACCGTGGTGCACATCAACGCGGGCATCGCCGGCCTCGTCGCCGCCTATGTCCTTGGCAAGCGGGTCGGCTACGGCTCGGAGAACATGGCCCCCTTCAACCTGGCGCTCGCCGTGATCGGCGCGGCGCTGCTGTGGGTGGGCTGGTTCGGCTTCAACGCGGGCTCGGCCGCCGGCGCCGGCGCGCGCGCGGGCATGGCGATGGTCGTCACGCAGATCGCCTGCGCGGCCGGCGCGATTGCCTGGATGCTCGGCGAATGGGCGGTGAAGGGCAAGCCGAGCGTGCTCGGCCTGATCTCGGGCGCGGTCGCGGGCCTCGTCGCCATCACGCCGGCTTCCGGCTGGGTGTTCCCCGGCGCGGCGCTGATCATCGGCATCCTGGCCGGGCTGATCTGCTTCTGGGGCGCCACGGGCCTCAAGAAGATGCTCGGCGCGGATGACAGCCTCGACGTCTTCTACGTGCACGGCCTCGGCGGCATCGTCGGCGCAATCCTGACCGGCGTCTTCGCCTACGGCATGATCTACAAGACCGACGACGCGGAAGCGGCGGTGGCCTATTCGGGCCTGCTCTACGGCAATGCCGGCATGGTCTGGATCCAGATCAAGTCGGTGCTGCTGACCATCGCCTACTCCGGCATCGGCAGCTTCGTCCTGCTCAAGATCGTGGACGTGATCGTCGGCCTGCGTGTCACCGAGGAGGAAGAGCGCGAGGGCCTCGACGTGGCGCAGCACGGCGAGCGGCTGGGCTGACCAGCCTCCACCCGCGGCCGGCGCGCTGACGGCGCCGGCCCGCGGCAACGGCGAAGGGCGTCGGGGGGAGACCCCCGGCGCCCTTCGCGCTTGCGGCGGCGCGGCGCATCCGCGTAAGGCGCGGCGATGGACGCGCCACGAATCCCGGAGGCAGCGATCGAGGAGCGCTTCATTCGCGCCTCGGGCCCCGGCGGTCAGAACGTCAACAAGGTCGAGACGGCGGTTCAGCTCCGCGTGGCACTGGCGCGCGCCGGCCTGCCGGAGGCCGTGCTGGCGCGGCTGGTCAAGCTCGCCGGACGCCGCGTGACGACCGAGGGTGAGCTGGTGATCGAGGCAAGCCGCCATCGCAGCCAGGAGCGCAACCGCGCCGAGGCACGCGCCAGGCTGACGGAACTCGTCGCGCGTGCCGCCGCTCCGCCGCCACCGCCCCGCCGCAAGACCAAGCCGACGCGCGGCAGCCAGGAGCGTCGCCTGGAAGGCAAGGCCCGCCGTGGCGGCGTGAAGCGGCTGCGCGGCGAGAAGCTGCGGGGGGACTAGCCCGCGTCAGGCGGTCTTCTTCCCGCTGCCCGGCTTCGCCTGGTTCGCGGCCATGCGCGCGCTGACCTCGGCGGGCACGACATCCGCCAGTGACGTAGAGACCGTGTTCCCGAAGCCGTGCACCACGTCGGCATCGCCGCGCATCAGCGCGTCGATGCCGGTCTTCGCGACATCGGCCGGATCGTCCTTCTTCGACTGGCCGAGCCTGGTGTCCTCCATCTTCGCTCGCTCGCGGGCGCGTGGAGGCAGACATGCAAGGAGGCTCCGCTTGATGGGAAGGACTCCCAACACGCCTGCGGGTGCACCGTTCCTGGCCTCGCGGTCAGACGGGCTTCTGGCCCACGCCGCAGGTGTTCACGCCGAGCAGCGTGTAGGCAGGGCACCAGCGCATCAGGGCCGTCGCCAGCGGAACCACACCGATCAGCCCCCACCAGCCGAGAGGCCCGAAGGCGCCGAGCGCCAGCAGCAGCGCGCCCGCCACGATCCGAAGGGTGCGGTCCATCCCGCCGACATTGCTCGTCATGCCCTCTCTCCTTGCCTCGGCGCGGGCTCGCCGCGCCAGGGCATGACAGCAGGGCGGGCAGGACGCGTCGGTGACGAAGTCACGCGCCGCGCGCGATATCCTCGAGCATGCGCCGGTCGCGGATCGTGACGCTCCCGCGCCCGATCGTCAGCGCGCCGTCGCGGGCCAGCGCGTTCAGCCGCCGCGTGACCACCTCGCGCGCCGTGCCCACCTCCGTGGCGAGTTCCGCATGGGCGGCGGCGATGTCCGGCGCGTTCCGCGCCAGCAGCGCCCCGGCCAGCCTGCGGTCGACGCTGCGGAAGCTCAGCGCCTCGATCCGCGCCATCAGCGTCGCCAGCCGCTGGCCGAAGCCGGCCAGGACGAAACCGCGGAAGGAGGCGTTCTCCGCCACCAGCGCCTCGAAGGCCGACCTGGGCAGGAGAAGGCCGCTCACAGCCGTCTCGGCGCGGCCTTCCGCGGCATAGGTCTCGCCGGCGAAGAGGCAGGCGGTGGTGAGCAGGCAGGCCTCGCCCGGCGCGACACGATAGAGCAGCAGCGCATGGCCGTCCTCCGCCACCAGGTCCACGCGGATGCGGCCGCCCGACAGCATCACGAAGCCGCGGCAGGGATCGCCAGGATGGAACAGCGCCGCGCCGGCGGGGGCGGCGAGCGGGATCGCCAGCGCGGCGATCCGGTCTCGGGCCGCCGGGTCGAGCCCGGGCGGGAGGGCGGCGGGGTCGGGCATGGCCCATCCTGGCGCAGGATCGGTTCGGACCGAAAGCGGACCGTGCATTTCGAGGCACTTCCGGTATAGAACTGCCAGCCTGCTTCAACGGTGACTGCACATGCCGCGCGCCCTGGACGGACGCCAGATGGGGGACCGCCTCGCCGCGGCCGGCCGTCGCTTCGCCTCTCCCGCCGTCAAGGCGGCGATCCGCCGTCGGCTTGGGGAGATGCTGGCCCTGGTGCTGGTGATCCTCGGCCTGGTCGGCATCGCAGCGCTTGCGAGCTACGATCCGGCTGACCCGTCCTGGTCCACCGCCACCGCGCGGGAGACGGAGAACCTTGCCGGCCCCTTCGGCGCGCATGCTGCGGACGTGCTGCTGCAGGGCGTCGGCTTCGCCGCCTGGCTGCCGGTGGCCTGCCTGATGACCTGGGCCTGGCGGCTGGCGACGCATCGCGGCCTCAGCCCCTTCGTGCTGCGCCTCGCCTGCCTGCTCGCCGCCCTGCCGCTGACCGCCGCCTCCCTCGCGCTGCTGCCGTTGCCCGAGGGCGTGCCGGCGCCGCCCGGGCCCGCCGGCGCGGCCGGCCCGGCG
>NZ_JAKJIB010000174.1 GCF_021864505.1 Falsiroseomonas oryziterrae
GCCATGTGGCGCTGCCGGGCCGCCGCTGCAACGGGCGGCGCTACTCGGCGGCCACCGCCTGCGGGCCCCGCGGCCCGCGCGTCTTCCACAGCGACCAGGCGATGCCGGCGGCGAGGATGGCGAAGGTGACGCCGAGCGAGAGCGCGGGCGGGAACTTGCCGGTCTCGGGGAAGACGAAGTCGGCGACGAAGATCTTCGAGCCGATGAACACCAGCAGCACCGACAGCGCGTACTTCAGGTAGTGGAAGCGGTGCACCATGGCGGCGAGCGCGAAGTAGAGCGCGCGCAGGCCGAGGATGGCGAAGATGTTCGAGGTGTAGACGATGAAGGGGTCGGTGGTGATGGCGAAGATCGCCGGGACGCTGTCCACCGCGAAGATCACGTCCGCCACCTCGACCAGCACCAGTGCGAGGAACAGCGGCGTCATGAACCACACGGCCTTGCCGGTCTTCGGGTCGGGCTGCTTCACCCAGAACCTCTCGCCGTGCAGCTGGTCCGTCACGTTGAAGCGCCGGCGCATGAACTTCAGCAGCGGGTTGTTGGCGATGTCGGGCTTGGCGTCCGCCATCACCCACATCTTGATGCCGGTGAAGATCAGGAAGACGGCGAAGATGTAGAGCACCCAGGAGAACTGGGAGACGATGGTGGCACCCAGCCCGATCATGATCGCGCGCAGCACGATGACGCCGAGGATGCCCCAGAACAGCACCCGGTGCTGGTAGATCCGCGGCACCGCGAAGTAGGTGAAGATCATCGCGATGACGAAGACGTTGTCCATCGCGAGCGTCTTCTCGACGATGAAGCCGGTCCAGTAGAGCGTCGCCGCCTCGGCGCCGCCGAGCCCGACGCCCTCGGGCTTGAGGTTGTCGAAGGACCACCAGACCCAGAAGCCGAAGGCGAGGCCGAGGCCGATATAGACGGAGGAGAGGATGAGGCTCTCCTTCACCTCGATCTCCTTTGCTTCCCGGTGCAGCACGCCGAGGTCGATCACCAGCAGCGTGATCACGACGCCGATGAAGAGCAGCCACATCCAGACCGGCGTGGCGAGGAAGGTGCTTGTCAGGAACTCCATCGGCGCTCTCCGGAAGGACGGCGATCGAATGCGGGGACGTGGCGTATCCGGCAGCCGCGCCGCGGCGGGCGCGGGCGGCGGTGGGGCGCTGCGGGACGCAGGGCTGCAGGCGCGGATCGGCTGTGCTCGCTGGGCGGCGGCATCGGCATCTCCCAGGTGCTGGGCGCGCCTAGGCGTGCCCTTCAGATGGAAGGTGTCCGACATGACGGACGCGCGCAGGCGCATCGCCAGAGGGGCCCGGACCCCAGTGGCGCGCAGGTGGTTGCGTGGCATGCGCCGTTCAAGATGACGTGGTTGTCATGTTTCGCGATCGTGGCCGGGGCTTGCGTCGCGGCCAAGGCAGGCGCGCGCGGCGGGCGGGCATGGAAAGGCCGTCACTTGCCGGCCGGCAGCGCAGGATCGGAAAGTTTCGGCGGGCGCCGCGGAAGCGCCGACCGGGTTCAAGGAGAGGTTCACGAATGAAAATGTTCCGAACGGCGCTCGCGCTTGGCGCGGCGCTGATGATGGGCGCGCCCGCCTTCGCCCAGCCCGCCGCCGACACGGTCGGCGCCATCCGCCAACGCGGCCAGCTGATCTGCACCGTGTCGCCCTCCACCGTCGGCTTCTCGCTGCCGGACAGCCAGGGCGTCTGGCGGGGCATCGACGTGGACTATTGCCGCGCGGTGGCGGCGGCGATCCTCGGCGATCCCAACCGGATCCGCCTGGTGCCCTCCTCCACCCAGCAGCGCTTCACCATGCTGCAGTCGGGCGAGGTGGACATGATCGTCCGCACCACGACCTGGACGCTGGCGCGCGAGGCCTCGCTCGGCCTGCAATTCGCCGGCATCAACGTCTATGACGGCCAGGGCTTTATGGTGCATCGCGACAGCGGGGTGACCTCCGCCCGGCAGCTCGACGGCGCGACCGTCTGCGTGCAGCCCGGCACGACGACCGAGCTGAACATGGCCGATTTCTTCCGCACCAACCGGCTGCGCTACACGCCGGTGGTGATCGAGAACATCGAGGAGATCCGGCAGGCCTTCATCAGCCGCCGCTGCGACGCCTACACCAACGACAGCTCCTCGCTCGCCTCCTTCGCGGCAAGCCAGGGTGCGAACGCCAACCGCTACCTGCTGCTGCCCGAGATCATCTCGAAGGAGCCGCTGGGCCCGGCGGTGCGCAAGGGCGATGCGCGCTTCTTCGACATCGTGCGCTGGGTGCATTTCGCGCTCATCACGGCCGAGGAACTCGGCATCACGCAGTCCAACCTTGAGAGCTTCGCCAACAGCCCGAACCCCGACGTGCAGCGCTTCCTGGGCCGCACCGGCGACCTCGGCCGCATGATGGGGCTCGAGAACGACTGGGCGGTGCGGGTCGTGCGCGCCGTCGGCAACTACGGCGAGGTGTGGGAGCGAAACCTGACGCCGATCGGCTTCCCGCGCGGGGTGAACAACCTCTGGAACCGCGGCGGGCTGCAATACGCGCCGCCGATGCGCTGACCGGCGCCACAGCGCCGTGACGTGGCGGGGCGGCCGGCGACGGCCGCCCCGTTCTCGTTCGTAGCGTCGAGACGAGCCTCAGCTCGCCTCGATGCCGAGGTCGCGCACGAGGCGGCCGAAGCGGTCGGAATCGGCGCGGTTGAACTGGGCGAGGCGCGAGGGCGCGCCGCCGCCCGTCACCATGCCGAGGGTGCGCATGCGCTCGGCGACCTCCGGCAGCGCCAGCACCTCCGTCATGCGCGCCGAGAGCGTGTCCACCAGCGCCTGCGGCAGGCCGCGCGGGCCGAACAGGCCGTACCAGGCGGTCATGTCGATGTCGTGGCCGGCCTCGGCGAAGCTCGGGACGTCCGGCACCACCGGGTTGCGGGCGCGCTCGCTGATCGCGATGGGGGCGAGGGATCCGGCGCGGATGTGCTGGATGACGACGCCCGGGGTGACATAGCCGACGGCGAGCGTGCCGGAGAGCAGGTCGTTCACCACCGGCGCGACGCCGCGATAGGCGACCTCGGTCAGCTGCAGCCCCATGGCGCGGTTCACCATCTCGCCCAGGATGTTCATCGGCGAGCCGGAGCCGGGCGAGCCATAGGTCGTGACGCGCCCGGCGCGCGCGGCGGCGGCGAAGCCCGCGAGGTCGCGCAGCCCGCTCTGCCGGCTCGCCATCAGGATCAGCGTCGCGGTGCCGACCATGGAGACGGGGGTGAAGTCCGCGACCGGGTCGTAGGTCGGGTTGCGGCGCAGCACATGCGGCGCGATGGCGAAGGTGGAGGGCGCCAGCAGCAGCGTCTCGCCATCCGGCGCGGCGCGCGCGACGGCCATGGCACCGATGGTGCCGGAGGCACCGGAGCGGTTCTCCACCACGATCGAGCGGCCGAGCCGCGCGCCGAGCGGCTCGGCGTAGAGGCGGGCGAGGACGTCCACGTCGCCGCCCGGCGGGAAGGCGACGACGAGCGTCACGGGGCGGGTCTGCGCGACGGCGGGCAGCGCCAGCGCCGCGAGCGAAGCGCCGAAGGATGCGCCGAGCGTGCGGCGGGTGAGCTGCGTCATGGCGTTCAATCCGTCTGGATGCCGAGTTCGCGGACGATGCGGCCGAAGCGCTCGAAATCGGTGCGGGTGACCTCGGCCAACCGCTCCGGCGTGCCGCCGCCGGTCACCACGCCCATCACGCGCTGGCGCTCGACGATCTCGGGGAGCGCCAGCACCTCGTTCATGCGGGCATTCGCCTCGCGCACGAACTCCGCCGGCAGGCCGCGCGGACCGTAGAGGCCCCACCAGGCGCCGAGATCGATGTCGAAGCCGGCCTCGGCGAAGGAGGGCACGTCGGGCAGGATGGGCGAGCGCGCGCGCTCCGACACGGCGATCGGCACGATGGTGCCGGCGCGCAGATGCTCCGACACCGCGCCGGGCGTGCCGTAGGCGACCTGGATCGTGCCGGCGAGGAGGTCGGTGACGGCGGGCGCGATGCCGCGATAGGCGACCTCGGTCAGGCGGATGCCGGCGGCGCGGTTGAACATCTCGGCCAGGATGTTCATGGGCGAGCCGGAGCCGGGCGAGCCGTAGTCGCGCAGCCGCCCCGCGCGCGCGGCCGCGAGCAGCCCGGGCAGGTCGCGGATGCCCGACTGCGCGCTCGCCATCAGCAGCAGCGGGCCGGTGCCGGTCATGACGATCGGGGTGAACTGCTGCACCGGGTCGTACTCGGCGCCGCGGCGGAGCACATGCGGCGCGATGGCGAAGGTGTTGGGCGCGAAGAGCAGCGTCGTGCCGTCCGCGGTGGCGCGCGCGACGTGGATGGAGCCGACCGCGCCGGACGCCCCGGCGCGATTCTCGATCACGACGGGGCGGCCGAGGCGCGGCGAGAGGCGCTCGGCGAAGAAGCGCGCCATGGCGTCGGTGTCGCCGCCGGCCGGGAAGCCGACCACGATCGCGACCGGCCGCGCCTGGGCCAGCGCGGGCGTGGCAAGCGCCACGAGCCCCAGGCCGAGCGCATTGCGGCCGAGGGCACGGCGTCCGATGCGGGGGGCTCGCGTCATGCGGCTGCTCCGATCCGAAATGTTCGTCTCTGGGTGTTCGTATTTGAACGCTGTGTTCAACTGAGGACGAAACGCTAGGGTGCGGCGCGACGCGGCGTCAACGTGAATCCGCGTGCACCGGGGAGGCAGGGCATGCACGTGGGGCAGGGTGTCACGGCGATCTGGAACGACGTGCGGCCGGGCTTCACCGAGGAGTTCCGCGCCTGGCACATGCGCGAGCACATGGCCGAGCGCGTGGCGATCCCGGGCTTCCGACGCGCGCGCCGCGGCGTCGCGTTGTTGGGCGCGCCGGCGTTCTTCACGCTCTACGAGGCGGACAGCCTCGAGGTGCTGCGCGGGCAGGAGTATCGCAACCGGCTGGACGGGCCGACCGAGTGGACGCGGCGCGTCATGGCGGGGCTGGCGGGCGTGTCGCGCGGGCTGGCGGAGGTCGCGGCGAGCTTCGGATCGGGCGGCCTCGGCGGGCTCATGCTGACGCTGCGTTTCGCCGCGGCGCCGGCCGCGCGTGACGCCATCGGGTCATTGCTGCGCGACGTGGCGGCGCGCGAACGGGTGGCGGGCGCGCATCTCTGCGTCACCGATCGGACGGCGAGCGGCGCGGAGACCACCGAGGCGCGGCTGCGCGAGGACTCCGGTGCGCCCGACTGGTTCGTACTGGTCGAGGCGACGGATGCGGCGGCGCTGGAGGGCGTGCTGCCGGAGCACGCGTTGCGCGAAGCGGGTGTCGCGGGCGCGATCCTGCGCGCGACCTATCGCATCGAGTTCGTGCTGGGGAAGGAGGACCTTTTCTAGGCGACTCGCGCCGAATCTGGGCGCTGCGCCGCCGCGGCTGGCGTGTAGGCTCGCAGATGCGGCCGGTCCTGGCCGCCGAAGTCGGGGGTGGAAACCGTGAGACCTCGGAGAGCCCTGATCATGCTCGCCCTGGCGCCTTGGCTGCCCGGTTGCGTGGTGGTCCCGGAGACGCCGCTGCCCAGCGAGGAACCGGCGGCGCCCATCCCGGAGATCGGCACGCTGGCCGCCTACGCGACCGTGCGAGCCGTGGACGCGAGAAGCCGCATCGTGATGCTGACCACCTCGAGCGGCGGCATGCTGGACATGACGCTGCAGGACGGGCGCAATCTCGGCCGGCTCAGGCCGGGCATGCCCGTCATCGCCGAATACGACGCCACGGGGCGCGCGCGGATCGCCTCGACCGACATCGACGGGCAGCGGGTCGCTCCCAACCGCATCCGCGGCGTGCTGGTCGAGGTTCAGCGCGGCGGCGAGTATCTCGTCGTCGCCGGCCAGGAGAGGGTGCCGCTGACGGTCGCCGTTCCCTCGCCCGCCATGATGGCCTTCGCGACCCGCCTCGGGCCGGGCGACGATATCGCAGTGAGCTTCCTGTCCCCCTAGGTACCTGAATTAGTCTCGCGCCTGCAGCGCGGCGAGGCGCATCAGGCGGAGGAAGTTGCCGCTCCAGAGCAGGCCGATCTCGCGCGCGCCGTAGCCGCGGCGGAGCAGTTCCGCCGTCACCGCGCGCGATCGCGCCGCGTCGGGCCAGTCGGTCAGCCAGCCGCCGCCGTCGAAATCCGACGACATGCCGACATGCTCGATCCCGATGCGGCGCACGGCGTGGTCCACGTGATCGACGTAGTCGGCGACCGTCGCCTCCTTCGCGTTGCGGCGCAGGAAGGAGGACACGGCGGTGATCTGCACCAGGCCCGCGACGTCCTTCAGCGCATCGAGCTGCGCGTCGTCGAGGTTGCGCGGATGATCGCAGAGCGCGCGGCAGCAGGCATGGGTGGCGACGATCGGCGTGCGCGAGGCGGCCGCCGCCTGCAGCATCGCCTCGCGCGAGGCGTGGCTGACATCGACCAGCAGGCCGAGCCGGTTCATCTCCGCGATCGCCTGCCGGCCGAGCGGCGAGAGCCCGCCATGCAGCGCCGAGCCGTCGCCGAGATCGGCGCGCGGGATGGCGCTGTCGGCGAGCAGGTTGTGGCCGTTATGCGTGAGCGTGACGTAGATCGCGCCGAGCGACTTCCACAGCGCGAGCCGCGAGAGGTCCTCGCCCATCGCGTAGCCGTTCTCGACTGCCGAGAGCACGGCGAGCCTGCCGGCCGCCTTCGCCGCCTCGGTCGCGCCCGCTTCGGCGCAGAAGGCGCGGCCGGGGCCGACGCCGGTGCCGGCGATGTGGCGCAGCATCGCCTCGGCGCGCGCGGCGGCCTCGGCATGGCCTTCCGGCGTCAGCGGGCCCTGCGGGAGGTAGGCGATGAAGACGACGGCGCCGAGCCCGCCGCGGCGCATCTTCGGGAAATCCACGCGGCGGTTCGTCTCGCCGGCCGGATCGGGCGTGTCCGGCCAGGGGATGTCCACATGGGTGTCCAGGGTCAGGGTCGCGGCGTGGACATGCGCGGCCTCGCTGTCGAGGGCGCGGGCATCGGGCGTCGAGGTGTCCATGGCCCTGCCATGCGGTGCGCCGCGCAGGGCGTCAACCGCGTTCATTTCCCGCGGAGCGCGCCAAGGCGCCTCGCGCCCGCCTTGCCGATATGACGGCTTGCGTCCCATCCTCCCGGGGACCGCCACACGGCCGCACGACCGGGCAGGGAGGACGCGATGCGCGACCGTCACCTCGACGACATGGTGCATCACCGCGATCCGGTGACGATGCCGCCGGACGCGACGGTGCAGGAGGCCTGCCGCAAGATGCGGACCCACCGCATCGGCTGCGTGCTGGTGACGGATGCCCAGGACCGCCTGCTCGGCATCTTCACCGGCCGTGACGCGGTCTGCCGGATCGGCGCGGAGTGCCACGATCCGGCCAGGACCCGGCTGTCCGAGGTCATGACCGCGCATCCGCAGACGCTTCCGCCGCAAGCGAGCGCCCTGGACGCGCTGCGGCTGATGCAGGATGGCGGGTTCCGCCACGTGCCCCTCGTCCGGGACGGGGTGGCGGTCGGCGTGGTCTCCCGCGGGGATTTCCGGGCCATGGAGCATGCCCGGCTGAACGAGGAGAACGGCTACTGGGAGACGCTGCGCTAGGGCCCGTTCGACAACGCCGCGCCTGCCCCGTCCCGGTCCAAGTCCCCCCGGTCCATGTCCTCGCACCCGCCCCCTCGCGGCGCCGCGGACCCGTCCTCGCGGATTCGTGAAATTTATCGCCCCGGCATGGAAATCGCGTTAGCCGGAACCTTGCACGCGGGCTCGCGCGTCCCCATCCGATACGGGCCGCGGCGCCGGGGTGGGGATCCGGCCGCGGCCTGGCAGGGGGGACCGCACCGGCGATGGGCCGGCGACGCCCATGCCGGATCGGTTGGCCACGGATGAACGGGAGATGCGGCGCATGCCGGATATCGTGTCGCGGCTTGGCGGGACCGAAGAGGGGCGCGTGATGTCGGCGGTGGCCGAGATCGCCGATGACGGCCTGGTTGAACGCATGCGTCTCGACGCGGCGGTGCGCGTGCTGGTCGCCGCGCGGCGACTGCTGGCGGTCGCGCCCCGTGCGGCCGCGGCCGGCGC
>NZ_JAKJIB010000175.1 GCF_021864505.1 Falsiroseomonas oryziterrae
CCTGGCGCGGCGCGGTCAGCACCAGCGCCGGACCCTGCACCGCGACGGGCGGGGCCGGCGGCGGCGGCGCGCCCGCACAGCCGGCCAGCAGGATCAGGACGAGGATGCGGGACGCGGTCGCCATTGCAGCGCCAGCAGCATGCCCGCCAGCACGAGTCCGATCCAGTGGGGATGCGGCAGCGCATCGGCGACCAGCGCCTGGATGGAAGCCGGGAAGATCAGCAGCACCCCGGCCAGCCCCAGGCCCCAACGCTCCCACCCCGCCAGGCCGCGCAGTAGCCAGCCTTGGCAGGCGGCGGCCAGCGCCGCGAGGCCCGTGGTCGCCAGCACGACCTGCCAGACGACGTCCATCCAGGTCATGTCGCCGTGCAGCTGCAGCAGCAGCCCGACGCCCTCCGGGTCGGTGACGAAGACGAAGGGCAGCACGAAGGCGGGCAGCGTGTACTTCCAGGCCTGCAGCGTGGTGCGGTACGGCCCCGCGCCGGTGATGGCGCTGGCCGCGAAGGGCGACAGCGCGGTGGGCGGCGAGACCTCGCTGAGCACGGCGTAGTAGAAGACGAACATGTGCGCCGCGTAGTCCGGCACGCCGAGCTTGATCAGCGCGGGCGCGGCGACCACCGCGCAGATGATGTAGCTGGCGGTGACCGGCACGGCGAGGCCGACGACCCACACGATCAGGCCGGTATAGATCGCGGTGACCACCAGCGACCCGCCGGCGGCCTGGATCGCGATGTCGGAGAACTTCAGGCCGAGCCCGGTCAGCGTGATGACGCCGACGATGATGCCGGCGCAGGCGCAGGTCGCCGCGATGCCGACCGACTGCACCGCGCCGGCGGCCAGCGCATCCACCAGCCGCCGCGGCGTCAGCGCCGTCTCGCGCCGCAGGAAGCTCAGCGCCACCGCGACGCCCATGGCGTAGAGCACCGACAGCGTCGCCGAATACCCCATCACCATGAAGACGACGATCGCGATCAGCGTCGAGAAGTGGAAGCCGTAGAGCCGTAGCAGCTTGCCGACCGGATCGACCTTCATCGCCTCCGCCGCCGCGGCGTCGCCGGCCTGCGCGCGCGCGGCGATGCGCCGCTGGTCCAGCTCCACCATGAAGAGCAGCGAGGCGTAGTAGAGGCAGGTGGGGATGATCGCCATCACCAGCACCTCGAGGTAGCCGATCTTCAGGTACTCGGCGATCAGGAAGGCGGCGGCGCCCATCACCGGCGGCGAGATGATCGCGCCGAGTCCGCCTGCGGCGAGCAGCCCGCCCGCATCGTCGGCGCGGTAGCCGACCTTCTTCATCATCGGCCAGGCGACGGTGCCGAGGGTCACCGTCGTCGCCACACCCGATCCGCTCGGCCCGCCGAGGAGGAAGGAGGACAGCACCACGGTGCGCCCCGCGCTCTGCGGCTTGCCGCCGGTCAGCGCGAAGGAGAAATCGACGAAGAACTTGCCCGCGCCGGACGCCTGCAGGATCGCGCCATAGATGGTGAACAGCACGATCAGCGAGGCCGACACGTCCACCGCGGTGCCGAAGATGCCCTCGAGAGTGATGGTCAGGTGCGGGATCAGCCGCTCGGCATCGTAGCCCTGGTGACGCCAGGGCGGGTCGAGCAGGTTGCCGTGGAAGCCGTAGAGCAGGAACAGCAGCGCGACGACCGGCATGATCCAGCCCGTCGCGCGCCGCGTCACCTCGAGCACCAGAGCGATCAGCAGCCAGCCGACGACGATGTCCATCGGCTCGGGGAAGATGATGCGGTCCTGCAGGTCGTCGCCGCCGGTGACGAGATACCAGACCACGTAGATCGCCGCCGCGATCAGCGCCCAGTCCCATGGCATCAGCCGATGCCGGAACCGCCCCGCCATGGGGAACAACGCAAACCCCAGCACCATCGCGAAGCCGACATGCACGAAGCGCAGCGTCGTCGTCGGCACGATGTCCCACGCCGCCCACAGGTGGAACAGCGACATCGCGACGGCGATCACCACCGCCGCACGCCCGAGCCAGCCCTTCAGCCGGTTCTGCGCGCCCTCCTCCTGCTCGATCAGCGCCTCGACCCGCCGCGCCGTGGCGTCGTCGAGCGCCCCCGCCGGCACCTCCGGCGGCAAAGCCGTGCTGGACATGCGGCCGTGCTCCTACGCGGGCTGTGCGACAGTCGTTCCCGGGAGGGGCGCCGCCCCTCCCGAACCCTCCCCGCCAAGGGCCAGAGGGCCCTTGGAACCCGTGAGTTCCTGGGTGGGAGAGGGAGGGGCGTCACCGGCGCGCCCGTGGCGCAGGCGCGCGTGCCCCTCCCTCTCCCACCCATAGACTGATGCAGGTCCAGGAGCCTCCAGGCTCCTGGTGGGAGGGGTCTGGGGAGGGCAACGCTCTCCCCAGGAACCAGCCAGCCTCACGCCAGCGTGGCGCCGGCCGCGCGCCAGAACGCCTCGGCCGCCGGGTGCCAGGGGATGCCGGCGGCGGCGGTGCGTTGCTGCTGGACGGTGAAGTTGCGCGCCTCCGCGTGGACCCGCGCCCAGTCCTCGCGGTTCTCCCAGAGGATGCGCAGGATGCTGGTGGCGAGCTCGTTCGGCATGTCCTCGCGCACGGCGAGGATGTTGGCGACCGAGAGCTGGCGGTTGTCGGTACGCTGGCCCGGGTAGGTGTTCGCCGGGATGACTTCCGGGAAGTAGACCGGGCCGTGTTCGCGCACGATCGCGTCGAGGTGCTGGTCGTGGTCCACAAGCACGATCTGGGTGCCTGGGGTGGCGGCCAGGTCGGTGATGGCGCTGGTCGGCACGCCGGAGACGAAGAAGTAGGCGTCGATCTTGCCGTCGCGGATCGCATTGGTGGATTCCGCCGGGGAGAGGCGTTCGCGGCCGCGGAAGTCGCGCTGGATGTCGAGCCCGGCGGCGGCGATCAGGCGCAGCGCGAAGAGTTCGGTGGCCGAGGCCGGCGCACCGGTGCTGATCCGCTTGCCGCGCAGGTCGGCCATGGTGCGGATGTTGCGGTCGGCGGTGGTCACCACCTGCATGCGGTTGGTGTAGAGCACGGCGATGGCGCGCGCCGGCACGGCGCGGCCGCGGAACGGGCCGGCGCCGCGGATCGCGTCCACCGCGGCGTCCACCTGCCCGAACAGCATCCCGACGCGGCCGGCGCCCAGCAGCTGGAAGTTGGCGACCGAGCCGGCGGTGACCTCGGCCGTCGCGCTCATCCCCGGGATGCCGCGCGAGAGGTAGTTCGCGAGCGCCCCGCCGAGCGGGTAGTAGACGCCGCCCGTCGTGCCGGTGGCGATCGACATCTGCTGAGGTGCCTGGGCCCGGGCCAGGCCGGGCAGCGCGAGCGCGGCGGCGCCGAGGGCAAGCGTGCGGCGACGGATGAACGGGGTCATCCTGGATCCTCCCTGTGGTTCTTTTGGCCAATCTCCTACAGGCGGCGGGCGCCTGGGGAAAGTGCCCGGGGTTGACCTGCGTCAAGGTGGAACCCCTCGGCCCGGCCTAGGCTTCCCATCACGGCAATGCGCCAAGGGAGAAACCGATGACGAACCTGCGAGCCCGGGACCTGATGACGCCGGACGTCGTCACCGTCCCGCCCGAGACCCCCGTGCTGGCGATGGCGCGCCTGCTGGCCGAGCGCGGCATCTCCGCCGTGCCGGTCGTGGATGCGAACGGCACCGCCGTCGGGGTGGTGACCGAGGCCGACCTGATCCGCCGCCTGGCCGGCGAGGCCGACCGGCCGGCCGGCTGGCTCGCCAGCCTGTTCGGCAACCAGGAGCGCGATGCGGAGCGCTATGCCCGCACCCATGGCGTGACGGCGAAGGACGTGATGACCAGCGACGTCGTCGCGGTGGATCCGGACACGCTGGCGTCCCAGGTCGCGCATCTGATGGAGGATCGCGGCATCCGCCGCGTGCTGGTGACGCAGGACGGGCGGCTGAAGGGCATCGTGAGCCGCGCCGACCTGCTGCGCGCCCTTGTCTCGCCGCCGGCGGAGGGCGGGGAGCTGTCGGACGACCGCATCCGCCGCGCCGTGATGGCGGCGATGAAGAAGGAGCCCTGGGCGGACACCTTCTACACGATGGTGGACGTGAAGGACGGCGTGGTGGAGTTCCACGGCTTCAGCCGCAGCGCCGCGGTGCAGCGCGGGCTGCGCGTGCTGGCGGAGAACGTGCCGGGCGTGAAGGGCGTGGTGGACAACACCCAGCCCATGCCGGCCTACCTCTTCGCCACGGCCTGAGGTTGCGCGCCCCGCGGCCTGTCGCGGGGCGCCTCCGGCCGGCGCGCTTCCCCCCCATACCCCCGGCGCGCCAGACCGGACGGGCCCTTCCGCCTTCCCCCGGCGGAAGGGCCTCTCTTTCTGGCGGCGTGGTCGCGGTGCGGCTCAGGCCTGGACCATCTGGTCGACCTCGGTCCAGCCCGGCGCGGTGCGTTCCGCGATCCGCTCGATCGCTTCCACGACCAGCTCGCGCGCGGCGTAGTGCACCATGTGGCCGACCCGCGGCACCGCCCAGAGCCGGCTGCCGGGGATGGCGCCGTGCAGCCGCACGGAATGGCGCTCGATGTCGATGATCCTGTCCTCGCTGCCGGCGACGATCGCGACCGGCATCCGGCCGAGTTCGCCGTAGCGGGACTGCACGCTCGCTGCGCGCAGCGTCATTGTCGCGGCGTCCTCGGCGCTCGCCTTGATCTGCCAGGGGCGCAGCATCATCGGGATCGGGACCGCCGCCGTGAATCGGGGTGGGACCGGGAGCGGGGCGAACATGCGCCGCACCATCGCCGGTGCGATCAGCCCCCCGACGAGTGGCCCCACCGTGTAGCGCACCACGTCGCCCAGCACCGGCACGGCCGGCGGCGAGAAGATGGCCACGTCGGCCCGCGCGGTCGGGTAGTGATAGCCCGAGGCGAGGACGAGGCCCGACACGCTGTCGGCGAAGTCGAGCCCGAGCGCCACCGCGACCAGCGCGCCCCAGGAATGGCCGACGACGACCGGGCGATCGAGGCCGAGGCGGTGGAAGGCTTCGGCGAGCACCTCGGCCTGCGCCTCCGCCCCCCAGATGCGGTCGCGTGGCCGTTCGCTGAAGCCATAGCCGGGGCGGTCGAAGGCGACCACGCGATGCCGCGCGGCGAGCGCGTCGAACACGCCGCTCGCGACCCAGTCCTCGGCGCGCACGGCGTTGCCGTGCAGCAGCACGACGGGCGGGCCCTCGCCCTCGCCGCGGGCGAGGTAGTGCAGGCGGATCCCGCCGGCCTCGACGAAGTGGCCGCGTGGCGGGTTCTCGCGCTCCGCGCGCTTCGCCGCGGCGTTCGACTGGAGCGCGAGCGCGCCGAGCGCCGCGGCCGACCCGAGCGCGATGGCGAGCTTCGGGTCGAGCGGCAGGGGGCGGTCGTGATGCATCGGTGGGCTCCGGGGGGATGTCCCCGGGCCAACGGGTCGCTGCCGGGGCGGTTCCGCCGGCGCTGGACCCGCATAGCCCAGACTGCGTCCGGGCTACTCCGGTCTAGCTGTTCCTGTAGCCCAGCGATTCACGCCCTCCCTGCGCCCGCCTGCGGCGTGCACAGTCAGGACGATCGCGGGCTAGCGCCCCTTGACCGTCGCCAGGATCGCCGCGCCGAGGGCGAGGAAGACCAGCACCGTCGCCATGCCGAGGCGCTGGCTGTCGGTCGCCGCGGTGACGGTCGCCAGCACGGCGGGGCCGAGGAAGCCGGTGACGCGCCCCGACAGCGCGAAGAGGCCGAACCAGGCTGCCGTCTCCTCGGGCGGGGCGAGCTTCGCCATGAAGCTGCGGCTCGCGGCCTGCGCCGGCCCGAAGAAAAGCCCGAGCGAGAGAGCGAGGATCCAGAACCACGTCTCGCTCTCGGTCAGCAGCAGGGGCAGGCCGAGGGCGACCATGGCGCCGAGCGCGAGCAGCACCATCCGGCGCGATCCGACGCGGTCCTCGATCAGCGCAAAGCCAGCGGCGCCCAGCCCGGCAGCGACGTTCATCGCGATGCCGAAGAGCAGGATCTTCTCCATGCCCATGCCAAAGACGCCGGCGGCGTAGATCGCGCCAAAGGCGAAGAGCGTGTTCAGCCCGTCGGTGTAGAAGAGCCGCGCGATGAGGAAGCGCGTCAGCACCGGCTGGTGCGGCAGGCTGCGGAGCAGGTCGCGGACCTCGCGCAGGCCGCGCGCCACGGCGATGCCCCAGGAGGGGCGGCGGCCCGGCGGATCGGGCAGCGCCAGCAGCGCGGGCCAGGAGAAGAGCAGCAGCCACGCGGCGACCAGCAGCGCGGTGGCGCGGACATGCTCCGCCTCGGCGCGGTCGAGGCCGAGCGGCGAGGGGTTGGGCTGCACCAGCAGCACGAGGCAGAGCCCGAGGCAGGCGAGCCCGCCCGCATAGCCGAGCCCCCAGGCAAGGCCGGAGACGCGGCCGATGCGCTCCTTCGGCGCCACGTCGGTGAGCATGGAGTTGTAGAACACCGTGCCGAGCTCGAAGCCGACCGTCGCAAGGCCGACGCAGAGCAGCGCGTAGAGCGCCCAGGACGGATCGGGCTTCGCGAACCAAATCATCGCCGTGGCGGCCGCGGTCAGCAGGGTGAACAGCGCCAGCATCAGCCGCCGCCGCCCGCCCGCATCCGCCACCGCGCCGAGCACCGGGGAGGCGAGCGCGATGACCATGGCCGCGGAGGACTGCATCCAGCCCCATTGCGCCTGGCCTTGGGCCGGATCGGCGGCCACCCCCTGGGCGAAGTAGGCGGCGATGACGAAGGTGGAGACCACCGTCGGGAAGGCGCTGTTGGCCCAGTCGTAGAAGGCCCAGGCCCAAGCCTTGCGGGTCATTCGGAAGCGCCGGAGGGTTGCGGGCCCATCGTTGCCCGCAACCCTGCCCGGTCCGCAAGCCTGCCGCGGGCGGCGCTACCAGCCGAGCCGGACGAGCGTCATCCGGACGCGGCGCTTCAGCCGCTCGGCGAGCGGCGTCGCCGCGGCTGCCCGCGCGTCCCGCGTCGTCCACTTGTCGCGGTTCCAGACGAAGTCGCGCCGGATCATCGCCGCCGCGTCGCGCACCGCGAATTCGAGCGTCAGGGCGCGGCGCGGCTGGTCGGAGGTGTTCGGCCCGGCGCCGTGCATGGTGCGCGAATGGTGCATCACCGCATCGCCCGCCTTCAGCGGGACGTTCACCATGCGGGCGATGTCGGGGTTCACCGCGGTCAGCGCGTGGGCGCGCTTGTCGCCGCCGACGCTCGCATGCTCGACCAGCGGGCCGAGGTGGGATCCGGGCACGTAGCGCATGCAGCCCATCGCCTCGTCGGTGTCCTGCAGGGCGATCCAGACGGAGATCGCCTCGCGATAGGGCGTGCCGACGGTGAAGCAGGCCTCGTCCTGGTGCCAGGGCGTCTCGGCGCCGGTGCGCGGCGGCTTGTTGATGGCGAATTCCCAGACCAGCTCGGCGCCCGGCATCAGCGACGCGACGAGGTCATGGGCGCGTGCGCGGGTCTGCATCTCCGCCAGCCAGGGCGCGTGCTTCGACGGCCATGCGAGCTGGGGCAGCCTCGCCGTCTCCGGCCGGTCCTCGGGGTCCAGCATGTCGAAGAAGTCGCCTTTCTCGTAGCCGGCGCGGGCGGCGAAGAGGCCGTCGTAGATCTCACGCAGCCTGGGCAGTTCGGTCGGTGGCACCAGGCCCGGCACGGCCACGAAGCCATCCTGCATGAAGCGCGCCCGCGCCTCCGCCTCCATCTCGAGACGTGACGACGAGAGTCGTTCAACGAGCATCGCTCTCCCCCTGGCAACAGTGCCTGGACCGACTCGTCTTAGGCGGCGGCGGGGGCTTCGGCTCCGTCACGGTTCCGTGGCTCGCGGCTTTGCGATGGGCCACGGCGCGCCGGAAGGCGCCGAATGACGACACGCCTGCGCGAGCAGCTCAGCCCAGGCTGGACAGTGCCCGCGCGGCCACGCCGATGGCGACCAGGTCGCCGGCCGCGGCGGCATCGCGCGCCAGCCGCACCGTCGTTCCGTCCGCCACGGCGCCGCCGGAGAGCCGTGCGCGCGCCAGCCTGGCCTGGAGCGCGGCAAGATCGGCGAGCGCCTCGGCGCGGGCCCGTGCGGCGAAGG
>NZ_JAKJIB010000176.1 GCF_021864505.1 Falsiroseomonas oryziterrae
GGGGTGACGAGCCCGGGCCGCGCGGTCATGCGGGCACCGCCGCGAGCGGCCGCCCGGGGCGTGCTGCGGTGGCGGCGGGGGCGGCGCCCCCGCCAGGTACTCTCGGCCTCAGCGCTTCCCGCCGAGTTCGGCGGCGATCGCCGCCTCGATGTCGTCGGCCGAGAGGTCCTCGAGGCCCGCGCCATCGCCGCTCGGCTCCTCGTTGACGTCCATCACGCCGAAGATGTTCTCGTCGGTCGCGATCAGGTCCAGCACCTCCTCCTCGGCCGGCTCGGGCTCCGGGGCGCGCTGGAGCGACTTGATGAGGTCGGCCTGGAGGCTGTCGAGGTCCACCGTGGCCTCGGCGATCTCGCGGAGCGCGACGACCGGGTTCTTGTCGTTGTCGCGGTCCAGCGTCAGTTCCTCGCCGCGGCTGATGTTGCGCGCGCGCTGCGCGGCGTGCAGCACCAGTTCGAAGCGGTTCGGCACCTTGAGGACGCAATCCTCGACCGTGACGCGTGCCATGGCGGCTCCAATGCAGATGGCGGGGTGCGGCCAGGCCTCGGGCACGGCTGCGCCCGGGCCACCACCACCCGCTCTCGGTGAACCTTCCATGTAGCCAGCGCGGGCGGGCCGCGCAAGGTTCAGCCTATGGGCCGAACCTCCTGACCCGCCAGGCCGGCGAGCAGGCGGGCAGCGGGAGCACCCGTCGCGGGATGGCGCCAGCCCGGCGCCACATCGAGCAGCGGCGCCAGCACGAAGGCGCGCTGGTGCAGCCTGGGGTGCGGCAGCACCGGGTCGGGAGCCTGCCGCAGCAGGCCGTCGAGGTCGAGAAGGTCGAGGTCCAGCGTCCGCGGCGCGTTCGGGAAGGGCCGCACCCGGCCGAACCGCGCCTCGATGCCCTGCAGATAGCCGAGGATGACGGCAGGGTCCGGCGTCGGACCCGGAGCCGTCTCTAGCCGTGCGACGCCGTTGACGTAGTCTGGGACCCCGGGGGCGGCCGGCACCGGCGCTGTTGCATACCAGCGGGACAAGGCGCGCAGCCGCAGACCCGGGAGCCGGTCCAGCGCCGCGGCCGCGCGGCGGCAGGTCTCGAGCGCCGGCGCGCCATCGGGGCCCGGCAGGTTCGCACCCAGCGCGACCAGGATCACGAAACCGCGCCTCCGGCCGCGCAAAGGTGACGGCCTGTCCACACGGACCTATGTTCCCCGAGATTCGAGCGAAAGATCCCGACGTGCATTTCGATCCCCAGGAGAGGCTCGGCATCTTCATCGACGGGGCGCATCTCTACGCAGCGTCGCGGAACCTCGGCTTCGACGTGGACTACAAGGGTCTGCTCGGCGTCTTCCGCCGGCAGGCCAGGCTGGTCCGTGCCGCCTACTACACCGCGCTGCTCGACAGCGACGAGTACTCCCCCCTGCGGCCGCTGGTCGACTGGCTCGGCTACAACGGCTACGCGGTGGTGACCAAGCCGGCGCGAGAGTTCACCGATGCGTCCGGCCGGCGCCGGGTGCGCGGCAATATCGAGGTCGAGATGACCGTCGACGTCCTGACGCTGGCGCCGCGGCTCGATCACGCGGTCATCTTCGCCGGCGACGGCGACCTGCGCCGCATGGTCGAGGCGGCGCAGCAGCTGGGGCTCCGCGTCTCCGTCGTCTCCACGATCCGCACCCAGCCCGGGATGATCGCCGACGAGCTGCGCCGCCAGGCGGACCAGTTCATCGAGCTCGGCGACCTCGCCCCGGACATCACCCGGCGTTCGGCCGAGCCGCGGCCGCGGACCCTGCCGCTCCGCCCGTCGGAGCGCGGGCGCCCGACACCGGCCGAACCCTTCCGGGAGCCCGTGGACCTGCCGGAGTAGTCGCGGCTCGGCTATGCGGCGGGCATGACGCCCGAGCCCGAGTCCCCCGCGCGCGACTGCCCGCTCTGCCCGCGCCTCGTCGAATACCGCCTGGCGAACCGCGCCAAATGGCCCGAGTGGCACAATGCGCCGGTCCCCTGCTGGGGGCCGCGCGACGCGCCGCTGCTCGTCCTGGGCCTCGCGCCGGGTGTGAAGGGGGCGAACCGCACCGGGCGGCCCTTCACGGG
The DNA here is from genome assembly GCF_021864505.1 of Falsiroseomonas oryziterrae. GTDB lineage: Bacteria > Pseudomonadota > Alphaproteobacteria > Acetobacterales > Acetobacteraceae > Falsiroseomonas > Falsiroseomonas oryziterrae. The sequence goes on from NZ_JAKJIB010000176.1 coordinate 2,068, forward strand.
CGATCATGCCGGCAAGCTGCTCTACGCCACGCTGCTGAAGTTCGGCCTCGCGCACGGCGAATACCGCGAGGATCCGCGCGACGGGATGGCGCTGACAGGCGTGCGGATCGTCAACGCGGTGCGCTGCGTCCCGCCCGAGAACCTGCCGACGCCGGCCGAGGTCGGCACCTGCAACCGCTTCCTCAAGGCGGAGATCGCGGGGATGCCGCGGCTGCGCGCGATCCTCGCGCTGGGCGGCGTGGCGCACAACGCGGCGGCCAAGGCGCATGGCATCCCCGCGGCACGCCTGCCCTTCGGCCATGGCCGGATGCACGCGTTGCCCGGCGGTGTCCTGCTTGTCGGAAGCTACCATGTCAGCCGCTACAACACGCAGACCGGCCGCCTGACCACCGAGATGTTCGAGGCGGTGGTCACCGACATCCTGCGCCGCATCGGCGGGTGATCGGTCGGGCGCGTCAGGGCGCGCCCAGGCTGCCATCCCGCAGCATGCGCATGCAGCCCCGCACCACCGGCGCGCAGGCGGCATCCGGAGAGACGCCCGCCTCGCGCGCGCTGGCATAGCCGATGCGGCGAACGCGATCGTCGACGATGTGGAAGGTGACCCGGCACTCGCCCGCGCCGGACACGTTCACACCGGCCTCGAAGCCAGGGATCGGGCTGGAGAAGCCGAAGGCCGGCAGGCTCCGGTCATAGGTCCAGAACACGCCGCCCGGCGATCTCGCCTCGCGATCCGCGATGCCGGCGCACAGCCGGAGATCATCGGCATGCAGCCCGACCAGCGCCGTGCGGGCCGAGGATGCGATGACGGCATCGCCCGCGCCGCAACTCGCCAGCGCCAGGCACAGGAGGGGCAGGAGCGACCGTTGCACGGCCGCATCCTATGGCAGCCCCGGACCGGTCAGACCAGCGGACGGCCCTCCAGCGCCGCCTCGACGGCGCGGACCAGGACCGGCGCCTCGGGCTCGGTGGAGGTCGGGAAGGCGCGGACCGCCCGACCATCGCGCGCAACCAGGTATTTGTGGAAGTTCCAGCGCGGCGGGCCGCCGGCCTGGGCGGCGAGCCAGGCATAGAGCGGATGCGCGTCCTGCCCGCGCACGCGCGTCAGCGCGGCCATCGGGAAGGTGATGCCGAACATGGTGTCGCAGAACTGGCGGATCTGCCGGTTGTCCGTGCTTTCCTGGTTGAAGTCGTTGGACGGCACGCCGATCACCGCGAAGCCGCGCGCGGCGAAGCGGTCATGCAGCCGCTGCAGCGCGGCGTATTGCGGCGTGAAGCCGCAGAAGCTCGCCGTGTTCACGACCATCAGCGCGCGGCCGCGGAACTCCGCCAACGGCAGCCGCCCGCCTTCGAGCGCGTCGAGGGTGAAGTCGAAGACGCTGCGCGGCTGCGCCGCGGCCGGGCCGGCCATCAGCGCGGCGCCCGCCGCCAACGCGACGCGACGGGGAAGATCAGCCATAGCGCTCCTCCATCCAGGGATCGCCGCGATTGTGGTAGCCGCGGACTTCCCAGAAGCCCGGCCGGTCCTCCCGCAGCAGTTCGACGCGCGTCACCCATTTCGGGCTCTTCCAGAAGTAGAGATGGGGCACGACGAGGCGCACCGGGCCGCCATGTTGCCGCTCCAGCGGCGAGCCGGCCCAGCTGTGCGCGAAGAGATTCTCATCGCGCGCGAAGTCGTCGAGCGCGAGGTTCGTCGTGTAGCCGTCATAGGAGGTGAGCGCGACGAAGCGCGCCTCCTCCTTCGGACGCGCCATCTCGAGCAGAGCGCGCACCGGCACCCCCCGCCAGGCATTGTCGTAGCGGCTCCACTGCGTCACGCAATGGATGTCGTTGACGCGTTCCTCCTGCGGCAGTGCCCGGAACTCGTCGAGCGTGAGCCGGACCGGGGCCATCACCAAGCCCTCGATCCGCAGGCGCCAGTTGGCGGGGGTGACGTCCGGCTGGACGCCGAGATCGAGCACCGGAAAGTCCTGCACCAGCCGCTGCCCGGGCGGCAGGCGATCGGTCCGCGGATCGGCAGTGGTACCGGTGAGCAGCCGGCCCTCGCGCGCCCAGCCCTGCTTCGCCTCCACCAGCTTGTCCTTGACCTTCCCGGTCAGGGGGACGTCCTCGTCCTGGGCCATGCGCTCTCCTCGGGCCGAAGATGCGTCCGGCCAGGCCTGATGCAAGGGTCGGCGCGGAGCCGACTAGCGCGCGCCGTTCATCATGTAGTGCGGCACGCTGACATCGAGGTGGCGCAGCATGTCGCGGTGCCAGGCGTGGAAATGCGGCTTGAGCCGGCGGATCATCTCGACCTTCCGCGGATCGGCCGCGCTGTCCTGGTGCTTCGCGACCCAGGCGCGGATCTCTCGGTAGAGCGCCTCGACGTCCATCGTGACGATCCGCCCGTCGCGCAGCACGACCTTGCCGTCCACCACGGCGTGCCGCGTGTGGCTGCCCTTGGCGCGCAGCAGGATCAGGTCGGGGACGGAGAGCCGCTCGCTGGTCCAGGGATCGCGCAGCATCTCGTCGGTGCCGAGCACCACCGCATCCGCGAGCATTCCCGGCGCCAGCGTGCCGAGTTGCCCGCCGAAGCCGAGCGTGCGCGCCGCGTTCACCGTGCCCATCGCCAGCACCTCGCCCGCCGTCAGCCGCGTCTCCGCGCCGAGGTCGAAGCCGGGCACGCGGGCGAGCATGGAGGCGAGGCGAAGCTCCATGAACGGATCGTCGTCGTCGTTGATCGACTTGTCGTCGATGCCCATGGCGACGTTGACGCCCGCGCGGATCATCGGGTGGATCGGTGAGATGCCGTTGCGGACATGCAGGTTGCACGACGCGTGGTGCGTGGTGCTCGCGCCGCGTTCGGCCAGCAGCGCGATGTCCGCCTCCGTCAGCCACACCGCATGGCCGAGCGTGACATTGGGACCGAGCAGGCCGAGCTCGTCGAGATAAGCCACCAGCGATTTGCCGAAGGCCTTGAGGCCATAGGCGCGCTGGTGCGGCGTCTGCAAAGTGTGGATGTGGATCGGGATTCCGCCCTTCTGCTGCGCGCTGTCGCGCACGCGGCCGAAAAAGCGCTCCGTCGTGCCATGCGCCCAGGAGGGGCCGTGGAAGATGCGCGACATGGGGCCGTCGAAATCGGCGTGCAGCGCCTCGAACTGCTCCATGTAGCCGTGCTCGATAGCGTTGGCGTCGTAGGAGACGAAGGGGCGCACGAAATCCGCGAGGTCGGGCGGCAAGGTCGCGGCGAAGGCCTGCTCGTCGACGCAGAACTTATTCCGGTTGCGCACGCCGGGGCTGTAGGCCAGGCGGATGCCGGCCTCGCGATAGGCCAGGATCGCCTTGCGCGCCTCGGCGGTCGCGTGCGGCCCCTCGTCGTTCCAGCCGGTGTGGTGGATCGTGGTGCAGCCGTAGCGCAGGTGCCGCACCGCCGAGAGCGCCGCGCAGAGCTCGTTCGGCAGATAGGCCATGGTGGACCATTCGAGGAAGGCGTTCTCCAGGTAGTCGTAGAGCACGCCCTTCTGGATCGGGCTGAGGCCCCGTCCGTGGCTGTGCGCATCGATCAGGCCCGGCATGACGATGTCGTCCGGCCCGCCGATCACCTCGGCGGCGGGGAAGCGGCGGATCAGCGCGGCGGCATCGCCCGTCTCGGCCACGCGCCCGTCCTCTATGCGCACCGCGCCGTCGCGCAGCACCGTGCCCTTCGCCGGGTCGGTCAGCACCCAGCCGCCACGCAGGATCAGCATGAAGAAGGCCCCCGGTCTCGCTCGACCAAGGGATGCTTGGGCGCGTCGGGCCGCGTCAACCCTTGTCGCGCATCAGCCGCGCCTTGTCGCGCTGCCAGTCCCGCGCGGCGATGGCGGCGCGCTTGTCGTGCTTCTTCTTGCCCTCGGCCAGCCCGAGCGTGACCTTCGCCACGCCGCGCTCGTTGAAGTGGATGTCCATCGGCACGAGCGTCGTGCCCTCGCGCGTGATGGACCCGATCAGCTCGCGCACCTGCTTCCTGTGCAGCAGCAGCTTGCGCGGCCGCCGCGGCTCGAAGCGCGCCACGTAGCTGCCGGCCTGCCATTCGGGGATGTAGCAGTTGAAGAGGAAGATCTCGCCGTCGCGCTCGCCGGCCCAGGCCTCGGTCAGCGTGGCGCGGCCGGCGCGGAGCGACTTCACCTCCGGTCCCACGAGCATCACCCCGGCCTCGATCGTCTCGCCGATCTTATAGTCGAAGCGCGCCTTGCGGTTCTGCGCGGCGATGCCGTGGCTGATCAGGCCCTTCTTGCGGGGTTCGGCCATGCGCGACCTAGTTCAGCAGGCCCGCGCCCGTCATCGCCTCGCGCACCCGGGCCTTCGTGCCCTCCGCGACCGGCGCCATGGGCAGGCGGCAGAGATCGGTGCTGCGGCCGAGCAGGCTCGCGGCGTACTTCACCGGACCGGGCGAGGTCTCGCAGAACATCGCGTCATGCACCGGCACGAGCCGGTCCTGGATGGCCATCGCCTCCTGCGGCTTCCCGGCCGCCCAGGCATCGTGCATCTGCCGGCAGAGCCGGGGCGCGATGTTGGCGGTGACGCTGATGCAGCCATGGCCGCCGGCGGCGAGATAGGACACCGCCGTGTGGTCCTCACCCGAGAGCTGGCAGAAATCGGTGCCGCAGGCGATGCGCGTGTGCAGCGGACGCGTCAGGTTCGCGGTCGCATCCTTCACGCCGACGATGTTCGGGTGCTTCGCGAGCCGCCCCATCGTCTCGACCGTCATGTCCACCACGCTGCGGCCGGGGATGTTGTAGATGATGACCGGCAGGTCCACCGCATCGGCGATCGCCATGTAGTGGCGATAGAGCCCCTCCTGCGTCGGCTTGTTGTAGTAGGGCGTGACCACCAGCGCCGCATCCGCGCCGGCCTGCTTCGCGTGGCGCGTCAGGTCGATCGCCTCGGCGGTCGAGTTGCTGCCGGTGCCGGCGATGACCGGAACCCGCCCCTTCGCCGCGGCGATGCAGGCCTCCACCACCTCGTGGTGTTCCTCATGGCTCAGCGTCGGGCTCTCGCCGGTGGTGCCCACCGGGATCAGGCCCTGGGTGCCTTCCGTGATCTGCCACTCGACGAAGTCCTTGAACGCCTTGAGGTCGAGGGCGCCATCGGCCTGCATCGGCGTGATCAAGGCCACCAGCGATCCCCGGAACATCGTTCTGTACCCCAAGCCGTGTCGGACCGCGGAACCTAGGCGCGCGGGCCCGGCGGGACAAGGCGGGCGCCCCCGGGGCAGGAGCCATCGGGCGGGCGCCCTCAGGGCGGGTTGGCGTTCGCCGTGCCCCACCAGCGGATCTCGACCCCGAGCGCCGCGCCCAGCCGCCGCGGCGCGTCCGGATCGGCGATGTCGAGGTCCAGGAAGGCGGCATCGGCGGCGAAGACCTGGCGCAGGGCCGCGTGATGCGCCTCGATCCAGGCCACGAGTTCGGCCTCGGTGCCGCGCCCCGCAGGCAGGCCGGGGATGTCCGCCTCGCGCAGCCGCTCGCCCATGTCCTGCCAGCGCAGCATGCTGGCTGCCGTCTCGGGCGCCGGGCGGGCATTCAGGATGAAGAGGCAGCGCGGGTGGAGCCGCCGGATCGCGAGCAGCAGCGCGATGTCGAGATTGGGCCAGTGGTTCAGCCCGGCCGAAGGGACGCAGATGTCCATCTGGGTCAGCGCATCGACGCCGGGGAAGAAGGCGAAGGGATCGCCGCGCTCGAACCAGCCGTCATGGACGAGCCGCCCGACCGGCTGCCCCTCGTGCAGCCACTGCGCGCAGACCAACCCCGCGGATTCGAGCGCCTTCGTCACGGTCGTCGTGCCGGCTTTCGGAAAGCCGACAACTATGGCACGCAAGCGCCGGCTCCCCCTTCAACCCGTCCGCACTGGCGCAACCAACACCGGATGACCTCCATGGGCAAGCTGCGCCTCCTTTTGCTTCTCCTCGCGCTCGCGACGCCCGCCGCCGCGCAGCCCTGGGCGAGTGACGCGGCGCGCAGCGCCGGCCGGCA
>NZ_JAKJIB010000177.1 GCF_021864505.1 Falsiroseomonas oryziterrae
CCCTCGAGGCCCGCGCGCGCGCCGGCGGCCCCGATGCCCTGGCCGCCGAATTGCCGCTCTTCGCCGCGCCGGCACCGGGCGTGCCGAAGCCGGACGCCCCCGCCGGCGCCCTGCACGCGGCGCTGGCAGAACTCGACCCCGATACCCTATCGCCACGCGAGGCCCATGAGGCCCTCTACCGCCTGCGCGCCCTGCTCGACCCGCCGATTGCCGCAATGCAACACGACGACACTATTGCCACCGGCTCCAAGACGGTATCGTGACCTTGTGATGCCGATGAGCCTCGCGCATGCGCCGGACGCGGCGGGGTCTCCCGCCGGCGAGACACCGGACGTCCTGCCGGACCTGGTCGCCGCGCTGCTCGAGGGCGGTCGGCCGGTTCCGCGCGACGCTGCGCTCGGGCTCCTGCGCCGCCAGCTCGGCCGCATCCAGGGCAAGGTGCAGCGCGCCTTCGAGGCCCATGAGCTTTCGGGACTCGCCGCCGCGCGCTGGCTCGCCGCGCTGACCGACGGCCTGGTGGCCGCGATCCACACCTACACCGTCGCCATGGTGCCGACCGGGCCGGAAGGCGGCGCCGCGGCCGAGCCGCCCTTCGCGCTGATCGCAACCGGCGGCTACGGCCGTGGCGTGCTCGCGCCCTATTCCGACATCGACCTGCTGTTCCTGTCGGATCGCCCGCTCGGAGCCCAGGGACGGCGCGCGGTGGAGTTCATGCTCTACCTGCTGTGGGACCTCGGCCTGAAGGTCGGGCATGCGACGCGCAGCGTCGCCGAATGCATCGAGGATGCGCGCGGCGACGTCACCGTGCAGACCGCGCTGATCGACGCGCGCTTCCTGGCCGGCGAGCGCGGCGTGTTCGACCGCTTCGACGCCGACTTCGCCGCGTTCCGCCGCCAGTCGGGCCTCGCCGCCTTCCTCGCCGCGAAGCGCGCCGAGCGCGCGGCGCGACACGGGCGCTACGGCGACAGCCCCTTCCTGGTCGAGCCGCATGTGAAGGAAGGGCGCGGCGGCCTGCGCGACCTGCAGACGCTCTACTGGCTCGCCCGCCACGCCTTCGGCGTGCAGCGCATGCCGGAACTCGTCGGCAAGGACAGCCCGGGCGGCGGGCTGCTGACGCCGCAGGAAGCGCGCGCGATCCGCCGCGCCTGGAATTTCCTTTGGACCGTCCGCTTCCACCTCCACTACGTGACGGGACGCGCGGAGGAGCGGCTGACCTTCGACCTGCAGCCCGTGGTCGGCGCCCGCATGGGCTACACGCGCCACGGCGTGCAGGACGGCGTCGAGCGCTTCATGAAGCACCTGTTCCTCACCGCGCGCGACGTGGTGCGGCTGACGCGCCTCCTGGAGCCGGGGTTGGAGCGCGCGGCGCTCGGCCCGCCCGCGGTGCAGCCGCCGGGCGACGCCGCGCTGACGGCCGCAGGCATGGCGCTGGCCGACGGCAAGGTGCTGTTCGCGCCCGACCGCGTCGTGGCGGACGACCCGGCGATCATGCTGCGCCTCGTGCGTGCCGCGCGCGACCGCGGGCTGGAGATCCATCCGCTCGCCTTCCGCGCGCTGGTGCGCAACGCGCGCTACGCGGTGCGGCTGCGCGAGGACGCCGCCGCTGCCGCGCTCTTCCTCGACGTGCTCTCGGGCAAGGACTCGGCGCGCTGGCTGCGCGTGCTGAACGAGGTCGGCTTCCTGTCGCGCTTCATCCCCGACTGGGCGCGCATCGTCGGGCTGATGCAGTTCGACACCTACCACGTCTTCACCGTGGAAGAGCACACGATCGAGGCGATCGGCGTGCTCGGCCAGCTCGAGCGCGGCGAGCTGGCGGAGATCGCGCCCGTCGCCTCGGAGCTGATCGGCCAGGTGCAGTCGCGCCGCGCGCTCTATGTCGCGGTGCTGCTGCACGACATCGCCAAGGGCCGCGGCGGCGACCATTCCGAGCTCGGCGCCGAGATCGCGCTGGAGCTCTGTCCCAGGCTCGGCCTGACGCCGGAGGAGACGGAGACCGTCTCCTGGCTCGTGCTGAACCACCTGCTGGTCAGCCAGACCGCCTTCAAGCGCGACATCGACGACCCCAAGACCATCCTCGACATCGCCGAGACCGTGCAGTCGCCGGAGCGGCTGCGGCTGCTGTTGGTGCTCACCGTCGCCGACATGCGCGCCGTCGGGCCCAAGGTCTGGAACGGCTGGAAGGCGACGCTGCTGCGCGAGCTCTACTGGCGCGTCGCCGAGGTGCTGGCCGGCGGCCTCAGCGTGCCGGAGCGCGACACCCGCGTCGCACGCGCCCGCCAGGCCGCCGCCGCGCTGATCGCCGACCTGCCGCGCGAGGAGGTCGAGCGCTTCCTCTCGCTCGGCTACCCCGGCTACTGGCTCTCCTTCGACCCGGAGACGCATGCGCGCCACGCGCGGATGATCCAGGAGGCCGACAGCGCCGGCGCGCCGCTGACGGTTCGCACCAGGGTGATCGAGGCACGCGCCGTGACCGAGGTGACGGTCTATGTCACCGACCATCCGGGCCTGTTCAGCCGCGTCGCCGGCGCGCTGGCGGTGGCCGGCGCCTCCATCGTGGATGCGCGCATCCACACCCTGACCAACGGCATGGCGCTCGACACCTTCTGGGTGCAGGACGCCGCCGGCGGCGCCTTCGACGCGCCGCACCGCCTCGCGCGGCTCGCCGTGCTGATCGAGCAGGCGCTGTCGGGCCGGCTGAAGCTGGAAGCCGAGATCCGCAAGCTGCGGCGGGAACCGGCGCGCCTCCGGGCGGTGCAGATCCCGCCGCGCGTCGTCGTCGACAACCACGCGTCCAACTCGCACACGGTGATCGAGGTGAACGGCCGCGACCGGCCCGGGCTGCTGCATGACGTCACCGCGGCGATCAGCGAGCAGGGGCTGCAGATCGGCTCGGCGCACATCACAACCTATGGCGTGCGCGCGGTGGACGTCTTCTACGTGAAGGACATCTTCGGCCTGAAGGTCGAGAACGAGCGCAAGCTGACGGCGCTGCGCGAGGCCCTGCTCGCCGCGCTCGGGGGGCCAGAGGCGCCCTCCGCGCCGGACCAGGCCGTCCGGGCCGTCTGAACGCCCGGAAGCGCGTCCCCGGCCGTCATCGCCAGCCATACGGCCGCCCATGGTAGCCGGGATAGCCGCGCCAGCGCGAAGTGCCGTAGCCGCCGTAGAAGCCGAGCGAGATGCTCGGCGCCCAGTAGGGGTACGGATAGCCGTACGGATACGCATGCGGATAGGGATAGCCGCCGTAGTACCGATAGGGTGGTGCGTAGCCGGCCAACCCGTAGCCCGGCTGCACCGTGTTGCCCGCGCTCGTCATGCACTGCGCGTAGGCCGTGTCGTAGGCGGCCTGCAGGCTGCCCGTGGTCGCGGCGGCCACATTCGTCCCGATCGCGCTGCCAGCGACCAACCCGGTGCCGGCGCCGACCGCCGCACCGGCGCCCGCCTGCCCGGTGGCGGAGCCGATCAGCCCGCCAGCGACCGCGCCCAGCGCGGTGCCGACCGCGGCGCTGCCGACCGCCGCGTTCGTTCCAGCCTGCACCGCCGGGGCGTAGCCGATCCGACCGAAGGCGTAGTTGCGGCAGTAGACGTCCTCGCCCTGGAAACGCTGCAGGTCGCGCCCGGGCGCGGGCAGCGCGAGCACGGTCGGGCCGCTGGGCGGCACGGCCGCACATCCCGCCAGGGCAGGCGCGATGAAAAGGGGCGCGAGGAGCATCAGCCTCCGCATCGTCGAGGCATCCTTGTTCGGCCGTTCCCTTCAACGCAGTGCCGGGCACGGCGTCCCCGCCGCCATTCCCGCGCACGGCGAACGCCCGCACGCGCCGCGCGTTGCCCCAGCGCAGCGGGAGCACGGGAATGGCCGAGGAGAAAGGGCGGAAGGGCGGCCGGTCCTTCACCGGCAAGCTGGACATGCGTACGAAGACGGCGCGGCCGACCTCCGTCGGGCCGCACCATGCGCGCGACAAGCAGGAGGATCCGTCCAACCCCGGCATCCGGCCGGAGGAGGGCTACGCCGCCGAGATCGCGCGCAACAACGCGGCGGCGTCGCAGCAGCCCGGCGGCGCGGTCGCGCAGAAGGTGAAGCCCGCGCCGGACCGGACGGCGCCGAAGCCTGAGGAGACGGAGGCGACGTCCAACCCGCCCCGCGGCACGCCGCCCCTCCGCGGGACGGCGAAGGAATAGGCAGACCAAGCCTGTCTCTCTATCTCCCTACGGACTAAAGGGAAGAGGGCAAGCCAGCATGACGGACACACGGCCAGCTCGGCTTGCGGTGCTGATCGACGCTGACAACGCGCAGCCATCGATCATCGGAGACTTGTTTACCGAAGTTGCAAGATACGGCGTGCCGGTGATCCGGCGTGCCTACGGCGATTGGACGACGCCGAATCTAGGCGGCTGGAAGGATCAGCTTCACGCCCACGCAATCAAGCCGATGCAGCAATTCGCCTACACTTGCGGCAAGAACTCGACTGACAGCGCAATGATCATCGACGCGATGGACCTGCTTCACTCGAAGCGCTTTGACGGCTTCTGCCTCATCTCGAGCGATAGCGACTTCACGAGCCTTGCGAGCCGTATCCGAGAGGAGGGCCTGCTCGCGCTCGGCTTCGGAAACAGGCAGACGCCGCAGGCTTTCGTGGCCGCTTGCAACCGCTTCATCTATACGGACCTGCTTCGCGCGCAACACTCTCCACCGCCGAAGGCAGAGGAACGCCAACCGGCTCTGCAGGCTGCACCGGTCGCGTGGGAACCCGCGCCTGTCGAGCTGTTGAAGAACTCCGTTGAAGCGGCGGCCGACGAATCCGGATGGGCTTACCTGTCAGCTGTCGGCGGTAAGCTCGCACAACAGGCGCCTGACTTCGACAGCCGCCGCTACGGGCACCCTAAGCTCAGCGGCTTGTTCAAGTCGTTGCCCGAGGTGTTCGAGATGACTCGCCAGAAGCAAGGCGACAGCATGCCGCACTGGCTGGTGAAGGTACGGACCGCAGCCTGACCGCGCGGGGTCAGCGAGACGGCTGCGCCGGGCGCTCGGAAGGCGCTGGCCCCAGCAGCCCGCCCACCGCGCCACCGATGGTCCCGCTCCCCATTGCGGGCGGCGGCGCCATCGCGGCAGGCGGCGGGTCGCGTACCACGCCGCGCAGCATCCCTCCCAGCCCGCCTTCGTTGTCGCCGGGACCGGGGCCGTTGATGATCAGGCATTCGGGCATGGGACGGCAGCCGGTCGGCGCGGGCGGCGTCTGCGCGGCCGCGGCGCCGGCGGCCAGCAGCAGAAAGAGAAGGGCACGCATCACGGACCTCCCTCGCCCGGGAAGGGGCGCATCGACACCGCGCGGAAGCCGATCGCCACAGGCCGCGCGAAGCTCTGGCTGACCGAGAAGCCGCGCGAATCGCTGCTGGCGCTGCGCGCCCCGGCACCCTCCGGCGCATCGCCCTGCGGCGACAGCGGCGTGCCGCGCGCCGAGACCCCGGCCCCGGCCTCCACGCTGCCTTCGATCCGACGCTCATGCTCGATCCGGCGCGTGAGGTAGACGTAGTAGACGAGCCGCAGCTCGACGCGCCCGCGCGGTTCCTCCGGCCGGCCGAGGATCTCGGCGCCGAGCGCGTGTCGCACCACCGCGTCCAGGTAGCGCGTGCTGCAGACGAAGCGCCGCTGCTCGCACCAGCTGCGCAGCACCACCACCGCATCGCCCGCGGCGATGCCGTAGCTCAGCGCCTCCGGCACGCTCATCCGGTCGGTCTGCACGGCGCTGCGCCGGCCGCGCGCCGCGCCGAGCCAGGATCCGCCCTCGGCCTCAAGCTGCGTGGCGCGCCGCGTCTCGAAAGCGGGGAACATCACGAGGGAGAGCGGGATGCCGTCGGCAACCGCGACAGGCGGCGCGGCGCCGGGCTCGACAAGGCGCGGGCGCAGCCGCGCGACGGCGGCGAGCTGCTCGCTCAGGTCGACATGGCCGACGCGGACGGAGCGCGCGAGCCGGCTCGGCGCGATCGGCTCCTCGTCCTGCGTCTCGGGTGGGACCACGACGGCCCAGAGGTCGCCGACATGCAGATCCTCGGTCGGCGGATAGACGCCGCGGATGCCGAGGCGGGCGATGCTGTCGAACCATGCGTCGGCGACGCTCCGCCCATCCTCCGGCAGCGGCGGTGCATCCGGGCGCACTAGCGCGAAGACCAGCGCCGCGGCGGCAAGCGCGCCGAGGACGGGCGGCGCCAGGCGGCGTATCCAGGGGCGGCGTGCCGGGGCCTCGGCGGGCAGGTCGGGACGGGTGGCGGCGGTGCCGTCCATCTTCGCCTCCTTCCGGCCGGTGTGGCCGGCGAAGGAAGCTTAGGCATGACGACGGGCGAAGTGGAACGAAACTTCGCCGAAAGGTTGTCTCGCGACTATCCCAGCAACCGGCCGATCACCCGCGCCGTGTAGTCCACCACCGGCACGATCCGCCCGTAGTTGATGCGGGTCGGGCCGACCACGCCGATCGCGCCCACGATCCGCTGGTCCTGCGCGTTCCGGAAGGGCGCGACCACCATGGACAGGCCGGCGCTGTCGAAGAGCCCGCTCTCGGCGCCGATGAAGATCTGCACGCCCTCCCCGCGCTGGGCGAGGTCGAGCAGCCGCACCATCGTCTCCTGCGTCTCCAGCCGCTCGAAGAGCGCCTGGATCTCCTGCACGCGCTGCACCTGGTCGAGGTTCTGCAGCAGCTTCGCCTGCCCGCGCAGGATCAGCGTGCCGCCGACGCCGCCCGACCAGGTCGCGAGCCCCGCCTCCACCACCTGGTGCGTCAGCGCGTCCAGCGCGGTGCGGTTGGCCGCGATCTCTGCCTGCACGGCGATCCGTGCCTCGTCCAGCGTGCGGCCCGACAGGCGCGCATTGAGGTAGTTCCCGGCCTGCACGAGGGCGGAGGGCGGCAGGCCCGCCGGCACCTCGATCACCCGGTTCTCCACCTGCCCGTCGGCGGTCACCAGAACGACCAGCGCACGCCCGGGCCCGAGCGCCACGAACTCGATGTGGCGCAGCGGCGCCTCGCTCTTCGGCGCGACGACGAGGCCGGCGGCACCCGCCAGCCCGCTCAGCATCTGCCCCGCCTCGCCCAGCGTGTCCTGCAGGCTGCGACCGCCGGCGGCGCAGCGCGCGGCGATCGCGTCGCGCTCCTCCTCCGCCAGCGCGCCGAACTGCAGCAGTCCGTCCACGAAAAGCCGGAGGCCGCGCTCGGTCGGCAGACGCCCGGCCGAGGTGTGCGGGGCGTAGAGCAGCCCGGCCTCTTCCAGGTCGGCCATGACGTTGCGGATGGTGGCGGGCGAGAGCGCCTGCGGCAGGCGGCGCGACAGGGTGCGGCTGCCGACCGGCTCGCCGGTGGCGACGTAGAGCTCCACCAACTCGCGCAGGATGGCGGCGCCGCGGTCGTCGAGACCGGGCGGAAGGGCGGGGGTGGCCGGCGCCCGCGACGCGGCCTGGCTCAGGCTGGCGCGCGGCGGCCGGTGCATCGGACCCATGCGGAAGTTCCCGGACCGTCTTGCTTCGTAGGAAACGCTAGGGGCAGGGTCGAGGTTGGGTCAACATGGCGGCGATGATGCGGCGTGGGCTGTTCCTTCTCGGGCTGGTGCTGGCGGGGCCGCCATGGGGGCCGGCCGCGGCGCAGACCGATCCGGGCTACCGGATCGTCCCGCCGCCGCAGCAGGCGCCGCTGCCCTGGCAGGCCGCGCCGACGCCGCGGACGACGCCGGTGCCCGCCCCGCAGCCGCCCTTGCCCGACCTCTCGGCGAACTACGAGCGCCTGCGGCAGAGCCGGCAGGCGCAGGAGCTGGAGGAGATGCGCAACGCGCTGTTCGGCAACGCGGTGCGGCCGCGCGACTGAAGCGCGCATGCGCGCCGCACTGATGCTGCTGCTGCTCGCGATCGCCTGGCCGGCGCGGGCCGAGACGGATCCCTGGACCGCCTGCGCCCGCGCCATTGCGGCCGCCGAGCAGGGCGCCGGCCTGCCGCCGGGCCTTCTGCTGGCGATCGCCCGCGTCGAGAGCGGGCGGCCCCTGCCGCGGAGCGGCGAGCACGCGCGCCCCGGCGG
>NZ_JAKJIB010000178.1 GCF_021864505.1 Falsiroseomonas oryziterrae
CGCGGTCGCGCCGGGGGCGCCGGTCGCGGTCGCGCCGGTCGCCACGATCGCCGCGCTCCCCGTTCTCGCCTTCGGGGCGCGGGCGGCGGGCGCCGACCTGCTCGGTGATGTCGGCGCCGGTCTGCTGGTCCACGACGCGCATGGACAGCTTCACCTTGCCGCGGTCGTCGAAGCCGAGGACCTTCACCTTCACCGCGTCGCCTTCCTTGACCACGTCGGTGGTCTTGTTGACGCGCTCATTCGCGAGCTCGGAGATGTGGACCAGCCCGTCCTTGGCACCGAGGAAGTTCACGAAGGCGCCGAACTCGGCGGTCTTCACGACCTTGCCGTTGTAGATCTTGCCGACCTCGGGCTCGGCGACGATGCCCTGGATCCAGTCGATCGCCTTCTGCGCCGCCTCCACCGAGGTCGCCGCCACCTTGATGGTGCCGTCGTCGTCGATGTCGATCTTGGTGCCGGTCTGCTCGGTGATCTCGCGGATCACCTTGCCGCCCGAGCCGATGACGTCGCGGATCTTGTCCTTGTTGATGTTGATCACGGTGATGCGCGGTGCAGTCGCGGCCACGTCGCCGCGCGCCCCGCTGATCCCCTTGGCCATCTCGCCGAGGATGTGAAGCCGCCCGTCCTTCGCCTGGCCGAGCGCGATCTTCATGATCTCGAAGGTGATCGAGGTGATCTTGATGTCCATCTGCAGGGCGGTGATGCCCTGCTCGGTGCCGGCCACCTTGAAGTCCATGTCGCCGAGGTGATCCTCGTCGCCGAGGATGTCGGACAGCACGGCGAAGCCGCGGTCTTCCTTGATCAGGCCCATCGCGATGCCGGCGCAGGGGCGCTTCAGCGGCGCGCCGGCGTCCATCAGCGACAGCGAGGTGCCGCAGACGGTCGCCATCGACGAGCTGCCGTTGCTCTCCGTGATCTCGGAGACGACGCGCATCGTGTAGGGGAACTTCTCCTTCTCCGGCAGCAGCGGGCGGATGGCGCGCCAGGCGAGCTTGCCGTGGCCGATCTCGCGCCGGCCGGGGGAACCCATGCGGCCCGTCTCGTTCACCGAGTAGGGCGGGAAGTTGTAGTGCAGCATGAACGCCTCGCGGTACTCGCCCGCCAGCGCGTCGATGATCTGCTCGTCCTGCCCGGTGCCCAGCGTGGCGACGCAGAGCGCCTGCGTCTCGCCGCGCGTGAACAGCGCGGAGCCATGCGCGCGCGGCAGCACGCCGACCTCCGCCGTGATCTGGCGCACGGTCTTGGTGTCGCGGCCGTCGATGCGCATCCCGGTGTCGAGGATGTTGTTGCGGACGACGTCGGCCTCGAGCTCCTTCAGCAGGCCCTTTGCGGCGCCGGCGTCCAGGCCCTCGGCCTCGAGCTGCGCGACGACGGCCTTCTTGACCGCGCCGACCGCGTTCTGGCGCTCGAGCTTCGGGATGATCTTGTAGGCCTCGGCCATCTGGGCGCGGCCGAGCTCGGCGATGCGCGCCTTCAGCGCCTTGGCCGCGTCGCTCTCCTCGGTGAGCGGCCAGGGATCCTTCGCGGCGACCTCGGCCAGCTCGATGATGCCCTGGATCACGGCCTGGAAGCTCTTGTGGCCGAACTCCACGGCGCCGAGCATGACCTCTTCGGAGAGCTCCTGCGCCTCGGACTCGACCATCAGCACGCCCTCGGCGGTGCCGGCGACCACGAGGTCGAGCTGGCTCTGCTTGCGCTGCGCGAGCGTCGGGTTCAGCACGTACTGGCCGTCGACGTAGCCGACGCGGGCGCCGCCGATCGGGCCGAAGAACGGAATGCCGGAGAGCGTCAGCGCCGCCGAGCAGCCGACCATCGCGACGATGTCGGGGTCGTTCTCCATGTCATGCGAGAGCACGGTGGCGACCACCTGCACCTCGTTGCGGAAGCCCTCGGGGAACAGGGGGCGGATCGGGCGGTCGATCAGGCGCGAGACCAGCGTCTCGTTCTCCGAGGGGCGCCCCTCGCGCTTGAAGAAGCCGCCCGGGATCTTGCCGGCCGCGAAGGCCTTCTCCTGGTAGTTCACCGTCAGCGGGAAGAAGTCCTGGCCCGGCTTCACGGAGCGGGCGCCGACCGCGGTGCAGAGCACGATGGTGTCGCCGAGGCGCGCCATCACGGCGCCATCCGCCTGGCGGGCGACCTTGCCGGTCTCGAGGGTGAGGAGCTGGCCGCCCCAGGCGATTTCCTTGCGGAAATACTTGTCGAACATGCGTCGTCCTTCTCGGCCGGGCGCCTTCGCCGCGGCCGTGTGCGAACGGCCCTGGGCGCCGGGCGCACAGGACCGCAGAAACCCCGCGCGCAGGGCGCGCAAGGCCAAGGTCACGACGGCATGGGTGGTCCGAGTCCGGCTGTCCGCCCCTGGTCGGGGAAGTCCCCCTCGGGGGATGACAGGCGTCTCGGGCGGCATGGGAAGGCACGATCCCAGCGGATCTGCGCCCCATGTGGCCGGAAACGCCGCCACCGTCCCGTGTCGGATCGGCGGAGCCCTTGCACCCGCTGCCATCGCAGCGAAGGCCGGCCCGGGGATCCGGACCGGCCTGCGCGGCGTATCTAGGGCCTTCGCGCCCAAAAGGCCAGCGGAAAACCCCGCCGGCCCCTGGACGCCGGCCGGTCAGGCATGGGCCGGGGCGCTGCCGCGGCCCAGCAGGCGCGCCGGGTCGAGGGCGAAGGCGCCCGCGCCGAGCCCGGCCTGGACCAGCATCAGCACCGTCCACATGGCCGGGAACTCCCAGCCGCCGCCCTGCGCGCTGAACACCCAGCCGGCCGGCAGGTGCTGCAGCGTGGCGCCGATCATGATCGGCAGGGTCAGCAGGCTCACCAGCCGCACCCAGACGCCGGCGATCAGCGCGAGGCCGGCGGCGATCTCGGCGATGGCGACGATCGCGCCAAAGACCGGCGGGTAGCCGATCGAGCCGAAGAACCCCATGGTCCCGGCCAGGCCGAAGGTCATCACCTTGAGCAGCAACCCATGGGCGAGGAAGGCGACGCCGAGCGTCACGCGCAGCAGCAGCGCGGCGTAGGGGGTGGTGGTGGTGGGGTCGAGGCGCATCTCGGTCTCCTGTTCGTTCGGGGCGCGCGGCGCGCTCCCGTCGCCCGGCATCTGGCGCGCTTCCCCGCCGGCCTTCCAACGCCGGGACGGAACGGCGATCATCACCGCACGTGATGACGGGAGGCGGCCCTGGCCGACCTGCAGAGCCTCGACCTGAACCTGCTGCGCGTCTTCGACGCGGTGGCGCGCGAGCGCCACGTCACTCGCGCGGCGGAGAAGCTGAACCTCTCGCAGCCCGCGGTGTCGAACGCGCTGGCGCGGCTGCGCGCGGCGCTCGGCGACGAGCTGTTCCTGCGGCGTCCCGGCGGCGTGGAGCCGACGGCTCTCGCGCTGTCGCTGGCCGGACCGGTCGCCGAGGTGCTGGACCGGCTGCGCCAGACGCTGGCCGTCCATGCGCCCTTTGATCCGGCGACGACGGATCGCGTCTTCACCCTGGCACTGAGCGAATATGCCGAGAGCGTCCTGGCGCCGCCGCTGCTCGAGGTGATGGCGCGCGAGGCGCCGCGCGCGCTGCTCGCCATCCGCCACGCCGACCGCACCAATGCCCAGAACCTGCTGGAGAAGGGCGAGGCGGAACTCGCGGTCGCGGTGCTGCCGGAACCGCCGGCGCTCTACACGCGGGTGCGGCTGCTGCCGGAGGGCTTCCTGACGCTGATGCGCGCCGGGCATCCGCTGGCCGAGGGGCCGATGACCATCGCGCGCTTCACCCAGTTTCCGCACCTGCTGCATTCGCCGAACGGCTCGCGCGACGGCGCGCTCGATGGTCCGCTGGCGGAGGCGGGGCACCCGCGCCGGCTCGGCGCCGTGGTCGCCCATCTCGGCGCAGTGCCGGAGATCCTGGCCCGCACCGACATGGTGATGACGCTCTCCGCCCGGCTGGCCCAGCGCCTGGCGGAGGTGCATGGCCTGGCGCTGCGTCCATGCCCGGTGGAGATCCGGCACACGCGGCTGAGCCTCGTCTTCCACCGCCGCTTCGAGGCGGACGCCGGCCATGCCTGGCTGCGCCGCACCCTTCTCGCCGTGGCGCGTGAGGTCGGCCCCGTCCCGGGCGTGGGCGCCTGAACTCCCCGCAGAACCGCGATGCGGCTCTGCGGGGCCCCGTCATGGGCGCTGATCCTGGGCGGTGTCCCTGTGTTGCCGCGGCGTCGTGCCGACGGCACGCCTTTGCGCGTCGTGCCGAAGGCTCGCATTTGCGCGTCGTGCCGACGGCACGCCTTTGGCGTGACGCCGCGACGCCGCCCAGGGGCGCCCCCAGGTTCAGAGAGGCGCTCTTACGCCTCCTCGAAGACCAGGCCGCGGGCGCGGATCAGGCCGGACCACTTCTCCACCTCGCTCCGCAGGTGCCGCGCGGCACCGTCCATGTCCGAGCCGACGAGCACGAAGCCCACGTCGTTGGCGCGCGCCACCACGTCGGGCTGGGCGAGCCCATGCCGGGCCGCTGCGGACAGGCGCCGGGCGACGGGGTCCGGCGTCGCGGCGGGCACCCACCACATCACCCAGGAATTCGCGTCGAAGCCGGGTGCCACGCTCTCCGCCATGGTCGGGGTGTCGGGCAGCACCGGGACGCGGTTCAGCGTGCAGACGGCCAGCGCCTGCAGCCCGCCCTGGCGGACCTGGCCGAGGGCGGCCGGCATGTCCGCGAACATGAAGTCCACCGTGCCGGCGCGCAGGTCGGTCAGCGCCGGCGCCGTGCCACGATAGGCGACGAGCTGGAAGTCGGTGCCCGAGGCCTGGCGGTAGAGTTCCGCCGCCAGCTGGTGCGGCGTGCCCGACCCGCCGGTGGCGCCGGTCATGCGGCCGGGATTGGCCTTCATGTGGCGATCCCACTCCTGGACATTGGCGAAGCGTCCCGGGCGCACCACCAGTACGAAGGGCGTGGTGGCGAGGTGCGAGACCGGGCGGAAATCCGACAGCTCGTAGCCCGGCTCGCGCATCATGAAGGCCGCGATCACCGAGGAAATGGGCGCGAGCAGCACCGTCGTGCCGTCGGCTGCGGCGCGCGCCACGCTGCGGGTGCCGACCGCCGCGCCGGCGCCGGGGCGGTTCTCGACCACCATCGGCTGGCCGAGGAAGCCCTGCATGTGCGGCGCCATGACGCGGGCCAGGATGTCGGGCGAGCCGCCGGGGGCGAAGGGGTTGATCAGTCGCACGGGGCCTGGTGGCGTCCACTCCTGCGCGTGGACGGCGGTCGGAAGCGCGGCGAGGCCGGCGGCGCCGAGCAGGGCGCGCCGCGAGAGATGGGTCATGTGTTGTCGTCCCGGTTCGAGAAGTCCGTGAGCTGAGGCCCTGTCGCGGCGCCCTTCTGCGGGGCGCCTGCACGGCACATGATCGTTCCGGGATGAGGGCGCAAGCGCCGCGAAGCGACGGACGGGTGCCGCGGTCTCGGGGCGGCAGGCGGGCGCCGGGTCTGTGCGGCGCCGAAGCGCGCAGCCATCGGGGCGAGCGCGCGCCGGGCCGAGCCCCGCTCCGCTATCGTCACGCGCCGCGCACAGCGCGGCAGGAGCAGGCACCAAGGGTCCCGCCGGCGGCGGGCCGCAGCCCGTCGCCGGCGATCCTGGTCAGGGCAGGAGCCCTGTGCGGTCAGAGCACGTCGGGGAAGTCGCCACCGTTGTTCCGGCCGGTCGAGTTGCCGGGGTCGATATCGATGCCGCCGACCAGTTCCGAGCCGTTGCCGCGGCCGGCATTCGGGCGGACCGTGATGTCCGTCGTCTCGAGCGTGATCTGTGCGACGAAATCGTTGTAGTCCATGTCGGGGTTGTTCGGGTCGTCTTCGAAGGCGGCGAAGAAGGTTTTGGTGTCGTAGTCGACCGAGGCCTTTCTCAGGTCCTTGGTCTTGAACCCCGACGGCGCGCCCGAATAAATCAGCGCATCTGTATCGGTCAGGACGCCGTCCCCATCGTCAGCGTAGTACTTGACCAGCTCGGTGTTGACGTTGGTCAACTCCAGATACGTATGCGGGTTGACCTTGAAGACCACTGTCCCGCCATCTTCTGGGAGCGAGCCGGAGGCGTTGCTCGCGCCGAGTACGTTCGGGTAGGACGACGACTCACTAATGAATGTGACGGTTTGTGTGCTCGGATTCTTCTTGGGAGGAGGCATCGTGTCATCCTTTCGCGTTGTGCTGAGCCGGCCTCGCGACGCTATTGCCACTTTGCTGTGTCGAAAAATGAACAGTTCTTGCAAGACTCAGGGTTGAGGCGACGCAAGAACATTCCACCGTCGTCATGTCCGTTATCAACCAGGACGTTATTGCGTTGGGCCATGCAGATCGCTTTGCGGGACGCAAGGCGTCCGCTGGCGCCCCTCGCGCCGGTTCGGGTGGCGGAGCCTCGCGCAAGAGCCCGACGCGCGCAGGGCGCCTGGCGGCGTGCTACAGCCCGGGGCGAATGGCCCGCGCCGCGCCCGTCCGCACCCCCGCCAGACCTCCCCGCGCCCCGCGCTCGGGCTGGCGTTGGCTCCGCCGGTTGGTGCTGGTCGGCATCTGGGGCGCGATCGCCCTGGGGGCGCTGCTGCTCGCGCTCACCTGGGACCTGCCGCGCACCGACATCGCGCTGAGCCAGACGCGCCGGCCGGGCGTGACGCTGGAAGCCGCGGACGGGCGCATCATCGCCAATTCCGGCGACGTGGTGGGCGAGATCGTGCGGCTGCGCGACCTCCCGGCCCACCTCCCGGCCGCGGTGATCGCCATCGAGGACCGGCGCTTCCGCCAGCATTTCGGGCTGGACCCGATCGGCATCGCGCGCGCCGCCTGGATCAACTGGACCACCGGCCGCGTCGTGCAGGGGGGCTCCACCCTGACGCAGCAACTGGCGAAGAACCTGTTCCTGACGCCGGAACGCAGCCTGTGGCGCAAGGCGCAGGAAGCGGTGATGGCGCTCTGGCTCGAATGGCGCTTCACCAAGGACGAGCTGCTCGAGATCTACCTCAACCGCATCTATCTCGGCGGCGGCGCCTATGGGGTGGATGCCGCGGCGCGGCTCTATTTCGGCGTGCCCGCCGCGCGCGTCAGCCTGTGGCAGTCGGCCCTGCTTGCAGGGCTGCCCCAGGCGCCCTCCCGCCTCAATCCGCGCCGCAACCCAGACGGCGCCGCGGCGCGCGCCGTCGAGGTGCTGGAGGCGATGGCGGAGACCGGCATCCTCACGCGTCAGCAGGCGACGCTGGCGGTCGAGCAGATGCGCATCCCGCCGCGCCCCTCGCGTGGCGCGGGTTGGTTCGCCGATTGGGTGATGGACGACCTCGCCGATCGTTTTCCCGGCAATGCCGACCTGGTGCTGCGCACGACCCTCGACCTTCGCCTGCAGACACTGGCGGAGGCGCGGCTGGAGGCGCTGCTCGCCGGCCCGGGCGCGCGTGCGCGCGTGAACCAGGGCGCGGTCGTGGTGATGGAGGCGGCGACCGGCAATGTCCGGGCCATGGTGGGCGGCCGCGACTTCCGGGCCAGCCAGTTCAACCGTGCCACCCAGGCGCGTCGCCAGCCCGGCTCCGCCTTCAAGCCCTTCGTCTTCCTGGCCGCGCTGGAGCGCGGCGTAGGCGCCTCCGATCCGGTCGCGGACGGCCCGCTGACCCTCGGCGGCTGGTCGCCCGGCAATGGCGAGTGGCGCAGCCGTGGCGAGATCACGCTGGAGGACGCGCTGGCGCATTCGGTGAACACCTCGGCGGTGCGGGTGCTGCAGAGGTCCGGCGGCCCACGCGAGGTGGCGGCGCTGGCGCGGCGCTTCGGCCTCGCCGGGCCCTTCCCGAACGATGCGACCCTCGCGCTCGGCACCGGCGAGGTGACCTTGCTCGACCTCACCGCGGCCTATGCGCCCTTCGCCAATGGGGGGTTGCTGCCGGAGCCGCGCGGCCTGCTCGGCGCGCGGGCCGACGGGCGGCCGGCGGCGGTCGAGGCGCCGCGGTTGCATCGCGTGGTCCCGGCCGAAAGTGCGGCTGCGATGCGGCGGATGCTGGAAGCGGCGGTGGCGCGCGGCACCGGGCGTGCCGCCCAGCCGCCCGG
>NZ_JAKJIB010000179.1 GCF_021864505.1 Falsiroseomonas oryziterrae
CGCATGCTGCGGCCCGCAGCCGCAAAGCGGGGCGGCGGCAAGGCCCGACAGGACCAGCACGCGCCGGCGCGGCAGCACGGCATCGCAGCGGATGGGCATGGCGGGCCTCCGGGCGGAACGAACCGCCCGTCAGGACGCCGCGACGGCCGCTCCGGTTTCCGCGAGGGCGACGCCGGGCATCGGCCCGCCGTCCCGCCCTTCCTCGACGGCATGGCAGGCCACCACCGCCTCCGGCGTGTCGCGCGCCGGGATCAGCTGCGGCAGCTCCGCACGGCAGCGGTCGTTGGCAAGCGGGCAGCGCGGATGGAAGGGGCAGCCCGAAGGCGGGTTGATCGGGCTCGGCACCTCGCCGCCGACCGGGATGCGCTGCCGCCCGGTCATGTCGAGGTCCGGGATCGCCTCCATCAGCGCGCGCGTATAGGGGTGCCGCGGCGTGGTGAAGAGCGTCTCGGCCGGGGCGAGCTCGACCACCCGCCCGAGATACATCACGCCGACGCGGTCGCTCACCTGCCGCACCACGGCCAGGTTGTGACTGATGAACAGGTAGGTCAGCCCCAGCTCGCGCTGCAGGTCCTTCATCAGGTTCAGGATCTGCGCCTGCACACTGACGTCGAGCGCCGAGGTCGGCTCGTCGCAGACCAGGAATTCCGGGTTCGAGGACAGCGCGCGCGCGATCGAGATGCGCTGCCGCTGCCCGCCCGAGAATTCGTGCGGGTATTTCTGCCCGTCGAGCGGCGAGAGGCCGACATGGGTCAGCAGCTCGGCGACGCGCGCCTCGATCTCGGCATCGGTCTTCAGCAGGCCGAAGGCGCGGATGGGCTCGGCGATGATGTCCCGCACGCGCCAGCGCGGATTGAGCGAGGCGTAGGGGTCCTGGAAGATCATCTGCATGCGCCGGCGCTGCGTGCTGTCGGCGCGCGCCTGCGCGAGGTCCTGGCCGTCGAAGATCACGGTGCCGCGCGTCGGGCGATAGAGCCCGACGACCAGCCGCGCCACGGTGGACTTACCGCAACCGGATTCGCCCACCAGCGACAGCGTGGTGCCCTTCGGGATCGAGAAGCTGACGCCATCGACCGCGCGCAGCATCCGCTTGCCCTCGCCGGCCAGCAGCCGCTGGATTAGCGGGCGCGAGACGTCGAAGAAGCGCGCGACGTCCTGCGTCTCGAGCATCGGCCGCGTGTCCGCGGCGGGGATCATGTCAGGCATCGGCGCGCACCTCCGCCGCCTGCGTCCCCGATGCGGGATCGTAAAGCCAGCACGCCGCCTGCGTGTCGCGCGCCGGGATCAGCTCCGGCCGTTCGCTCCGGCAGCGGTCGAAGACATGCGGGCAGCGCGGGTTGTAGGCGCAGCCCTTCGGGATGGCGGAGAGCCGCGGCATCGAGCCCTCGATCTGCTGCAGGCGCTCGAGCCGGTGCGAGATCGGCGGGATCGAGCCCATGAGGCCGATCGTGTAGGGATGCGAAGGGTGCTTCACCACGTTGCGCACCGCGCCGATCTCGGCGATGCGGCCGGCATACATGACCGCGACGCGATCGGCGGTCTCGGCGATCACGCCCATGTCGTGCGTGACGAGCATCATCGACGTGCCCTTCTCGCGCGCCAGTGTCTTGAGCAGCGCGATGACCTGCGCCTGGATCGAGACGTCGAGCGCGGTGGTCGGCTCGTCCGCCACGATCAGCTTCGGCTCGGCGCAGAGCGCGAGCGCAATTACCACGCGCTGCCGCATGCCGCCGGAGAACTCGTGCGGGTAGCTGTCGATGCGCTGCGCCGCGGCGGGGATCCCGACCAGCTCCAGCCACTCGATCGCCTTCTTCCGCGCCTCCCCCGGCCCGATCGGCAGGTGGGTCGTCATCGTCTCCACCAGCTGGCGGCCGACGGTGTAGAGCGGGTTCAGCGTGGTCAGCGGATCCTGGAAGATCGCGCCGATCTCGCGGCCGCGGACGGTGCGCATCTCCTTGTAGGGCAGGTTGTCGATGCGCCGGCCGGCGAGGCTGATCGTCCCGCCCGCGATCCGCCCCGGCGGCTCGAGCAGGCCGATGATCGCGGCACCGGTCATCGACTTGCCGGCGCCGGACTCGCCCACCACGCCGAGCACCTCGCCCGGATGGATGTCGAAGGAGACGTCGTCGAGCGCGACCAGCGTGCCGCGTCGCGTCGGGAACTCCACGCGGAGGTTGCGCACCTCCAGCAGGGGCCGTGTGTTGGACATTCTAGCGCAGCTTCGGGTTCAGGGCGTCACGCAGCCAATCGCCCAGCAGGTTGACGGAGAGCACCAGGACGATCAGCGCGACGCCGGGGAAGATGGTGATCCACCATTCGCCGGAGAACAGGAAGTCGTTGCCGATGCGGATGAGGGTGCCGAGCGAGGGCTGCGTCGGCGGCACGCCGACGCCGAGGAAGGACAGCGTCGCCTCCGCCAGGATCGCGAAGCCGAGCTGCAGCGTCGCGATAACGAGCACCGGGCCGAGCACGTTGGGCAGCACATGGGTCAGCATGATCCGCCCACGGCCGAGGCCGATCACGCGTGCCGCCTGCACATATTCCTTGTTGCGCTCCACCATGGTGGAGCCGCGCACCGTGCGCGCGAAGGACGGCCAGTTCGAGAATCCGATGGCGAAGATCACGACGTAGAGCGCGATCTGGTCATGCACGTCGCGCGGCAGCGCCGCGCGCACGATGCCGTCGATCAGCAGCGCGATCAGGATGGTCGGGAAGGTCAGCTTGATGTCGGCGATGCGCATCAGCACCGCATCCACCGTACCGCCCATGTAGCCGGCGACGAGCCCGGCCGTGACCCCGATCGTCACCGACATGACGACCGCGAGGAACCCGACCAGCAGCGACACGCGCGCGCCGTACATGATGGCCGAGAGCACGTCGCGCCCCTGGTCGTCGGTGCCGAGCAGGTAGGTCCGCTCGCCATCCGCGTCCCAGGCCGGCGGCTTGAAGGCGTCGAGCAGCTGGAGCGAGGCGAGGTCGAAGGGGTTGTGCGGCGCGATCCAGGGCGCGAGCACCGCGCCGCCGATGCAGATCGCCGCCACGATCGCGGAGACGACCGTGACCGGGTTGCGGGTGAAGGACCACCAGAGGTCGCTGTCGAAGAAGCTGCGCACCGCCTGCATGTCAGTGCCCCTTCCCGCCGCCGATGCGCAGCCTGGGGTCCACCGCGAAGTAGAGCAGGTCCACGATCAGGTTGATCGTCACGAACAGCGCCGCGATCAGCAGCAGGTAGGCGGCCATCACCGGGATGTCCGCCGCCCCCACCGACTGGATGAAGAGCAGCCCCATCCCCGGCCACTGGAAAACCGTCTCCGTCACGATGGCGAAGGCGATGATGGCGCCGAGCTGCAGGCCCGTGATGGTGATCACCGGCACCAGCGTGTTCTTCAGCGCGTGGCCGAAATGCACCGCGCGGTTCGTCAGCCCCCGCGCGCGGGCGAACTTGATGTAGTCGGTCCGCAGCACCTCCAGCATCTCGGCGCGCACCAGGCGCATGATCAGCGTCATCTGGAACAGGCCGAGCGTGATGGAGGGCAGGATCAGCGCCTTGATGCCGCCCCAGGTCAGGTAGCCGGTCGACCACCAGCCGAGCCGCACCGTCTCGCCCCGGCCGAAGGAGGGCAGCCAGCCGAGCCAGACGGAGAAGGTCAGGATCAGCAGGATGCCGATCAGGAAGGTCGGCAGCGACACGCCGATCAGGCTGAAGGTCAGGAAGAAGCGGCTGAGCCAGGAATTACGGTAGAGCCCGGTGTAGATGCCCATCGGCACGCCGACCAGCAGCGCCAGGAACGCCGCGGTCAGGGCAAGCTCCAGCGTCGCCGGCGCGCGTTCCACGATGAGGTCGAGCACCGGCCGCGACAGGCGGTAGGACAGGCCGAACTCGCCCTGCAGCGCGTTCACCACGAAGCGCCCGAACTGCACGAAGAAGGGCTGGTCGAGCCCGAGGTCGCGCACCAGCGCGTCGCGTTGCGCCTGGGTGTAGTCCTGGCCGAGCATGATGGCGACCGGATCGCCGACATAGGCGAACATCGCGAAGGAGATCAGCGCCACCGCCAGCATGACGGGCAGCGCCTGGAGGATCCGGGAGATGATGAAGGCTGGCATCAGCTGTCCTCCGCACCGCGGGCCAGCCCTAAAGAGCCTGCCCCCCGGCGCGGCAAAGAGACGTTCAATTCACGACCATCCAGCGGAAATACGGCTGGTTGTTCGCCGCATGCGGGATGGAGATGTTGGACCGCATCGCCCAGGGGATCATCTGGTGATGCAGCGGGATGTGGGGCACGTCCTCGCGATAGAGCCGCAGCGCCTCGCGGATCGTCTCGGCGCGCTGCGCGCCGGTCTCCACGCCCATGCGGTCGATCAGCGCGTCCATGCGGGCGTTGGAATAGCGCCCGTAGTTCCAGATGCCGTTGCCCGGACGGCCGTCCCGCGTGCGCAGCAGCGACTGGAAGGAATAGAGCGCATCCAGCGTCGGGACACCCCAGCCCAGCATGTAGACCGAGGTGTCGTCGCGCTGGATCTGGGCGAAGAAGGGCGCGAGCGGCTGCGCCTTCAGCTGCGTCCGCACGCCCACCCGCGTCCACATCGCCGCGATCGCCTGGCAGATCTGCTCGTCGTTGATGTAGCGGTTGTTCGAGCAGTCGAGCGTCACGCCGAAGCCGTTCGGGAAGCCGGCCTCGCGCAGCAGGGCGCGCGCGCGCTCCGGGTCATGCGGCAGGCGCACATCCTCCTCGCGGACGTAGCCGTTCACCTGCTCGGGGAAGAGCGTGCCGGTGACGATGCTCTGGCCGCGCATGATGGTGCGCTGGATCGCGGCGATGTCGATCGCATGATAGAGCGCCTGGCGCACCCGCAGGTCCTTGAACGGGTTGCGGCCCCGCACGTCGGAATAGAGCAGCTCGTCGCGATACGTGTCGAAGGCGAGGAACAGGGTCCGCACCTCCGGCCCTTCCACGACGCGGATGTTGCCCGCCTGGCGCAGCCGGTTCAGGTCCTGCAGCGGCGGGTCGAGCACGAAGTCGATCTCGCCCGAGAGCAGCGCCGCGACACGCGTCGCATCCGACCCGATCGGGCGGAACACGATCTCCGTCACGTTGCCGGCGGGCGTGGCCGAGCCCGGCGCATCCTCGCGCCAGCCATACCAGTCGTCGTTGCGGCGCAGCACGGTGCGCACATCGGGCTCGCGGGAGGCCAGGCGGAAGGCGCCGGTGCCGTTGGTGTTGCGGACCGTGTGCATCTCCTCCCGCGCGCGGGTGTTCTGCGGGCGCGTGGCGTTGTGCCGCTCCGACCAGGACTTCGACATGATGTACACGGAGGCGAACTTGTTCGGCAGGATCGGGTCCGGCACGCGGGTCACGATGTCCACCGTGAACTCGTCCACGCGCTCGGCGCGGTCCACCGTGTCCACGAAGATGCCGTAGTTCGAGGTCGGCTGCAGCGCGCGGGTGACGGAGAAGACGACGTCGTCGGCCGTGAAGGCCTCGCCCTCGTGGAAGCGCACGCCCTGGCGCAGCGTGAAGCGCCAGCGGGTCGGCTCCACCTGCTCCCAGCGCGTGGCCAGGCCCGGGCGCAGCGTCAGGTCGGCGTTGCGCGCGATCAGCGCATCGTAGATCTGCTGCAGCACCATCGTCACGGTGCCCACGTTCTGGCTGTGCGGATCCATGGTGTTGGGATCGCCCGAGGCGGACCAGCGCACCGTCCGCGCCTCCGCCAGGGAAGCGAAGCCAAGGCCCAAGGCCATCACGGCGGCGGCTGCCGCCATCCCCAATCGTCGCATCCTTCGGAACTCCCGGTGTCGCGGGTCTGGCCGCCCGCCTTCGATGCCGAGCAGAAACCGGGCCAATATCCCGTCCCGCCCCGTCGCGGAAGCCCGTGATGGCCGTCCGGGCGGGTCCCGGGTCAGCCGGGCGGACCCGGCGGCGCCCGCCCCGCCCCGCCCGCCCAGTCCTTGAGCAGCGTGTAGCCGACCGCGAGCAGCACCGGCCCCAGGAACAGCCCGAGGAACCCGAAGGCCAGCACCCCGCCGATCGCGCCGAGCAGGGTCAGCAGCAGCGGCAGGTCGGCGCCGCGGCTGATCAGCCAGGGCCGGATTATGTTGTCCACCGAGGAGATGCCGAGCGCGCCGTAGAGCCCCATGAAGACCCCCCAGCCCCACTCGCCCTGCACGAAGAGCCAGATGGTGGCCGGGATCCAGACCAGCGGGGCCCCGACCGGCAGGATCGAGATCACACCCGCGACGACCCCGAGCAGCACCGCCTGCGGCACGCCCGCGACCCAGAGCCCGAAGGTCGTCATGACCCCCTGCACCACCGCAGTGCCGAGCAGCCCATAGACCACGCCCCGCGTCACATTGCCGGTCAGCTCGATCAGATGGCGGGTGTGCGCCCCCCCCAGCCGCTCCATCCCCCGCTCCGCCATCGCGGCCATGGCCGGGCCGTCCCGGTAGAAGAAGAAGGCCAGCAGGATTGCCAGCAGCAATTCGGCAATCCCCGACAGCACCGCGACCAGGATGGAGAGCGCATTCTGCGCCAGCGTTCCGGCATAGGGCTCGAGCGTCCCGAACAGCCCGGCCAGCGTCGTGTCCCACCCAGCGAACCAATCCGCCACGTAGGGTCCGATCACCGGCAGCGTGATGAGGAAGCGGGCAACGGAGGGCAGTCCCTCGGTCAGCATGCTCTCGAGGCTGCGTTGCAGCGCCTCCACCTCCTCCCGGCTGGTCGGCGCGGCGAAAGCGATGGGCAGGCCGATCAGCAGGAACATGACCGCGACCATCACACTGGCTGCCCAGCCGGGCGACAGGCGCCCGCGCTCCCGCAGCAGCTTGAAGGCGGGCCAGGTCGTGTAGGCCAGGATTAGAGCCCAAAGCAGCGCCGAGACGAAGGGCCGCAGCACGAGAAAGCAGCCGATCCCGAGCCCGATCAGCGCGAGTAGGCCGATCACCCGCGAGGCCCTCAGCGGGTCCTGCTCCATGCCGTTGCTCCTCCGGCCCGCACGGACCGCCCTGCGGGCTTAGCCGAACCGGCGCCCCGGCGCATCCTGCCCCGCCAGGCGGGCCCTTGCCGCCGCGCCCGCCGCGCGCCATCACGGTCGCAGCCAGGAGGGACACCAGGATGCCGCGCTTCGCCGCCAATCTGTCGATGATGTTCAACGAGGTGGGTTTCCTCGACCGCTTCGACGCGGCCGCGAAGGCCGGCTTCAAGGCCGTCGAGTTCCTCTTTCCCTACGATTTCCCGGCCGCCGAGATCGCCGCGCGGCTGAAGGCGACGGGGCTCCAGCAGGTCCTGTTCAACGCGCCCCCGGGGGACTGGGCCAAGGGCGAGCGTGGCACCGCGGCGCTCCCCGACCGCAAGGCCGAGTTCCGCGAGGGCTTCCGCAAGGCGCTCGACTACGCCGCCGCGCTCTCCTGCCCGCGCATCCACGTCATGGCGGGCCTGGCGCCGGCCGGGGCGAAGCACGACACGCTGACCGCGACGCTGGCGGAGAACCTGGCCTGGGCCGCCGAGCAGGCCGCGCCGGCCGGCATCAAGCCGGTGATCGAGCCGATCAACCACCGCGACATCCCGGGCTTCTTCGTCAACACGACCGACCAGGCCGCGGCGATCATCGACGCGATCGGGCCGGAGAAGGTCGGGATGCAGTTCGACCTCTACCATTGCCAGATCACCGAGGGCGACCTGGTGAAGCGTGTCGAGAAGCACCTGCCGCTGATCGCGCACATGCAGGTCGCCGACAATCCCGGCCGCAACGAGCCCGGCACCGGCGAGGTCAACTGGCCATTCGTGTTCCGCAGGATCGACGAACTCGGCTTCCGCGGCTGGATCGGCTGCGAGTACCGCCCGGCGGGCGAGACCACCGCGGGCCTCGGCTGGTTCACGCCCTATCGAGCGTGACCCTTGAACGCGCGCCGCGTCGCGGCGCGCCCTCAAGCGCCGGCGGCGGCTCCGCCGCCTTGGCTCGCCGCACTGGCGGCGGGCCGCATT
>NZ_JAKJIB010000018.1 GCF_021864505.1 Falsiroseomonas oryziterrae
AACTCGCCGCGCTGCCGGCGCGGCTGCGCGCGCTGCATCCGGCCGACCCGCCCTACCCGGTGACGATCAGCGCCGCCCTTGCCGCCGAGGAGGGCGCGGTGCGCGCGCGCGTCGCCGGCGCCGGTCGCTGAGGACGCGTCAAACGATCCGCGCGCCAGCCGCTTCCATCTCGGCCAGCGCGCGGGCGCCGGCAGCAGGCTCGACGGGGCGCGTCCCATCCCGGATCAGCCGTACCTCGAACCCCTCACGCAGCGCGTCGAGCACCGTGGCGCGCACGCAGACATCGAGCGCGAGGCCACCGACCCAGAGACGGCGGACGCCGCGCGCGCGCAGCGCAACGGCCAGGCCCGTCTCGTCGAAGGCCGAATACTGGTCCCGGTCGAGCCGCGTCCCCTTTGCGACATGGACCGTCCCTGCGGGCAGCCGGAGCGCGTGGTGGAAGGCGGCGCCTGGCGTATCCTGCACGCAGTGCACGGGCCAGGCTCCGCCGCCCTCGGTGAAGCTCGGATGCCCGCCCGGGTGGAGGTCGCGCGAGGCGATCACCGGCACACCCGCGCGACGCGCGGCCTCGACCCAGGCATTCAGAACGGGCACCACGGCGTCACCGGCCTCGATGGGCAGAGCACCGCCGGGGCAGAAATCAGCCTGCACATCCACCACCAGCAGTGCGTCGCCCTCCTTGAGCATCGGCGGTGGCGCCGACAGCGGCAGGCGGTCGCTCATTGGCCCTCGATATCCGGGAGAGGCGACAGCGAGCCGTCGCGGCGTGCGTGTTGCTGGCGGCCGCGCAGGCGAGGGCCCCGCGCATGCATCACGCTCAGCGAGGCCGCCATCATCCGCATCGCTATTGCTGGATCGAGTTCAGATAGAGGACCAGTTCGTAGACGCGACCCTGCACATAGGCCTCACGCATACGGTTGCCGAAACGGTCGCCGGCTTCGAAGCCGAACATTGCACCCCAGAACGGCATCTCGCGGCCGCCATGCGCCACGATGTCCTCGCGCCCGTCGATGATCTGACCAACACGAACGAAGGGGAACGCGCCGTTGTTGCGCCGCGTGAGCGTCGTCAGGTCTGACGGCCTGGCGGTCAGCAAGCCGGCCACCGGTCCGCCGCCCTTGCCATCGGTACCGTGACACTGGGCACAAGCGGCCCGGTAGAATTCCACCCCTCGTGCGGGCGGCTGCGGCGCCTGGGCGAAGGCAGCGCCGACACCGATGCTTGCGACAAGCGCACCGCCGAGAGCCATGCTGGAGATACGCACGATCGTCCCCTCCTGTTGGTGGTTGGCGTCGGTCAGGACTGCCGAGCGGAAGAAGGATGCCACTCGCTGCGGGCTCCGCCGATGGATGAACGTCAACCGTACGGATCATCACCCCGTGATGGGCTCTCCCGATGCCGTAGCGGGAGGCCGCATGATGGCGCTCAAGCTGCCGTGCTGCGGCGCGGTTCAAGCGTAGGTGAATCGCTCTTCGAGAATCTGCGCCGGCCGCACGCCGAGCCTCTGCAGCGCCTTTCGTGCCTCGCGCAGCATCGGGGGCGGGCCGCACAGCACGAACAGCCAGCCCGCCCTGGCGGCCGCTTCACAGTGCCGGGCGATCAGCGCGGCGTCCAGCTGGCCGCTCTCGCCCGCCCAGCCCGGCGCAGGCTCGCCAAGCACATGCACGACCTTCAACCGTCCGGCGGCAGAGAGCCTTTCCAGTTCCTCCTGCGCGATGAGCTGGGTGGCCACTCGGTTGCCGTAGACCAGAAGCATTGGCCGCGGTGTTGGCTGCCGTACCTCTTCGCGCAGGATTGCCAGCGCGGGCGCGACGCCGACGCCTCCGCAGAGGAAGGCGAGCCCCGGCTCGGCACGCTTTTCCACAACGAGATTGCCGTGTGGACCATCGACGAAGGCGCGGGCGCCAGGTGGCAACGCACCGATGCCGCGGGTGAAGTCACCGGCCTCCTTGATCAGGAAGCGCAGGCACCCTGCCTCGGACGGCGCGGACGCGATCGAGAAGGGATGCTCGCGTCGTGAGAAGGGGCCGCGGTCGAGCTTGAGCCACGCGAACTGACCGGCCTGGAACCGAAGGCCGGCATGCCCCACAGGCGCGACCACCAGTTCCCAGGTCCGCAGCGCCACGGGACGAATGGCAGCGATGCGCCAGGGGCGCCGGGCGAGGCCGATCGGGCGGATCAGCCACACCCAGAGCAATGTCGAGGACGCCATGGCGCCCAGGGCGAGCCATAGCCCTGCCAGCACCGGGGATGCGCTGTAGCGTCCCGCCGACAGCCCATGATGCAGTCCAAGAAGCACGACGGATATGGCGAGCAGGCCGTGCACGGCACGCCAGGTCTCATAACGAAAGGGAATCTGATCGCGTCCGATTGCCCCCGTCGTGAGCAGCCCGAGCAGCAGCCAGGCGAGCAATCCCGTCGCGATGGACGCGCCGCCCAGGCCGAGCACGTGAGCGTGGGTCAGGTCGTCGGGGCGCATGAACGCTGGTCCATCGGGCAGCGTGTAGAGAAAGGGATGAACGAGCATCAGCAGGAGCGACACTGCGATGCCGGTGACCTGGTGCCAGCGCATGGTGCGGTCCATGCCCACCACGTCCGTGACCGCGCGGAAGCGTCCCGACAGCACGAAGCTCCAGAGCAGGGCCGCGAAGCCAAGCAGCGCGGAGGCACCCGCGATCTCGTCGGGCCAAGGCCGAGCGGGCCCGACAAGCAGCCAGCCCAGCGCGAGCGGAAGGATCGCGCCGGCCGCCAGCAAGCCAATCACGAGCCGCCTTCTGCCCGTCCTGGGCGAAGGATGCATCGCTGCCATGGCAACTTCTCCTTCGCCGTCGTCTGTGGGGAACGCATTCGTCATGGCTCGCGGCGAACGATCATGTTCGCGTGAGAATGTGGACCTCACCGTGTCGCGATCACAGCTTTCGTTTTTGGCCGGCAGAAAAACGCAGCGGCTGGTCCCGGTACCGGAACATACCGGCGCGAGACACATGGATGCTTCGGGGCTGAGCGGACGTCATAAGGGCGCGAGGTGACCGCCCAAGGTTGCCGTGCTGTCCGAAAGAAAAGGGACAAGAATGGGGGGCGCCCAGGCTTTCATCAGCGGAACGGTCAGGACCGGCGCCATGTCGCAGGCGTCGCCTCGTCCGGTTCCGCGCCGAGCGCTTTCGTCCCGCCGCCCGACACTCGGCACGGCGCTCGTCCTCCTCTGCATTGCGCTGCCGTTGGCCCTGATGGGTACCGGGGCCTGGGTCGCGTGGCGCGACACCTGGATCGCAGCGGAAGACGATCTACGCCAGGGAGCGGCGGCCGTCGCCGAATACGGGCTGCGCGTGCTGACCCTGCACGGGGTGGCGGCCGGCCGCATAGATGCGCTTCTGCGCGACCTTTCCGATGCCGAGATCCGCGAGCGTGAGGCGGAACTGCATGCCGAGCTCAAGCGCCTCGTGGACGAGATCCCGCAGACCGAAGCCGGCTACGTGTTGGATCGCCACGGCTCGGTCCTGGTCAGCGCCAACATCTTCCCCGTGCCGCAGGCGGCCGGGCTTGCCGTCGACCGGGACTTCTTCGAGGCGTTGAGCGGGCAGAACCCGCCGCAGGTTCATGTCAGTCGGGTCTACACCGGCCGGCTCGACGGGACGCTGTTCTTCGCCGTGAGCCGACGGCGGACACAGACCGGCAATGCCGATGTGCCTCCCGGTGCCTTCGACGGCCTGGTGAACCTCTCCATCTTCCCGAACAACCTTGCCGAGGGCCTGCGGCGTCTCCAGCCGGCGCGGGGTGACGTGACGACGCTGCTCCGCAACGATGGCGAACTCCTCGCACGGAGCGTCGGCCAGACGCAGGCGGTGCAGGTCCTGGGGCCCTTCGCGGCGGCAACGGCCGGCGATCCTGAGTCAACCGTCTACGAGGGCGTCTCCAAGACGGATGGCGTCCAGCGTCTCTATGGCGTGCACCGCATCGAGGGGTGGCCAGTCTACGGCCTGGTCGGACGTCCGCGGGCGGACATCCTGGCCGCCTGGCGACAACAGGTCTTGGAGCAGCTGGCCATCGGCCTGCCGGCGACCGGCCTGCTGCTTGGCTTGGCAATGGCCGTGCGACGGAGCCAGACCACCCTCGAACGCCGCGTGGCCGACCGCACGGCCGATCTGGCGGCGAGCGAGGCCCGCCTGCAGGCCGCGCTCGGCGCAGGCCGCGTCTTCGCCTTCGAGTTCCATCCCACCGCGGACATCGTGCTGCGTTCGCCGAACGCGGCCGACATCCTGGGTTTGTCCGAATCCGCCGCGCTCCGGGACAGCGGTACCGCCTTCATGGCGGCGATCCACCCCGATGACCTAGAACGAATGCAGGCGGCCCTCCGCAGCGTTACGCCCGAGCGTCCAGGCTATGCGGTGCGCTTCCGCTACCGGCGACCCGATGGCGGCTTGGTGTGGCTCCAGGACGAAGGTGTCGCGCGGTTCGGCGCTGATGGCCGGATAGTGCGAGTGATCAGCTTGGCACGCGACGTCACCGCCGAGGTCGAGGCGGAGGCTGCGGCGCGGAAGGCTGGCCTTCGTCTCCGCGCGGCGACCGAAGGGGCCGGCGTCGGCACCTACGAGATTGACCTCGTGAAGCGCGCCGCACTGTTCGATGCCCGTGCCGCGGAGCTGGCAGGCAGCACCCTGCCGGCGGAGACATGGGTCGGCCTTGGAGGGGAAGAATGGACCGCGCTCGAGGCCTCGATCCACCCTGAGGATCGCGCCACCTATGAGGATGCTTGGCGCAGGATGCTGTCAGGATTGTCGGATGGCTGCGCGCTCGAGAGCCGTATGCGATGCCAGGACGGTTCGTGGCGGTCGGTGTGGTCCCATGGCATCTCGCTGGAGCGCGACGCGAGCACCGGCCGACCCGGGCGGATCGTTGGCATGCTGCTGGATGTCACCGAGCGGCACCGGCTTGAGGCCGAACTGCGGCAAGGACAGAAGCTGCAGGCGCTTGGCGAGCTCGCGGGCGGGATCGCGCATGACGTCAACAACGTCCTGCAGGCCATAGCCGGCTCTGCCGTCATGGCGAACAGGGAAGCGGAGAACCCGGAAGCCGTTCGCCGACGGCTGGATGCCGTCACCGCGGCGGTCTCGCGCGGTGCCGCGATCACGCGTCGTCTGCTCGCCTTCGCCCGCCGAGGCGAGCCGCGCGCCGAAGCCATCGACGCTGCGGCACTGATGACGGGTCTGAAGGAGATCCTGGCGCCGGCGCTCGGCCCGCATATCGAGATCCGGGTCGAGGCGGCAGCCGAGCTTCCTCCGCTGCTGGCCAATCGCGAGGCGTTGCAGACGGTGCTCATCAACCTGGCCACCAACGCCCGCGATGCCATGCCGCAGGACGGTGTGCTCACCCTGTCCGCCACGCCCGAGCACGTTGGGGCCGGCGAAGCAGAAGGTGCATCCGTCCGCCCCGCACCCGGCCGCTATCTGCGGCTGGCAGTGCGCGACACCGGCACAGGGATGGATGCCAACACTCTCGCGCGCGTCGTCGAGCCGTTCTTCACCACCAAGCCATCCGGCAAGGGCACGGGCCTCGGGCTGAGTATGGCCCGGACCTTCGCCGAACATGCCGAGGGGCAGCTCGCCATCGAGAGCACGCCCGGCAAGGGTACCACGGTGACGCTCTGGCTGCCGCAGGCCGACCTCCCCCGGCCCGGCGGCGGCGCTGCAACCACGATGGCCGGCGAGGCGCGCTGTGCCTGCCGCGTGCTGCTGGTGGATGACGAGCCCGTCGTGCGGGCCACACTGGCGGAGCAACTCGAAGCGACGGGATGCCATGTTGTCGCGAAGGGTGATGCGGCAGCTGCCCTGGCGATCCTCGATGCGGGTCACCCGGTGGATGCGCTCGTGACCGACATGACGATGCCGGGCATGGACGGCATGAGCCTGATCCGTGAGGCGCAGATGCGGCGGCCAGGATTGCTGGCGGTGCTGATCACCGGCCAGGCGGAGCCGATCAGCACGTCCACCGCGATCTCAGGCGGTGGCCTTGCCGCGGTACTGCGGAAGCCGGTCGCGGCCGCCGAGCTTGCCGCCTGCCTTGCCGCGTTGGTGAAGGTGTAATCTGCCGGCGCACGGTGGGCAGCGCCAGCAATGCCCGCTTGGGATATCGCCTGCCGCGACGACGTGTCGCGGCAGCGCTCCTGCCGCTCCGGCTCTGGTACGACTGCGCCAGCGGGACCATCCCGCCAGGCATGGCCTAGATGCCCGGATACAGCGAGCTTGAGGGCGGCACTCCGACCGTGAGCCGGTCCTCCACGCTCCGCACGCCATCGACGCGCTCCGCCAGCACGCGTAATGCACGGCGCACCTCGTTCGAGCGGCAGTACCCCTCAAAGGAGACCACGCCGCCTGAGACCGTCACCGCAGTCAGCTCCGTGTCGGCCCAGGGCTGGCGGCGCATCTCCGCGACGATGGTCCGGCGGATCCGCGCATCGTCGCTCTCCGTCCCAAGGCGATCAGGCTGTGCCGCAACGGCCTTCAGGAGGTCGGCGCGCGAGACCACGCCGACCACGCGGCCATCGCGCAGCACCGCGACTCGCCGGATGCGCCGGTCGCACATCAGCTGCGCGGCTTCAGCGGGAGGCGCATCCTCGTGCACCGAGACGATCGTCGGACTCATCACGTCACGCGCGCACCGGCCATGGGCGCGTGCGTAGCGCCTGGCGGCACGATCGGCGTCTACGGCAAGGCGCGCGAGCCAACCGAGTCCCTCCTCGTCCTGCGGCGCGAGGCGCCGCACCAGATCGGCTTCGGTGACAACGCCCAGCGGCGCGCCCGCCGCATCCACGACGAAGACGCCGGACAGGTGGCGGTCGGCGAGCAGCCGCACCAGCGGCTCCACCTTCATGTCCGGCGGGACGACGACCGGATCGGGGGTCATGAGCTCCTTGATCCTCATGCGCCAACTCCTCTCTTACGATGGGTTAGGCGCGGGACGGGCCGGATTGGCGCGCCGTCAGGCGGAGTCCGTCCCGGATCAGGCCATGGTGACCCCGCCAAGGCCACGCCGGATGCCTTCCGGCAGGGCGCCGAGCACCTTCGCGATCTGACCGGGATCGACATGCCGTGCCAGCGTCGCGAACACGGCCGCGGTCGCATCGGCGGGCCCGATCGGGCGAGTCCGACCGAGATGCGAAGCCACGTTGTCGAGGAAATCCTCCATGCTCCGCACCGTTGGGCGTTCGCCCCCGATATGCCACTGCTCGTAGTAGGTGCCGCGCACCAGCAGTGGCAGCTGTGCTCCGAGATGCACCGCGAGTTCGAGGGGAAGACGGTCCCGTAGTGTCCGCAGCACGGCGCCGAGCACGTGCCAAGCGACCTGTCGGTCGGGGCCGATGTCCTCCATGATCTCGTCGAGCCAGATGTTGGTGGTCTGGATGGTCTTGTCCCAGACCTCGAGGCCGGTGGCAGCCATGACGCTTCCTCCGCTCAGGCGGACGCTGGGCGGATGCTACGCGTGGATGGAGGGTAGCGAGCACGCCATTCTTGGGCCGGCGTGGGGGGCTGCGATCATTCTCGCGCGATCGGGCTTGCGCACAATGCGACAGGCGTAGGGTACGAAGTGCCCAGCCGTACCCCCGGCGAGTACATGGACCATGTCGTACAGTTCGATCATTGGGGCGACGCTCGAGCGCGTCAGGGCGCGCTACGGCGCCTTCGGCGCACCGGCAGGAATCATTGCGGTCTGCTGTCCATTGAGGCGGCACGAAGCCCGACGCGCCCATGTCTTCAGGTCGAGCGAGGGACACGACTAACATCCCTGACCTGGTCCTATCGGGACACGTCAGCGTCGATCTGCAGCCCTTGAGCGCTGCTCCGACCGTCAGGCCCGACGGACGGCCTCGAGCTGTGCGGCCACATCTGCCAGCGGTGCGTGGGTCAGGTCCTTGTCCAGCGTTCCGTACAGTTTCCTTCGCGTCGCTTCGCCAAGTGACGCTCGCAGATCGCCGAGAAAGGACGGCGGCGCCACCAGCAGGAGCCGCTCAAACGAGCTGGCCGTACCCTCGAGCCGCGTCGCGAGGCGCGTCGCGAAATCTGTCTTCGCGGCCCGGTGGGGGTCGGTTCGTGGTTCGACCGCATGGCGTGCCGTGGTAGCGCTCTCGTGCACGCGCCCAAGCCGATCGGTGCCGTGCTCCCGCGACGGCGGGTTGGTCGCCTCGAGTTCATCATCCGTGCGTTCGCGCCAAGGACCAGCAGGCAGGTGGCGCTCAAACAGCCGAGCCCGCCCTCCATCGGCAACAAGTGCCCACTCGATATTGGTCGACATCACCGTATTCTCCTTCGCCGTGGCGTGATGGCCCGGTCTGCCGGGGGCACCGCAGTGCG
Organism: Falsiroseomonas oryziterrae; assembly: GCF_021864505.1. Lineage (GTDB taxonomy): Bacteria > Pseudomonadota > Alphaproteobacteria > Acetobacterales > Acetobacteraceae > Falsiroseomonas > Falsiroseomonas oryziterrae. Next base: position 8,346 of record NZ_JAKJIB010000018.1, read on the forward strand.
CGTCCGACCAGCCTTCAAGGTGCGAGTACCAACTCGCCGCTCGCCTCGCTGGCACGCGCGCTCAGCCGACGCGGTAGATCTTGAAGGCGTCGCGGGTGCCTTGCGGTTGGGCCCGACCCGGCGGAAGCCGTCGAGGACCAAACCTTTATCCCTCGCCGCTCCTTCACGGCGTTGAAGAAGCCGCGAGCGGTGCTGCAGCGGAGGGCGCGAACTTGATGAGGCGGTTTGGTGCCGGCGTTGCACCGTCCTAGCAGCGAATGGTGTTGACCTGCCTCCCGTTTCCTGGATCGCCCTGAGCTGGAAAACTCCAGTTTAAGGTTGGGCTGGCAGGGCGTGCAGGTCTACGAGGACCTGGCCATGAGCGGGGGCAACCACGACCGGCCGGCCTTCCAGCGCATGATCCGGGACGCGAAATCGCGGCGCTTCGACGCGGTGATCTGCGAGGCAATCGATCGCCTCTGTCGCAACCTGTCCCGTGTCGCCAAGCTCTACGACCAACTGACATTCTACGGCATCCGCATCCAGACCCTGCAGCACGATGCGATCACGCCGATGCATATCGGCCTGCTCGGGACGATGTCGCAGATGCTCTTGGGCGACATCCGCACCAAGACACGCCGCGGCCTGCGGGCGGTCGCGAAAGGCCGCTGGAGCGCCGGTGGCCTCTGCTACGGGTACCGGGTCGCAGCCGGGGAGCACGGGCGACGCGGCGGCAGGACGGTCGAGGCCGCCGAGGCAAGCGTGATCGTCCGGATCTTCGAGCAGTATGCGGCGGGCCTGTCCGCCCAAGCACTTCGCACTCGCGCTGAACGAGGAGGGAATTCCCGGCCCTCGGGGTGGCGCCTGGGCGCCCTCGGCAATCAACGGCGACCGCTCGAAGGGCACCCGGCATCCTCAACAACGAGCTGTACATCGGTCGCCTAGCCTGGGGCAGACAGCAATGGCTCAAGCACCCCGACACTGGCCGGCGGATCGCGCGTCGGTCGAGCGACATTCGCCGGTCGTCACCCAGGTGCCAGAACGCGACCGCCGCGTTCCGGCACGCCGTATTGCCCGGCAGATGTATTGCCCGGCAGATCACGTGCGGCTGAGGACGGGAAGATCTTCTTGTCGGCCCCGACTCAGTCCGCCACCATCTTCCATCAGTGTCTCGCCTGCTGCTCGCTGTGCTTTCTAGAGCATCGCAGAAGGTCGGACCATGGCGATGGCCGAACAGCCCGCTGGCCCGGGCACCGCCGCCCGCCTGCCCGCGACGCGCGGGGAAGTCTTCCCTGCTGCGCGACGACGGCCTACGCAGCTGTGCACAGGCAGGGTGACGCGGCCATGGCCGTTGCGCTGATCCTCGTTCTGGTGGCGGTCGGGTCGGTTACCTTCCACCTGCTCAGCCCCTGGTGGTGGACGCCGATCGCTTCCAACTGGAGCTACATCGACGCGACGATCACCGTCACCTTCTGGATCACCGGCGTCGTCTTCGTCGCGGTCGTGTTGTTCATGGCCTACTGCGTGTTCCGCTTCCGCAGCAGGCCGGGCCAACGCGCCACCTATGAGCCGGAGAACAAGCGCCTCGAGATCTGGCTGACGGTCGCGACCGCGCTCGGCGTGGCGGCGATGCTCGCGCCCGGCCTGTTCGTATGGCACCGCTTCGTCACCGTGCCGACCGATGCGACGGACATCGAGATCGTCGGCCAGCAATGGCTGTGGAGCTATCGCCTGCCCGGTGAGGACGGGAAACTTGGCGCGGTGGAGACACGCCTCATCTCGCCCGAGAATCCGCTCGGCCTTGTGCCGGGCGACGCAGCCGGGCGGGACGACGTGATCATCCAGGGCGATGACCTTCATCTGCCGATCGGTCGCCCGGTGCGGGTCCTGCTGCGTTCGATCGACGTTCTGCACGATTTCTACGTGCCGGAATTCCGCGCGAAGATGGACATGATCCCGGGCGCGGTCACCTATTTCTGGTTCACCCCGACCCGCACCGGCACCTTCGACGTGCTCTGCGCCGAGCTCTGCGGCTCAGGCCACGCCGTCATGCGCAGCCGCGTCGTCGTGCAATCCACGGAAGACTACCAGGCCTGGCTCGATGGCCAGCGTCGCTTCGCGCAGGCCTCTAGATGAGACGCCGCGGCCGCATCGTCGCACGGCACGGCGCGGCAGGAGGACGACGACCGGCACGGTGAGCCCGCGCCATCGGGCGCCGCCGACCGGCAAGGAAGGAAGGCGAACCGATGGGCGAACTCGCGCACGGCGCCGGCGGCCAGATCCCGGCAGCGGAAGTGCCGGAGATGGAACTGCCCCATCCGCATGGATGGTGGAGCACCTACGTCTTCAGCCAGGACGCCAAGGTCATCGGCATCCAGTACGCGCTGACCGCGCTCGCGATCGGCATGGTCGCGCTGGTGCTGTCCTGGCTAATGCGCCTGCAACTGGGCTTCCCCGACACCTTCACCTTCATCGATCCGCAGGCCTACTACCAGTTCATCACCATGCACGGGATGATCATGGTGGTGTACCTGCTGACCGCGCTCTTCCTCGGCGGCTTCGGCAACTACCTTATCCCGCTCATGCTGGGCGCGCGGGACATGGTGTTCCCCTTCGTCAACATGCTGAGCTTTTGGGTCTACCTGCTGGCGGTGCTCGTGCTGGTCGCCAGCTTCTTCGTCCCAGGCGGGCCAACGGGCGCAGGCTGGACACTCTACCCGCCGCAGGCGATCCTTTCCGGCACGCCCGGGCGCGACTGGGGCATCGTGCTGATGCTGCTCTCGCTCTGCCTGTTCATCGCCGGCTTCACCATGGGCGGGCTGAACTACGTCGTCACCGTGCTTCAGGCGCGCACGCGCGGCATGACGCTGATGCGGATGCCGCTCACCGTCTGGGGCATCTTCACTGCGACCGTCATGGCGCTGCTCGCCTTCCCGGCGCTGTTCGTCGGCGCGGTGATGCTGCTGCTCGATCGGCTGCTCGGCACCAGTTTCTTCATGCCCACCCTGGTCGAGATGGGCCAGCAGCTCCGCTACGGAGGCGGCAGCCCCATCCTGTTCCAGCACCTCTTCTGGTTCTTCGGCCACCCGGAGGTCTACATCGTGGCGCTGCCGGCCTTCGGCATCGTCTCCGATCTCATCAGCACGCATGCGCGGCGCAACATCTTCGGATACCGGATGATGGTCTGGGCCATCGTCATCATCGGCGCCCTGAGCTTCGTGGTCTGGGCGCACCACATGTACGTCTCCGGCATGCACCCGTGGTTCGGCTTCTTCTTCGCCACCACCACGCTGATCATCGCCATCCCCACCGCGATCAAGGTCTACAACTGGCTGCTGACGCTCTGGCGCGGGAACATCCACCTCAACGTGCCGATGCTCTTCGCCCTCGGCTTCATCGTCACCTTCGTCAATGGAGGTCTGACGGGACTGTTCCTGGGCAACGTCGTCGTGGATGTCCCGCTGTCCGACACGATGTTCGTCGTGGCGCATTTCCACATGGTGATGGGCGTCGCGCCGGTGATGGTCATCTTCGGCGGCATCTATCACTGGTACCCGAAGATGACCGGGCGGATGCTCGACGACACGATGGGGAAGATCCACTTCTGGGTCACCTTCCTCGGCGCCTACGCGATCTTCTTCCCGATGCACTATCTCGGCCTGCTCGGGGTGCCGCGGCGCTATCACACGATCGGCGAGACCTCCTTCGTGCCGGCCTCTGCGGCGGATCTCAACGCCTTCATCAGCGTCGTCGCGCTGGTCGTCGGTGCGGCGCAGATGCTCTTCCTGTTCAACCTGCTCTGGAGCCTGCGCCACGGTCGGGAGTCGGGCCCCAATCCCTGGCGCGCGACGACGCTGGAATGGCAGACGCCGGAAACGCCACCCGGCCACGGCAACTGGGGCAAGGAGCTGCCGGTCGTCCATCGCTGGGCCTACGATTACGCAGTGCCCGGCGCGCCGGAGGATTTCGTCCCGCAGAACGAGGCACTGCCGCCGCCGGCGCATGTCGCCAAGGGCGAGGCGACCGCATGACGATCGCGCTGCTTTTCCTCGGCGTGCTCGCGGCCGTCGCCGCCTGGTGGCTGGCGCGACAGGGCCTGACGACGAAGCCATGGCTCGAGACAGGCCCGATGGACGATGCGCCGGTGCGCGGCTCCATGCGCGTCCCGGCAGCGAAGCTCGGCCTCGGCATGTTCATGACGGTTGCCGCCACGCTGCTTGTCCTGCTGCTCAGCGCCTATTCGATTCGGATGGAGATGGCGGACTGGAGCCCGCCGCCGCGGCCGGGCCTGCTCTGGGCCAACACAGCAGTGCTGGTCCTGGCAAGCGTTGCGCTCCATCGTGCCGCTCGCGCGACCCGGCGCGGCGACCGCGAGGCGGTTGGCTCGGCCCTGTTGCTCGGCGGCGGGATGAGTCTCCTGTTCCTCCTCGGCCAGCTCCTCGCCTGGCGGGAACTCGCGCGCGCCGGCTACCTGCCCGCCAACAACGCGGCGGACGCGTTCTTCTACCTCATCACCGCCGTGCACGGGCTGCACCTCCTCGGCGGCCTCGTGGCGTTGAGTCGGGCGGGCCTGCGGCTGCGCGGGGCGCCGATCGCGAAGCTGCGACTGAGCGTGGAGCTCTGCGCAGCCTACTGGCACTTCCTGTTGGTCGCTTGGCTTCTGCTGTTCGCCACGCTCGCCTTCTCGCCGTCCTTCGACTGGCTCGTTGCGCTCTGCACCGCCCCGTTCCGGTAGACCCGCTCAGGCAGGACCGCATCCGATGGACACCGCACCGCTGCACGCCCCCGACGCCGTCCGGCCCGCGGGCTGGCACGGCGTCGTCGCCGATTGGTCTTCCGACCAGCGCTCGTTCAAGGGCGCCTCCTGGGGGAAGGTCATGATGTGGATCTTCCTGCTGAGCGACACCTTCATCTTCGGCTGCTTCCTGCTGAGCTACATGTCGGTGCGGATGTCGACCACTGTGCCCTGGCCGAACCCGAGCGAAGTCTTCGCGCTCGAGATCGCCGGCACGAACTTCCCTCTGATCCTGATCGCGATCATGACCTTCGTTCTGATCAGCAGCAGCGGCACCATGGCGATGGCGGTGAACTGCGCCTACCGGCGGGATCGCGGGAAGACGACGGCGCTGATGCTGCTGACGGCGGTGTTCGGCGCGACCTTCGTCGGCATGCAGGCCTTCGAATGGTCGAAGCTGATCCACGAAGGGGTGCGGCCCTGGGAGAACCCGTGGGGCGCGCCGCAGTTCGGCGCGGCCTTCTTCACCATCACAGGCTTCCACGGCACGCATGTGACGATCGGCGTCATCATGCTGCTGATCGTCGCGCGCAAGGTCTGGCGGGGCGACTTCGATCACGAGAGGCCAGGTGGGCTCACGGGCCGCAGGGGCCGCTACGAGATGGTCGAGATCGCGGGCCTCTACTGGCACTTCGTGGACCTCGTCTGGGTCTTCATCTTCGCGCTGTTCTATCTCTGGTGAGGAGGCGTCCATGGTGGAGGCGCAGGCAGGCACATCCCCGACCCACGAGGGCCAGCAGCACCCCATCCGGGTCTATCTCGTCGTGTGGGGCTGGCTCTTCGTCCTCAGCCTCTTCTCCTACCTAGTGGACTACTTCCACCTGCAGGGCATGCTGCGCTGGGGACTGATCCTGTTGTTCATGACGCTGAAGGCCGGGCTGATCGTCGCCGTCTTCATGCACATGGCGTGGGAGCGCCTGGCGCTCGCCTACGCCATCCTGCTGCCGCCGCTGGCCGTCCTCGTCTTCGCGGCGCTGATGGTCATCGAATCGGACTACACGCTGTGGATGCGTCAGACCTTCCTGGCCAGCGGAGGCTGACATGACGGCCCCTGACGCCGCAGCCGGAACGGAGAGAGCGGCATGACACCCGCCCCGCCCGGCCGTCGGCCCAGCAACCGCGCGATCCTCGGCCTCGGCCTCGGCCTCGCGCTTTGCGTCGTGGTTGCGCTCGTCCTGGCGTGGCTGCTGAGCGTGGTCTGAGGCCGGTCAGTCCGGCACGACCTTGCGGTAGAGATGCCAGGTCGCGTGCCCGAGCAGCGGCATCACCACGGCGAGGCCGACGAACACCGGCAGGCAACCCAGGAGCAGCAGCCCCGCGACGATCAGGCCCCAGACGGCCATGGTCGACGGATTCGCCGTCACGGCGCGCACCGAGGTCCGGACGGCCGTCGCCAGGCTGACGTTGCGGTCGAGCAGCAGCGGGAAGGAGACCACCGTGAGCGTGAGAACCAGCGCCGCGAACAGGAAGCCGACCGCGTTGCCGAGCAGGATGAGGTTCCAGCCTTCCCGCGTGCCGAGGACCTGGCGCGCGAAGTCGTCCACCGAGCCCGGGATGGGCAGGCGGCTCATCGTCATCTGGTAGATCGCCTGGGCGGCGAACAGCCAGGCCACGAAGATCACGCAGAGCAGCAGGCCGAGCGCCACGATGGAGCCGAGCGCCGGGGAGCGCAGGACCCCAAAGGCGTGCACCCACGAGACGTCACGCCCCTGCTCGCGCCGGCGACTGAGTTCGTAGATGCCGAGCGCGGCAACGGGCCCCATCAGCGAGAGCCCGGCCACCATCGGGTAGAAGAGCGGCATCAGGCTGCCGCCGGCGGCGGCCCGCGCCGCGATCAGGCCGATGATCGGATAGATGACGCCCAGGAAGACGAGCTGGGTCGGCGTGGCCATGAAGTCCGCGTAGCCGCGGACGAGCGAGTCGCGCAGGTCTGCCAAGCCGATACTGCGCACGGCTGGCTCGTCGTGGCCCGCCAGCACGCCCTTCGATGTGAAAGCCTTCACCATGGTGCTGCCTCTCCGATCAAGCGGGGGCATGGGCAGCCGCCCGCAACCGAGCAGGAGGGCGATCTGGCCGCCAGGGCACCGCGGGAGGAGGTGCAGCCAGTGCTCCTGCCGGCTTCCGGTCGGACCTCATTGCCGGGGTTCACCCTAGCACCGCGGAGCCGGCCGCGAACGCGCATCGCCGTGAACCGCGCTGGCTGGCCCGCGAGAGGCCGGGCCTGACGCGCTGCGGCGGGGCGGTGGGGCCAGGCCAGCGCCGCCTTGACGTTTGACCTGGGTCGGACCGAGTGGCAGCTGCAGATTCACAACGCAACCGCGCATTTCGCCGGCAAGCGAACCTAGCCGGGTCGTTGCAACGACGAAGCCATCAGTATCTCATCGTGGTAGTCGCAACCGACCTTCAAGGCGCGCCGTTCCAAGCCATACGCCGTGAACCCGGCAGGCTGTTAGAGGCGAATGGCGGCTGTATTGGTTGCCCACGGTGAGCCTGACTTCGTCGACGCGCTGCGTGGCGTGCGCAATCACGCGCTCCAACCGGGCTCCGCCGAGCGCTCGTCCCCTGACGACCGCGCGCAATCCGCTGGCTGCGCGCTTGGCCGGACTTGCGGGCCGGCGGGAGGTGCCGCAGGCCACCGACCGTCCGCTCCGCCTAACGCGGGCAGGCCGCCCGTTGGCGCCCGCGAGGCGCATCTGGGCGACCGAGGAGGGCGCTGCGGTCGGACACGGTTGGGCCGCCCGGCGTGCGCCGCAACCTGCCGCTGCTTTCCAGCGCCGCAAGGGTGCGGGAGAGAGTCTCCGGCGTCATGCCGAGACGCGCCGCGATCGCCGAGCGAGGCTCCGGAAGAGACGCGCAACCCGCCCCCGCTTCCTCGGAGATACGCCGCGCCAGGAACCGACCGACGCGCACCTCGACGCTGTTCAGCTTGAGATCCACGACCTGATCAACCATCAGGCGCCAATGGCGGGACAGCAGCTCGTTGCAGGCACGGCTGAGCTCGAAGGAGCGCTGCAGGTTGTCGCGGAAATGTTCAGCCGGAATCATGAGCACACGTATCTCGGTCAGGGCGACCGCCGACGCCAGGTAGGGCAGCCTCAGAATGACGGCCGGGGTGAGGAAGACCTCGCCCGCGCCGAAGATCTCGACGACGGTCGTGCCGCCGCCTTCGCCCTTCGCCTGCAGCCCGACGCTACCCTCGAGCAGGAGGTGCAGGAACTCGGGATCCTCCCCCTGTTCGAACAGCACCGTGCCCTTGGGCAGCAGTTGCGTGAAACTTGGCCGCAGCAACTCGGCCATCGCGGCGGCACCCGCCGCCTGGAAGAACGGGGCACGCTCGATCATCGCGTAGCTCGTTTCGCGCTTGCTCATCGCGGCCTCGCTTCCATCGCAGATTCGTGTAGCGGACCGGGCCGCGCCGTCTCATTGACCTGGATCAAGACGTACCAGCGCCCTGGTCAACGGCCCGGCTGACGGAGATCGCCAATCTCCGAATATTCAACGGCTGCGGGGCCGGAAGCTTGATCTCGCGCAACCCCTCGGGCCCGCCTAGGTCGCTTTCTTGCGCCACTCCCGCTGGAACCGGAGATGGGCATGAGCGGCGCATCGATCTCAGCAGAGCCTGGAGCGCAATCACGCGCCCTCTGGCTCTCCACCATCGCCTTCACGGTCTGCTTCGCCGTCTGGACGATCTTCTCGATCATCGGCGTGCAGATCAAAAAGGACCTCGGGCTGACCGACACGCAGTTCGGCCTGCTGGTCGGCACGCCGATCCTGACCGGCAGCCTGATCCGCCTCATCCTCGGCATCTGGGCCGACCAGTATGGCGGACGCATCGTCTATGCCGGCGTGATGGTGGCGGCGGCGATCGCGACCTTCCTGCTCACCTTCGCCTACGACTATCCGACCTTCCTGCTTGCGGCGCTCGGCGTCGGCATCGCCGGCGGCTCCTTCGCCGTCGGCATCGCTTATGTCTCGAAGTGGTATCCGAAGGAGAAGCAGGGCACCGCACTCGGCATCTTCGGCGCGGGAAATGTCGGCGCAGCGGTGACGAAGTTCCTCGCGCCCGTCGTCATGGTCGCCTTCGGATGGCAGATGGTCGCACAGCTCTGGGCCGTCGGCCTGCTGGTCATGGCCGTGGTGTTCTGGTTCGGCACAAAGGACGACCCGTCCCTCGCCGCCCGACGTGCATCCGGCGCGAAGCCAGAGCCGATGTCGGCGCTGCTCGAGCCGCTGAAGAACGTGCAGGTCTGGCGCTTCAGCCTCTACTACTTCTTCGTCTTCGGCGCCTTCGTAGCGTTGGCGCTCTGGCTGCCGCGCTACATCATCGACGCCTACGGCTTCGACATCGCCACCGCCGGCATAATCGGCGCGGCCTATTCCGTGCCAGCCTCCATCTTCCGTGCCTATGGCGGCGTGCTGTCGGACAAGTACGGCGCGCGGCGCATCATGTACTGGACGCTGGGCGTCTCCGTCGTCGTCAGCTTCATCCTCTCCTACCCGCCGACCACCTACGTGATGGACGGCATCAAGGGGCCGATCGAGTTCCGCCTCGCGACCGGCGTCGGCGCCTTCATCGTGCTGGTCTTCGTGCTGGGCTTCTTCATGAGCCTCGGGAAGGCGGCGGTCTACAAGCACATCCCCGTCTACTACCCGAACCGGGTCGGACCGGTGGGCGGCATCGTGGGCCTGATCGGCGGCCTTGGCGGGTTCATCCTGCCGATCGTCTTCGGACTGCTGAACGACCTCACGGGCATCCGCCAGTCCTGCTTCATGCTGCTGTTCGCGATCAGCACCGCCGCGCTGGTGTGGATGCACCTCGCTATCCTGCGCATGGAGCGCGAGGCGGCCGCGCCTGCCCTCGCAGCTTTGCCTGAACTGCCGGAGATGCAGCCGATCCACGGCCCGGCGCAGGCCGGCGCCCTGCGGGGCCGGGCGATCGAGGATTGGCGCCCGGAGGATCCCGTCTTCTGGGAGGAGAAGGGCCGCGCGATCGCGAGGCGCAATCTCTGGGTCTCGATACCCTGTCTGCTGCTGGCCTTCGCGGTCTGGATGGTCTGGTCCGTCGTCGTCGCCAAGCTGCCGCAGGTGGGCTTCGCCTTCACGACCGACCAGCTTTTCTGGCTGGCGGCGTTGCCCGGGCTGTCCGGCGCGACACTGCGGATCTTCTACTCCTTCATGCCGCCGATCTTCGGCGGCAGGCTGTGGACCACGCTGGCAACCTGGTCGCTGATCATCCCAGCGCTCGGCATCGGCTTCGCGGTGCAGAACCCGGCGACGCCCTACTGGATCTTCATGGCGCTCGCGCTGCTCTGCGGCTTCGGCGGCGGCAACTTCGCCTCGTCGATGGCGAACATCTCCTTCTTCTTTCCGAAGCGGGAGAAGGGCAACGCTCTCGCGCTCAACGCAGGCCTCGGCAATCTCGGTGTCAGCGTGGTGCAGCTCGTCGTGCCGCTGGTGATCACCGCCGGCGTCTTCGGCGCCTTCGGCGGCGATCCGCAGACCGCGCGTATCGGCCAGGCTGAGGCAAGCCTCTGGCTGCAGAATGCGGGCTTCGTCTGGGTGCCGTTCATCGCGGCGGCGGCCTTCGCGGCATGGTTCCGCATGGACGACCTGGCCACCATGAAGGCGTCCTTCGCGGATCAGGCTGTCATCTTCCAGCGGAAGCACAACTGGATCATGTGCTTCCTCTATACCGGCACCTTCGGATCCTTCATCGGCTACTCGGCCGGCTTCCCGCTGCTGGCCCGCACGCAGTTCCCTGGCGTGGACGCGCTGCAGTTCGTCTTCCTCGGGCCGCTTGTCGGCGCGCTCTCCCGCTCGCTGACGGGGTGGGTGTCGGACCGCTGGGGCGGCGGGCGCGTGACCTTCTGGGTCTTCGCTGCGATGGCGCTCGGCGTCTACGGCGTGATCCACTTCATCGGCATCAAGGACCAGCCCGGCGCCTTCTGGGGCTTCTTCGGGTCCTTCATGTTTCTCTTCTTCGCCAGCGGCGTCGGCAACGCCTCCACCTTCCAGATGATCCCCGCGATCATGGGCAAGGACATGGGACGGTTGATGCCGCAGGCGGACGCTGCGACGCGGCGCCTGCAGGCGGAGAAGGAGAGCGCCGCGATCATCGGCTTCACCTCCGCGATCGCCGCCTATGGCGCCTTCTTCATCCCCAAGAGCTACGGCACCTCGATCGCCATGACCGGCGGACCGGTCGCAGCGCTCTGGACCTTCTTCGTCTTCTATCTGCTCTGCATCGGCGTGACGTGGTGGGTCTACACGCGCCGCGGCGGACTGCTGCACGACGTCGAGCGCAAGCCGCCCACCGCCGCAGCCATGCCTGCCGAATGACCGGGAAGGACAAGCACAGATGAGCCACTTCCTCGACCGCCTGACGTACTTCAAGAAGTACGCTGGCACCTTCGCGGGCGGCCACGGCGAGACCACGACCGAAAGCCGCGCCTGGGAGGACGCATACCGGTCGCGCTGGGCGCACGACAAGGTCGTACGCTCCACCCACGGCGCGAACTGCACCGGCTCCTGTTCCTGGAAGATCTACGTCAAGGGCGGGATCGTCACCTGGGAGACGCAGCAGACCGACTACCCCCGCACGCGCCCCGGCCTGCCAAACCACGAGCCGCGCGGCTGCTCGCGCGGCGCGTCCTACAGCTGGTACCTCTACAGCGCGAACCGGGTGAAATACCCGATGATCCGCAAGCGCCTCCTCAGGATGTGGCGCGAGGCGCGGGCGCAGCACGCCGATCCGGTCGCCGCGTGGAAGTCCATCCAGGCCGATCCCTTGAAGCGCCGCGAGTACCAGCAGGTGCGCGGCCAGGGCGGCTTCGTCCGCGCCGGCTGGGACGAGGCGGAGGAGATCATCGCTGCCGCCAACATCCACACCGCGAAGCAGCACGGTCCCGACCGCATCATCGGCTTCTCGCCGATTCCGGCGATGAGCATGGTGAGCTACGCCGCGGGCAGCCGATATCTCTCGCTGATCGGCGGCGCCTGCATGTCCTTCTACGACTGGTACTGCGACCTGCCTCCATCCTCGCCGCAGACCTGGGGCGAGCAGACGGACGTGCCGGAGAGTGCCGACTGGTACAACGCCGGCTTCATCATGATGTGGGGCTCCAACGTGCCGCAGACGCGCACGCCGGACGCCCACTTCATGGCTGAGGCGCGTTACCGCGGCACCAAGGTGGTGACGGTCACGCCGGACTATTCCGAGGCGTCGAAGTTCGCCGACCTGTGGCTGCACCCGAAGCAGGGCACGGATGCGGCGCTCGCGCTCGCCATGGGCCACGTCATCCTCAGCGAATGGCACGCCAGGGGCCGCGGCGACTACTTCCTCGACTACTGCCGCACCTATTCCGACATGCCGATGCTGGTGTTGCTGACCGAGCGGGATGGGCGCCTGGTGCCGGATCGGCAGTTGCGCGCGAGCGACCTGCCCGACAACGCCGGCGAGCAGAACAACCCCGACTGGAAGACGGTCGCGATCGACGACGCGACGGGCGCGCCCTACGTCCCCACCGGCTCGGTCGGCTTCCGCTGGGGCGAGCAGGGCAAATGGAACCTGGAGGGCCGGGACGCCCGCACGCTGGAAGCGGTGACGCCGCGCCTGTCGCTCGCGGGCGGCGGGACCGCGGCTGTCGCGTTTCCCTACTTCGGCGACGGCGCCCCCGAATTCTTCAATCCGACCCGGCTCGGCGACACAGTCACGCGGGAGGTGCCTGTCGCCACCGTGACGCTGGCTGACGGCAGCGTGGCCCGCGTCGCGACCGTCTACGACCTGTTCTTGGCGAACTACGGCGTCGCACGCAACGGCACCCCCAACTACGATGCGATGGCGCCCTACACCCCGGCCTGGGCGGAGGCGGTCTGCGGCGTACCGCGCGCGCAGATCGTCGCCGTCGCGCGGGAATTCGCGGACAACGCCGAGAAGACGCGCGGCAAGTCCATGGTGATCCTCGGAGCGGCGCTGAACCACTGGTACCACTCCGACATGAACTACCGCGGCATCATCAACCTGCTGGTGATGTGCGGCTGCATCGGCCAGTCGGGCGGCGGCTGGGCGCATTATGTGGGCCAGGAGAAGCTGCGGCCGCAATCGGGCTGGATCCCGGTCGCCTTTGCCACCGACTGGGCGCGGCCGCCGCGGCAGCAGAACAGCACCTCCTTCTGGTACGCGCACACCGACCAGTGGCGCTACGAGACGGTGCAGGTGAAGGACCTGCTCTCGCCGACGGCACCGAAGCCGCTGACCGGGGCACTGATCGACTTCAACATTCGTGCCGAGCGCATGGGCTGGCTGCCTTCGGCGCCGCAACTCGCGCGCAACCCACTGACGATCGCCGCGGAGGCCGAGGCTGCGGGCATGCAGGTGCCGGCCTACGTCGCGCAGTCCCTGAAGTCCGGCACGCTGGAGATGTCCTGCGAGGACCCGGACCATCCCGCCAACTGGCCACGCAACCTCTTCGTCTGGCGCTCCAACCTGCTCGGCTCCTCGGGCAAGGGGCACGAGTACTTCCTCAAGCACCTGCTCGGCACGCAGCACGGCGTGCAGGGCAAGGACCTCGGCGAGCAGGGCGCGCTCAAGCCCGATGAGGCCGCGTGGCATGACGAGGCGCCACGGGGCAAGCTGGACCTGCTGGTGACGCTCGACTTCCGGATGAGCACCACCTGCATGTACTCGGACATCGTGCTGCCGACGGCCACCTGGTACGAGAAGCACGACCTCAACACCTCCGACATGCACCCCTTCATCCACCCGCTCTCCGCAGCGGTGGACCCAGCCTGGGAGAGCCGCACCGACTGGGCGATCTTCCGGGGGATCGCGAAGCGCTTCTCCGCGCTCAGCCGAGGGCATCTGGGCAAGGAGCGCGACGTCGTCCTGACGCCCCTGATGCACGACAGCCCGGCCGAGCTCGGCCAGACGCACCGGGTACGAGACTGGAAGAAGGGCGAGGTAGAGCCGATCCCCGGCAAGACCATGCCGATCGTCACCGTGGTGGAACGCGACTATCCCAACACCTTCGCCCGCTTCACGGCGCTCGGCCCGCTGATGGAGAAGCTTGGCAACAACGGCAAGGGCATGGCGTGGAAGACCGATCACGAGGTCGGCTTCCTGCGCCACCTGAACGGCGAGGTCGAGGTGCCGGGCGTCGAGGGCAAGCTGGCGCGCATGGACACCGACATCGACGCCTGCGAGACACTGATGCACCTCGCGCCCGAAACCAATGGCCATGTCGCCGTGAAGGCGTGGGAGGCGCTGGGCAGGGCCACCGGCCGCGACCACCGGCACCTCGCCTTGTCGAAGGAGCACGAGGCGATCCGCTTCCGCGACGTGCAGGCGCAGCCGCGCAAGATCATCTCCTCGCCGATCTGGTCAGGGCTCGAGAGCGAGGAGGTCTGCTACAACGCAGGCTATACGAACGTCCACGAGTTGATCCCCTGGCGCACGCTGAGCGGGCGGCAGCAGCTCTACCAGGACCATCCCTGGATGCTCGCCTTCGGCGAGGCGCTCTGCCTCTACCGTCCGCCGGTGGATCTCCGTGCGCACCAGGCACTGCACAACGCGAAGCCCAACGGCCACCCCGAACTGGCGCTCAACTTCATCACGCCGCACCAGAAATGGGGCATCCACAGCGTCTACACGGACAACCTGCTCATGCTGACGCTCTCGCGCGGCGGCCCGATCGTCTGGATCAGCGAGACCGACGCCGAGGCGATGGGCGTCGAGGACAATGACTGGGTGGAGGCGTTCAATGCGAACGGCGCGCTCTGCGCGCGAGCCGTCGTCAGCCAGCGCGTCCCGAAGGGGATGATCATGATGTACCACGCGCAGGAGAAGATCGTGAACGTGCCGGGCAGCGAGATCACGCATGCCCGCGGCGGCATCCACAACTCCGTCACGCGCGCCACGATCAAGCCGACGCACATGATCGGCGGCTACGCCCAGCAGAGTTACGGCTTCAACTACTACGGCACGATCGGCACCAACCGCGACGAGTTCGTGGTGGTGCGCAAGATGGCCAACGTCGAGTGGCTGGATGGCCCACGGATCACCCCGCAGGCGTCGGACCTGCGGGCGGCCGAGTGAAGCGCGGCACGGGACGGGAGATCAGGCCATGAAGATCCGCGCGCAGATCGCGATGGTGCTCAACCTCGACAAGTGCATCGGCTGCCACACCTGCTCCGTCACCTGCAAGCAGGTCTGGACCAGCCGCGAAGGCGTCGAGTACGCCTGGTTCAACAACGTCGAGACCAAGCCCGGCATCGGCTACCCGAAGGACTGGGAGAACCAGGACCGCTGGAAGGGCGGCTGGACACGCAAGCGCAACGGCACGCTGCAGCCCAGGATCGGCGCGAAGTGGCGCATCCTCGCCAACATCTTCGCCAATCCGAACCTGCCGGAGATCGACGACTACTACGAGCCCTTCACCTTCGACTACACGCACCTGCAGACCGCGCCTGAGAGCGAGACGATGCCGGTCGCCCGGCCCGTCAGCCTGCTGACGGGCGAGCGAATGGAGATCAAGTGGGGCCCGAACTGGGAGGAGATCCTCGGCACCGAGTTCCGCAAGCGCAGCGCGGACCGCAACTTCGAGGGCATCCAGAAGAAGATCTACGGCGAGTTCGAGAAGACCTTCATGTTCTACCTGCCGCGGCTGTGCGAGCACTGCCTCAACCCGGCCTGCGTCGCCTCCTGCCCCTCGGGCTCGATCTACAAGCGCGAGGAGGACGGCATCGTCCTGATCGACCAGGAGAAGTGCCGCGGCTGGCGGATGTGCGTCTCCGCCTGCCCCTACAAGAAGATCTACTACAACTGGCAGTCCGGTAAGGCGGAGAAGTGCATCTTCTGCTACCCGCGGATCGAGGCCGGCGAGCCGACGGTGTGCTCGGAGACCTGCGTCGGCCGCATCCGCTATCTCGGCGTGATGCTCTACGACGCCGACCGCATCGCGCAGGCGGCGGCGACCGAGAACGAGCAGCACCTCTACCAGGAACAGCTCGACCTCTTCCTCGATCCGGAGGATCCGCAGGTCATCGCCCAGGCCCGCGCCGACGGCGTGCCGGAAGCCTGGCTCGAGGCGGCGCGCCGCAGCCCGGTCTACCGCATGGCAATCGACTGGAAGATCGCCTTCCCGCTGCACCCCGAGTACCGCACGCTGCCGATGGTCTGGTACGTGCCGCCGCTCTCGCCCGTGCAGGCGGCCGCCGAGGCCGGGCATGTCGGCTGGAAGGATGGCCTGCCCGACGTCGAGAGCCTGCGTATCCCGGTGAAGTACCTCGCCAACCTGCTGACCGCAGGCGCCGAGGCGCCGGTGATCAGCGCGCTCCAGCGGATGATGGCGATGCGCATGCACATGCGGGCGCGCACCGTGGAGAGCCGAGACGACACCGCGATCCTGGCGCGCGTCGGGATGACGGCGTCGCAGGTGGAGGCGATGTACCAGACGCTGGCCATCGCCAACTACGAGGACCGCTACGTCATCCCCTCGACGCACCGCGAGTACGCGGAGAACGCCTTCGACCTGAAGTCGTCCTGTGGCTTCAGCTTCGGCCAGGGCTGCTACGACGGGCGCACCGTCGGCAACCTCTTCAGCGCGACCGGCCCCTCCGCCGGGCGCATGGCGCCGCCCGCGATCCGCGAGGCGAATGAGGCCGCGGCGGCCGCCGCTGCGCAGGAGACCGGCCGATGAACCGCCGCCTCGCCATCCTCTCGATCCTGCTGCGCTACCCGGACCCGGCGCTTCGGGCCAACCTCCCGGAGATCGGACGCGCGATCCCGACCGCCGGCTTCCGCGCAGACCTCGCGCCGCGCCTCGCGCGGCTCGTCCGCCGTCTCGGTCTCGGCGACGGACTCGATCGCGAGGAGGCCTATGTGCGCCTCTTCGACCGCGGCCGCGAGACCAGCCTGCACCTGTTCGAGCATGTCCATGGCGACACCCGCAACCGCGGCCCTGCGATGATCGAGCTTGCACAGGTCTACGAGCATGCCGGCTTCGCGATGGACGCGCGCGAGCTGCCCGACTTCCTGCCGCTCTTCCTCGAGTTCTGCGCGCATGCGCCGCCAGACGTGACGGCGAACCTCCTCGGGCAGTGCGCGCCGATCCTCGACGGCCTGCATGCGAAGCTGCTCGGCCGCGGCAGCGCCGATGCACGCGCCTATGCCGCGGTGCTCGCCGCCGCGCTCGCCGAGGCCGGGCTTCGCCCCACGCAGCAGCCGACGGCCGCGCAGGAACGGAGCGACGCCGAGGAGTTCGCCGAGCTCGACGCTGCCTGGGAGGCCGAGCCAGTCGTCTTCGGCCCCGAGTCCGACCCCGACAAGCAAGGCGCCCGCGCGAAGGTGGGCGCCATGATCGACCGCCTGCGCGCGCTGCGCGCCAGCCACGCCATCCGTTGAAGGAGGGACGCCATGTCCGTCGTCTGGACCGGCTTCGCCGACTACCTCCACGATTTCCTGTTCGGAATCTACCCCTACATCTGCATGGGCGTGTTCGTGATCGGCTCGCTCATCCGCTTCGACCGCGACCAGTACACCTGGCGCTCCGGCTCGTCGCAGATGCTGCGTGCGCGGCAGCTGCGCTGGGGCTCGAACCTCTTCCACTACAGCATCCTGTTCCTGTTCTTCGGCCACTTCTTCGGGCTGCTGACGCCGCATTGGGCCTATGAATGGGCGATCGCGCCGGCCGACAAGCAGCTCGTGGCGGTGGCCGCGGGCGGTATCGCCGGCGCCGTCTGCTTCGTCGGCCTGTCGCTGCTGCTGCACCGGCGGCTCTACGATGCGCGCATCCGCCGCACCTCCACCTATGCGGACACCTTCATCCTGTTGCTCCTCTGGGTGCAGCTCACCCTCGGCCTCGTCACGCTGCCCTTCTCGCTCGGTCACAGCGATGGCGTGGCGATGCTCAAGCTGTCTGGCTGGGCGCAGGCGATCGTCACCTTGCAGGGCGGTGCAGCGGATCTCATTCGAGGACTCGACTTCCCCTATCTCGCGCACTTGGTGCTCGGCATGACGCTGTTCCTCGTCACGCCGTTCACGCGCCTCGTGCACATCTTCTCCGCGCCGGTCTGGTACCTGTTCCGTTCGTGGCAGATCGTGCGCGTGCGCGGCGGTTCGACCGCGCGACCTGGCCCCGTGCAGCGCCCAGGCCTCGCCCCCGTCCCGGCGCCAGCCCTGGCGGACCAGCGCCCACGCGTTCCGGCGGAGTGAGGGCCATGGCCATCCACGTCCATCCGCGTCCCGCGCCCCCGACGCCTGCGCCGAAGGCGCAGGGGCCCACGCTGCCCGAGCACGACATCGTCGTGAACGGCAGCGTCATCACCGCGCACGATGTCGCCGCCGAGATGCAGCATCACCCCGCTGACAGCGCCGGCGCGGCATGGGAGGCGGCCGCGCGCGCGCTGGTCGTGCGTCGCCTGCTGCTCGACGCGGCGGCCGAGGCCGGCACCGCCGCGGCCAGCGAGGCGGAGGAGGACGCGGCGATCTCAGCGCTCCTTGCCGCGGAGATCCGCATCCCGACACCGGACGAGGCAGCCTGCCGCCGCTGGTTCGCCGCCCACCCGGAGCGCTTCGGCCGGCCGGAAGGCTGGGAGGCTAGCCACATCCTGATCGCCGCCGATCCGGAGGTGCCGGGGGAGCGCGCCGCCGCCGAGGCACGGGCGCGCGACCTGCTCGCGCAGGTCACGGCGGCGCCGTGGCGCCTGGCGGAGCTCGCGCGGCGCCACTCGGACTGTCCGTCGCGGGAAGATGGCGGCGACCTCGGGCGCATCCCTCGCGGCTCCACAGTGCCGGAATTCGAGGCGGCGCTCGCCGGTGCCGCGGCCGGCGGGCTCCTCCCCGAACCCGTGCCCACGCGGTACGGGCTGCACGTCGTGCAGGTGCATCGCCACCTGCCGGCGCGCTCGGTGGCCTTCGAGGACGTTGCCGACGACGTCGCCCGCGACCTCGTCCGCGCCTCCTGGGAGGCGGCGGCGCGGCAGTATCTCGCCGTGCTGGGCTCCCGCGCGAAGATCGAGGGCTACGCCTTCGACGGCGCCGCCTCCGGCCCCCTCGTGCAGTAGCGGGAGGATGCGATGGACGCGGTCGAGGCGGAGGTGGGCGGCCTCGGGTCCGACCTCCTCGCTGATCCCTGCGCCTTCCTGGCCGCCGAGCATGGTCGCCAGCGCGCGCTGCTCGGCCATCTGGAGCGCCTGGCGCGGCACGCGCACGGGGCCGCCCAGCCTGCGATCGCCAAGGCGCTCGTCGCCTGGCTCGCCTGCGAGCTGCCGATGCACCTGACCGACGAGGCCGACAGCCTCCTGCCGCGCCTGGCCGGCGCCGCGCCTGCACTCGTGGTCCGGCTCGAGGCGGAGGACCTCGCGTTGCGCGATCTCCGCCAGAAGGTCCGGGATGCCCTGGCACCGATCGCCGCGGGCCACGCAGCGCCGGACGGCTTCGCTGCGACGGCCCTGGCCTTCGCGCAGCTCTACCGCCATCGCCTGACCACCGAGGAGGAGGAGGTCCTGCCAATCGCGCGCCGCGTTCTGGACGCGACGGCATGTGACGCCATCGCCGCCGAGATGCGGCAACGTCGGAACTGAGGGAGGGCACCATGCCCGATGGATCCCGCGTGTGCGGCTGCGACGAGCAGGACGGGTTGATCGCGCCCCGGGTCGCCGCCGGCGACGCGCCCGGCGCGGTGCTGGCGCCCGGCACACGCCTCGGCGCGCGGCACGCGGCGCTGATGGCCGCGCTCGGCGTGACGCGGGTGCATGTGCGGGACCGCCTGCGCA
>NZ_JAKJIB010000180.1 GCF_021864505.1 Falsiroseomonas oryziterrae
GGCGATGACGGCGCGCGCCTCCGGCAGCAGGGCCTCGCGCAGCGCGAGGCCGGCCGGCGTCAGCTCCACATGCAGCTTGCGGCGGTCCTCCGCGCTGCGCCGGCGCCGGATCCAGCCGGCGCGCTCCATCCCGCGCAGAGCGATTGCCGCCGTCGGCTCCTGGATGCCGATCCGCGCGGCGAGCTCGCGCTGCGTCAGCCCGTCCTCCTCCCACAGCACGCGCAGCGCATACCAGGCGCCGGGCACGACGCCGTGCGGGGCGATGCGCGCGGCGATCTCGCGCTGCATCCGCCGGTTCAGGTCGCGGACCTGGAAGCCCAGCGAGGCCTCCAGCGGAAGCGGCGCCAGCCGCGTCATCGCGGGCGGCTGGCGGCGGCGGTGATGCTGGCGACCAGATCCTGCTCCGCCGCGGCGGCGGAGGCGTAGCGCGGCACCGTCGTGACGAAGGGTTCCGGCGCGTCGGCCGGCATGTGGATCGCCAGGTAGAAGAGCCCGGTCGCCGCGTCGCGGCGCGCCTCGATGCGGAGCGTGGTCATGCGTCGCGGAACCTCGTCTGACAATGCAGGGCAACCTCGCGGCCCTCGCGGGCGGAGGCGAGCAGTGCGAGGCAGGCCTCGAGCGTCGCCAACCCCCAGGCGCCGTCATGCGCCGGCGCGACCCCGTCGCGGATCGCGGCGACGAAGGCGTCGGGCACTTCGGCGCGCGGCAACGCGGGCAGCGGCGTGCGCTCGAGCCGGAGCCCGTCGTCGTCGTGCACCTCCACGCCGTCGGGCGTGAGGCGGAGGTCGGCGCGCTCGCACTGCACGAGGACCAGGCCGAACTGGTTGTGGTGCGCCGGCGGCTCGGGTGCCGGCAGGCCGGGTGGTCCCGCGCCGTAGGCGCGCGCCAGCTTCGCCTGCCCCTCCTGCGCCGTGTCGAGCCGCGCGCGCGCCGCACCCGGCGTGGTCGGCGTCTTCGGCGTGCCGAGCTCGCCGATCCAGCCCATCCAGACATCGCTGTCGAAGCGGCCGAAGCCGGAGTAGGTCGCCGTGGCGGCGCCACCCTCGAAGGCGAGCCACGCGGCATACGCGCCCTCCGTGCCGCGCCCCGCCATGGTCTGCGCGCGGACGCTGTGCAGCCGCCCGCCGCACAGCACCCGGACCACGTCGAGCTGGTGCGCGGCCTGGCTGAACACCACGCCGCCGCCCTGCGCCGTGTCGAGCTCCTCCGGCCGGCGCGGCCGCCAGAGGAAGTCGGTGAAGGCCAGCGCGTGGATCAGTCGCGGGGCGCCGAAGCGCCCAGCGGCGATCAGGCGGCGCGCGTGCCGCACCGGACCGTCCTGGCCATGGCTGTGGCCGATCATCAGCACCGTCCCTGCGCGCGCATGCGCGGAAGCCATCGCCTCCGCCTCGGCGAGCGTGACGGCCATCGGCTTCTCGACGAGGACATGCTTGCCGGCGCGCGCGGCGGCGATCGCCTGCGTGGCATGGTGCTGGTGCGGCGTGGCGAGGTAGATCGCCTCGACCTCCGGGTCGGCGCAGAGCGCCTCGACCGTCTCGTGCGCGGCGGCGCCCGGGATGTCCTGCACGAAGCGCGCGCGCGCCCCGGGCCGGGGATCGGCGCAGGCGACGAGGCGCAGGCGGGGATGATGCGCGAGCGTCGGCCACATCAGCATGAAGGCGCGGCCGAGCCCGGCGACGCCGAGACGGAGCGGGCTCATCCGAGCGATCCCGGCCGGCGCCGTGGCACCGGCGCCGGGGCGGGGTGATCCGGGCGGCCGGGCCACCGGCCTGGGCTGGCCAGGACGCACCGTCTGCGATCGGGCCGGGGCAGGGTCATCGCCTGCGTCTACAGCAAGGCGGGCTCCGGTGGCAGGGCGCGCGGTGCGCCGTCGGGCGTCACCGCAGCAGTCGCCGGAGCAGTTCTGCGGCGCGATGCCGCCGCGCCACGCTGGCAAGCTGCAGGGCGACCTGCGCGGGGCGCGTGCGGTCCGTACCGAAGGCGGCGTCGAGCCGGTCCGCCGCCACGCTCTCCCGCAGCCGGGCGAGCAGCCCGAGGCCGCTGTCCCACCGCCCGTCCTCGCGTTCCAACTGGCAGGCGCGGCGGTGATGCGCGAGCGCGACCTCGCCGGGCGACGTGCGCAGCGGCCACGGCATTCCGAAGCCGTCGCCCGCCGCCAGCAGCATGGCGTCCAGAATGGGGCGCATCCGGTGGCGATCCGCCCAGGCCTCTACCCCGGTCCAGTCCACGTCGTCGCCGAGCGCCGTGATGTCACGCGCGGCGCCGAGGTCGAGCCGGCGGACGTAGTAGCCGGCGGAAAGGATCTGCGCGTGAAGCAGGGTGTGCAACGCGCGGTGCGTGAGCGCCGGGACGTGCCAGCGCAGCCCATCCGCTTTGCGCGGGACGGCGCGGGCGAGCACGTCGGCGGCTGGCAGCAGGTGCCGGAAGGGCGGGTCCAGCAGGTCGCGATGCAGGTCGAGGCAGGCATGGCCGCCCGGCCGATCGAGATCGGCGATGGAATGCGACGATGGCGGGTATTCGGAGATCGGTCGAAAGCCCGCTGCGCCGAGCGCCGCGAGCGCCTCGTCCTCCCGCGCCGTGGGGACGAGCAGGTCGATGTCGCCGATCATGCGCCCGCGTGCCGCATGACCGCCCTCCAGCAGGATTGCCGCGCCCTTCAGCATCACCGGCTCCAGCCCGGCGCCATTGAGCGCCGCGATGGCGCTGCGGATCTCGGCCTGGACCGCCGTGTTGCGCGCGTCGTTCAGCGCGGCGATCGCGCCGGCATGATCGCGCACTTCGGGCGGCACCGCCGCATCGGCCATCCTGGTCGTGAGGGCGAGATGCAAGGCGGGCACGAGACGATGGCGATGCGCCAGCGCCACGAGTTCGGCCCAGTCCTCCGGCGACAGCCTGGCGAGGATGGCGGTGTCGGGCGGCGTCGCGAAGCTCGCCGCGAGCGCGCGGAGAAGCGGTTCGCCCATCACGCCGCCGCAAGCGCCTCCAGCGCGGCAATGCCCTCCGGAAGGGAGCGGTGGCGCAACTCGAAGCAGGGAAGGGCGCCGATCCAGGTGATCAGCGCGTCGAGCGCGCGCGGCGTGACGCCGTCGCCCGGCGCGTGCAGCGCGGGCAGCAGGCGACGCAGCGCCTCGTCGGCCGCAAGCGGGCGCAGCGCCGTCTCGCCGCCGTGCGCGAAGGCTGGAAAGACGATGTGGCCGACGGGCGTGCGCGTCGCGGGATCGGCCATTCGCAGCGTGGCCCCCGGCGTCAGCCAGCGGACGGCGCGACCATCCGGCCGTCGTCCGTCGAGGCCGCGCCCGGCCGCGCCGAGCAGCGCCTCCGCATGTGACCAGGATCCGCGCTTCAGGCAGACCGGCAGCGGCATCGGCCGGAGCGCGAGGTCGGAGCTCAGCGCGACGGTGTCGTCGCCATGCACGGTCCAGCCCGCGGCGCCGAGGCCGAGTGCCAGCGTGCTCTTCCC
This sequence comes from Falsiroseomonas oryziterrae, assembly GCF_021864505.1. Lineage (GTDB taxonomy): Bacteria > Pseudomonadota > Alphaproteobacteria > Acetobacterales > Acetobacteraceae > Falsiroseomonas > Falsiroseomonas oryziterrae. Next base: position 3,461 of record NZ_JAKJIB010000180.1, read on the forward strand.
AGCGCCGCCGCGGCCGGGCAGCAGGATCGCGCGGCCGTCGCGCGCGACGGCGGCCGCATGCAGCGCCCAGGCAACCTGGCTGTTCGCGAGCCCGGCTTCCGCGAACGCGATCCGCAACAGGTTCACGAGCCCGCTCGGCGCCACGCGGCTGTCGAGGCAGAAGCCGTCGCGATGCAGCCGAATGCGGCCGTTCCGCAGCTCAGCGTGGAACCGCATCGCGGGCGGGGTCTCCGCGCCGGCCTCCAGCGCCACGAAGGCCGCGACGGCCGCCCGCGATGCGGCGTCGTCGAAGCTGCAGTCGAAGCGAAGGTCGAGGAGGCGGTAGTGCCGTGTCTCGTGCGAGGTATCGGGCCACTCCGACGCCGCGGACCAGCGCAACATGCCGTCCGGTCGGCAAGCCGATTCCGGTGGTGCATCCGGCGTCGGCCACAGCAGGCGCTGCAGGGCCGCGACATGCGAGTGCGCATGATCGGGCGCGATGCCGGCCTGCGCGCTCAGCCACGCGGCCACCTTGTGACGGGGCCTGCCCTGCACGAGCGATCGGGCGACGGCGGCGGACGTCGCGTTCAGGTGGTAGACACGCCCCGGACTGCCGACGAGCGCGAAGCTGGACGCGCCGAGTTGGTGCAGGCTGGCCGTCATGGCGTTGCACCCGTCGGGGCCCAGCCTTGGCGCGCTTGCGGGCTCGCGCAATGGCACGGCGCCCGGCTTGTCCTGCGCTGCGGTCCGGCGCGGCGCAGGGCCGGCCAGAGGCCTACTTGTTCTGACCTGGCGCCAATCCGCGGAGGCCCAGCGCCTTTCCCGGGGGGTTCGGTGCGGAGGCGGAACGCCCGCGGCTGCCGCCGCCGCGGCTCAGGCCCGAGGCCCAGGCCGGCCGCGCGCCGCCGCTGGTCAGCAGGAGGGTGACGGCCGGTGGCGCGACCAGCGCGGCTCTCCCCGCCTTGCCCAGCAGACGCCTTCGGCCGGCATCCATTGCCTCCTCAGACCCGGATGTCGCGCCCGGGCCGTCTGTATCCTTTGTCATTTTGGAAGCCTTTCCCGGATGTCTGAGCCGTTCCGCCGCGAGCCGGACAATTCCGGCGTCGACGACCAGAGACTGACTCACCCTCTGCCGCCACGACAGTCAAAGAAAGGAGAGATCGGCGCAGGCGCGGGCACCACGGATCGGCCGGTTCAAAGCCGCGCGACGATTGCGGTGGACAATGCATCGTCGGTTGCAATGGCGCGGTGGCACATGCGACGCCACACGAGATGCAGACCGGTCCTTCGCATGCACCGCCCATCCCGCGCGGCCGCCGCTGAAGCGATGCGCGCATGATGCGGCCATGGCCGGGCGCTGGCATCGCGGTGGCAGGAGCGCCGCCGCACCCGCACGACACGGCGTCCGCGACACAGGCCTGGGTGGAGCCGGGGCGCGGCCTGCTGTGGGATCTCGTGCCGGCTTTCGGCCTGATCGCGCTGGTCATGCTCGGCACCGCGGTGGGGCTCGGCGGCTTGATGCGCCTGGTCTTTCCCATGCTGGCGCTGGCCGTCGGCGTCGCGCTGCTCGGCACGCGGCGCACCGGCGCCTATGTCTGCTTCTGCATCTGGCTGTTCGTGCTGACGCCGTGGCTGCGCCGCTGGATGGACCTCGATCTCGGCTGGCTGCGCGTCAATCCGGTGATGCTGGCGCCCTGGGCGGCGAGCGCACCGAGCCTGGTGCTGCTGCTGCGCATGGTGGCCGGGCCTGCCTTTCCGCTGGCCGGCCCGATGCTCGTCGCTATCGTCGCGGCCGGCTACGGGCTCGTGCTCGGTGTCGCGCAGGGCTCGCTCACCGGCGCGGTGTTCGACTGGCTGCGCTACGCGGTGCCGCCCTGCTTCGCGGCTCTGGTCATCGTCGCGCTGCCGGAAAGCCCGTCGCTGCCGCGCCGTGTCGTGCGGACGCTCGCGCTCGGCGCCGCGCTGGCCGGCGTGTATGGCGTCGTCCAGTTCACCATTCTTCCGGCGTGGGACGCGGAATGGGTGCGCGACGTCATCGAGTTCGCGCGCATGACGTCCATTGGCTATCCCTTTCCGTACGAAGTGCGCGTCTTCAGCCTGCTGAACTCGCCGCACAGCCTCGCCGCCTTCCTCGGCGCCGCGATGCCCTTCCTGATCGTGATCCCGGGGCCACTCCAGCTCGTTGCGCTGGCCTGCGCTGCGGCCGGATTGCTGCTGACCATGGCGCGCACCTACTGGCTGGCCGTGGCGGCCGCTGTGCTCTACCTGCTGGTGCGCGGCCGGCCCGGCCTGAAGGTCCAGGCGGCCATCGTGGTGGGCGGACTTCTCGTGCTGCTGCCCGCGGCCGCGGTCTTCGTGCCCGAGGCGATGACCAGCGTGACCGAGCGCCTGGCCACGCTCGGCGCGGATCGCCTCGACGCCGACATCAGCGCGAATTCCCGCGAGGGCGACTATCGTGCGCTGGTCGATCTTCTGGAAATCCAGCCGCTCGGCGTGGGGCTCGGCAACGGGCTCACCTTCGACGGCCAGGTGATCGAGAGCTACTACGCGCTCGGGCTGGTCGCCGGCAGCGTCTATCTCGCCGCAGTGGCCTGGTGCTTCGCGGTCTCGCTGGTAGGCGTGCGGCGCGGTGCGCCACCGGTGGCGCTGGCCGGCTCGGCGGTCGCGCTGCAGGTGCTGCTCGCCGCGCCGCTCAGTTCCGCCTTCGTCGGCGAGCTCGGGATGTTCGGCTGGCTGGCGATGGCCTTCTGCCATCTGCGCCCGGCACATGGCGGACCTGAGCCGCTTCGGGCCTGACAGCCACGGCGTGCATCAGCGCAGCGCGACCAGCCGATACGGCGTCTGGTGAATGCCGGTGACGAGCGAGGTGTTGGGCAGCCGGTCGGTCGCTGCGACATGGGAGCGCGCGCGGGCGAGATAGGCGGCATCGACCCGCCAGCTTCGCCGCACCCCGCGTGACGACCAGACGATCTCCTCGCCATCCTCGAGCGAGGTGTCGAGCACCATCTCGATCTTCGGCAGCACGCCCGGATCCCGGGCCATCGCCGGGAAGGCGCCGAGCGTGAAGTCGTCGTCGAAGATCGCGAGGCCGAAGCCGCGCTCCGCCGCCTCGATCAGCCGCCGTGCCTGGTCGACATGGTCGTCGAAGTAGCAGAAGCCGGCGCGCGCCTGATCGGCCGGAAACTCGGCGCGGGTCCAGTCGGATTCGATGTAGCGCACCCCGGGCGCGCGGAGCGCGAGGTGCGACAGGTCGATGTCGAAGCTGACCACCTGGGCCTGCGGCGCTCCGCGCGACAGCGCCCAGGCGCTGGCCCCCGTGTAGGTGCCGCTGTCCACGATCAGCGGCGGCGCCATGAGCCTGGCGATCAGGTTGAGGCAGAGCAGGTTGTTGAACCGGCTCCCGCCCGCCTTCTCGCGGAACGACGTCCGCAGGTAGTCCGCGTGGAAGGTCGCGATCTCCGCCACGAGGTCGAGGCGGGCCGTCGCCCGGAGCACCGACTGGTGCGCGAGCCAGGTGCCGAATGCGTCGGCCAGTGCGCGAAACATCGCGTCGAGATGCTTCGGGCTCTCCAGGCGGTCTTCGAAATCCAGCTCGCGGCGCACCAGGGCGAGGTTCGCCTCCGCAAGAACGCGGTTCACCGCCTGGCCCGCCGTGCCTCGCCAGCCCATCGCGCCGTCTCCCGCTCGCGTCGGAATCCTGCCTTGCGCGGGCGGGGGCGGGAATGCCGGCGCGGGACAAGCATGTGTGAGGTTCGGGGCTCAGCCCATCCAGGCTGGCAGCGAGCGCGCGGGTTGCGCGACGTTCAGCTGCAGCCAGTCGTCGGCCGGCGGATCCATGGCGAGGACGGAACTGCGCACGTAGCCGAGCCAGAGCAGCACCGCGAGGCGGGTGACGTCCTTCTCCGACAGGGCGATCGCCGCGGTCACCGCCGCCACATGCTCCTGGAGGAAGGGGCTGCTCCAGCGTCGAGTCCAGATCTCCTCGAAGACCAGCGCGAGCGGCCGCGCGCGCCAGACGCCGTAGCTCGCTGCGGCGAGGTGGAGGGCATCCAGGCCCGCGCATCCATCCTGGCGGCAGCGTTCCCAGTCCACGATGCCACAAACCGCACCCTCGGCGTCGAACAGCAGGTTGCCGAGCCAGTAGTCGCCATGCACGAGCACCGCCCCCAGGTCGCTGCGGGCCGGCCAGCGCTGTAACGCGCGGAGCGCCGGGCCGAGCGGGGCGGCGAGCGCCGGGTGCCGGTCGAGGCAGACGGGTAGGTCTCGGAAGATCAGCGCGTGGTCGGGGCCGTCCGGCACGCGGCGCGCCTGCGCATGCAGCCGCATCAGCGGCGCCATGGCGGCCGCGACATGCGCGCGCAGCTCCGCCTCGGGCAGGATGCGGCCACGCTGCCTAAGCTGCAGGCTGCGTCCGGCGAGGCGTTGCTGCACGAGCAGCGGCGGCGGGTCCGCGGCGCCGAGGCAGGTGGCGACCTGGGCCGCGAGGCCGGCGCGACGGCACGCCCTGCGCGCGATGAC
>NZ_JAKJIB010000181.1 GCF_021864505.1 Falsiroseomonas oryziterrae
CGGGGTCCTCCTGGTGGACCAGCACGGCAGAGCGCGCGGGCGGCATCCTCGCCTGGCTCGAGGCGCTGCGCGCGCTCGCGGCCGCGCCGCGCCGGCGCGCGGTTGTCGCGCTCGCCACCTGCGCGCATGAACTCGGCCATGTCGGCGCGAAGCGCGCCTTCGCCGCCGACCCCGACCTGGTGCCGGAGGCGCCGCTGGTGCTGCATCTCGGCGCCAATCTCGGCTGCGCCGGATCGGCGCGGCTGGTCGTGCGCAGCAACGTCCCCGGCCTCGCCGATCGCATGGCCGAGGCGCTGGTCGCGGCCGGACACCCGCCCGCCGCGATCGAGCCGTTCACCGGCGGCAAGGCGAATGGCGAGGCGCATGAGGTGGAGGAGCGGGAGGGCCGCTACCTCTCCCTGATCGGCGACAACCCGTGGTTCCACGCGCCCGACGATCGCTGGCCCGAGACGGTGGACGTCGCGCGCGCCGAGGCGATCGCCCGCGCCGCCGCGGCGATCGCCGTCGCGCACGCGGCCTGACGGCGTTCAGTCCAGCTTCGCGCCCGAGACCCGCACCACCTCGCGCCACTTCTCGTTCTCGGCGCGGATGAAGGCCTCGAAGGCGGCGGGGCCGAGGAAGCGCGGCTCGCTGCCGATCTCGCGCAGCCGGGCGATCATCGCCGGATCGCGCATGATCTCCTGGATCGCGGCGGCGTAGCGCTCCTGCGCCGCCGCCGGCATGCGCGCCGGCGCCTGCACGCCGAACCACGCCACCGCCTCGAAGCCGGCGATGCCGCTCTCGATCACCGTCGGCACCTCCGGGTCGGTGAACCAGCGATCGCGCGAGGTGACCGCCAGCAGCCGGACGCGTCCCTCGCGGACATGCGGGATGTAGGCCGGCAGGTTGTCCACCGCGACCTGCAGCGTGCCGGAGATCAGGTCGGGAATGACGCCGCCGGTGCCGCGATAGGGCACGTGCGTCAGGTCGATCCCGGCGCGCACCTTCAGATACTCGCCCGACATGTGGCCCGAGGTGCCGTTGCCCGGCGTGCCGTAGTTCAGCCGCCCCGGATTGGCCCGCGCATGCGCCACGAACTCCTGGAAGCTCCGCGCCGGCACGTTCGGGTTCACCAGGATCCCGTTGGCGACGAGGTTGACCAGCGCGACGGCGGCCAGCTCCTCCGGCCGGTAGGGCATGCGGCTGTAGAGGAACTGGTTGATGCTCGCCGTGCCGATCGTGCACATCAGCAGCGTGTGCCCGTCCGGGTCGGACTTCGCGACCAGGTCGGCCCCGAGGTTCCCGCCCGCGCCGGGCCGGTTGTCCACCACCACCGGCTGGCCGAGCACCGGCGAGAGCCGTTCCGCCAGCAGCCGCGCCGTCAGGTCCGTCGCCCCGCCGCCCTGGAACGGCACCACCAGCCGCACCGGACGCGACGGCGCCCAGGCGCCCTGCGCACGCGCCTGCGACAACGCCGGCAGCGCCAGTGCCGCCCCCATCATCGCGCGGCGTCCAACCGTGATCATCCAGCTCTCCCGTCGCAAATCGTCCGTCCCCCGCTGCCCTGCCCAGGCTTCGCCTCGGCAGGATGAGCCTTCAGCGCAAGAGCGGCGCCAAACCGGGGCCCCCGCGGCGGCGCCGAAGGCGACGTCGTGGGGATGTAGATGGGGCCCCTGCGGCGGCGCCGAAGGCGACGTCGTGGGGATGAAGATGGGGCCCCCGCGGCGGCGCCGAAGGCGACGTCGTGGGGAGTTCATCAGTCCGCGGTCGCGCCGGAGCGCCGCACCACCTCGCCCCACTTGGCGATCTCGGCCCGGATGAAGGCCTCGAAGGTCTCGGGGCTGGTGCCGCCGTCCGGCGTCAGATTCGGCGCCATGCCGCCGAGATCGGCGAGCCTGCGCTGCATGTCCGGCTCGCGGATGATCTGGTTCACCTCGTCGGAGATGCGCTGGATGGCCGCACGCGGCGTGCGCGCGGGCGCCTGCACCCCGAACCACGCCGTCGCCTCCACGCCCGGGAAGCCGGCCTCGGCCGTCGTCGGCACCTCCGGCATCGCCGGCGAGCGCTCCCGCGTCGTGACCGCGAGCGGGCGGAGCCGGCCTTCGCGCAGGTGGCCGATCACGCTCGGCAGGTTGTCCACCGCGACCTCGATCCGCCCCGAGATCGTCTCCTGCAGCATCGGGCCGGCGCCGCGGAACGGCACATGGGTCATGTCGATGCCGGCCTCCAGCTTCAGCAACTCGCCCGTCATGTGCAGCGAGGTGCCCATGCCGGACGACCCGATGTTGAGCTGCCCGGGCCGCGCCTTGGCGTAGTCCACCAGTTCGCGCAGCGTGCGCACCGGCAGGTTCGGCGTGACGAAGATCGCATTCGGCACGCGGAGCATCAGCGCGACCGCGGCGAGGTCCTCGGGCCGGTTCTGCATGCGGGGGCCATACAGCGAATAGTTGATCGCGCCGCCGCTGATCGTCTGCATCAGCAGCGTGTGACCGTCTGGCTCGGCCTGGGCGACGACCTGGTTCCCGATGTTGCCGCCCGCACCGGGTCGATTCTCGACCACGGCCTGCTGCCCGAGGCGACGGCCCAGCGGCTCCGCCAGGAGGCGCGCCGCGATGTCGGTGGTTCCGGCCGGCGGGAAGCCCACCACGATGCGCACCGTGCGCGCCGGCGCCCAGGCAGCCTGGGCGTGGGCTCCTGCCGGAACGAGAAAGGGGGCGGCGAGGCTGGCGCCGAGCACGGCGCGACGGGTGGTGCGCATCTCTGTCTCCTCCGGCGCGGGAACTGGCGTCCCGCTGCAACGCTGGTCCCGCGTTCCTGCCGCAAACTGGCCGCGGCTTGCAAGCCGGCGGCTTCCGCGCGAGTGCTTGGCCCGAGGACACCACGCCCCCTCTGGAGCGTCCCGGCCAGGGCCGCCCGGGGGGCGCGGCGGGTCGGACGGGGACCGCGCATGCACTTTGTTCGCCTGTACTGGAGGGTGCTCGCGCTCCTCGCGCCCGATCGCTGGGTGGCGATCGGGTTGGCCTTCGCCGCCTTCGCGCTCGCCGGCCTCTCCTTCCTCGAGCCCGTGCTGTTCGGCCGCGTCGTCGACCTGCTGTCGCGCTCCGACAGAATCAGCCGCGAGCAGCTCTGGGCCGAGGCCTTCGCGCTGCTCGCGCTCTGGGGCGCCGTCGGGCTCTCGGCCATCGGCGCCAACGTGGCGGTCGCGCTGCTGTCGGACCGCATGGCGCACCGCAACCGGCTCGTGGTGATGGGCCGCTACTTCCAGCACGTCCTCGCCCTGCCGCTCTCCTTCCATGGCGACACCCAGTCGGGGCGGCTGATGAAGATCATGCTGATGGGGTCGGACAACCTCTTCGGCCTCTGGCTCTCCTTCTTCCGCGACCACTTGGTCACCTTCATCGGCGCGCTGGTGCTGCTGCCGCTCACGCTCTTCCTCAACTGGCGGCTCGGCCTGCTGCTGATCGGCCTCGTCATCCTCTTCGCCCTCGTCTCGGCCTACGTGATCCGCAAGACCGAGGCCGCGCAGGGCGAGGTCGAGATGCTGCACACCGAGCTCGCCGGCAACGCCCAGGACGCGCTGTCCAACGTCGTCGTGGTGCAGTCCTTCTCGCGCCTCAGCTCCGAGGCGCGGCTGTTCGGCGACATCGTCCGCCAGGTGCTCGACCGCCAGTTCCCCGTCCTGAACTGGTGGGCCGTCGTCGCCGTCATGACGCGCGCCGCCGCCACCATCACCGTCATCGCGATCTTCCTGCTCGGCACCGTGCTGCACCTGCAGGGGGCGGCGAGCGTCGGCGAGATCGTCTCCTTCATGGGCTTCGCGACGCTCCTGATCTCGCGCCTGGAAGGCGCGGTCGCCTTCGTCTCCCGCCTCGTCTTCCAGATGCCGGCCATCGAGCAGTTCTTCGCCGTCCTCGACGCCCGCACCACCGTGCCGGAGAAGGCGAATGCGGTCAGCCTCGGCCGCGTCGCGGGCGAGGTCCGCTTCGAGCAGGTCGCCTTCGCCTATCCGGGCGGCCCGCGCATCCTGGACGGCATCGACTTCGTCGCACCCCCGGGCCGCACCGTCGCGCTGGTCGGCCAGACCGGCGCGGGCAAGTCCACCGCCATGGCGCTGCTGCAGCGGCTCTGGGATCCGGTCGACGGGCGCATCACCCTCGACGGTCACGACCTGCGCGACATCAGCCTCGACAGCCTGCGCCGCAATGTCGGCGTGGTGTTCCAGGAAGCGATGCTCTTCAACCGCTCGATCCGCGACAACCTGCTGGTCGGCCGGCCCGACGCGACGCAGGAGGATGTCGAGCGCGCCTGCCGCATGGCCGAGGCGCATGAGTTCATCAGCCGCAAGCCGCATGGCTACGACACGCTGATCGGCGAGCGCGGCGCGCAGCTCTCGGGCGGCCAGCGCCAGCGCCTCGCCATCGCGCGCGCATTGCTCAAGGATCCCCCCGTGCTGATCCTCGACGAGGCGACGAGCGCCCTCGACGCCGCGACCGAGGCGCGGGTGCAGAAGGCGCTCAAGGCGCTGATGGCGGGCCGCACCACCTTCATCATCGCGCACCGCCTCTCCACCGTGCGCGACGCCGACGAGATCATGGTGTTCGAGGGCGGCCGGGTGGTGGAGCGCGGCGGCTTTGACGAACTGGTGCGCCAGGGCGGCCGCTTCGCCGAGCTCGTCCGCACGCAGCTCGCCGGCGCCGAGGCTGCGAATGCCTAGGGTGCCTCAGGCGCCGGCGCGCGCATCCGCGCGCGTCGTGCCGGAGGCACGCCTCCCGCGTGACGCTGGCGCGCCGCAGGCATGGCGCACCCGGCCGCACTGACAGTCGCGGCGCGGCGGCCGCCTTGCGGCCGCATTCCGCAAGGTCGGCGCTCGTCTTGCCGCGCCGCGCTCGCTGCTCCCTCTCCCGCTTGGGGGGGCGACGCCAAAGGCGTCGGACGCCAGAGTTGCGGCGGAACGCCGCATACGCCGGCTGGTCGGGGTGGGGGTCAGCCCTCCGCCAAGCCGAGCGCCTCCATCGCCCCCCTCCCGCCGCAACCCCCGGCTGTGTCTTGCACCGCAGCACATCCTTTCCTTGCCTCGCGGGATCGCGCGCTGGCACGCTCCCCGCCCCCTGGAAGGAGCGCGCCGATGACCATCGCCACCATCCTCCGCCGCAAGGGCAACAGCGTCGTCTCGGTCGGCGCGCAGGACGAGGTGGGCGCGATCGCCCGCATCCTGTCGGAGAAGCGCATCGGCGCCGTCCTCGTGCAGGATGCCGGCGGCGACGTACTCGGCATCGTCAGCGAGCGCGACATCGTCCGCTGCATCGCCGCGCATGGCTGCGACGCCGTCACCATGCCCGCCGCGCGTCTCATGACCCGCGCGTTGCACACCGTGACCCCGCGCACCCACATCACCGAGGCGCTGGAACTCATGACCGACCGCCGCGTCCGCCACCTGCCCGTGCTGGAGGAGGACGGCCGCCTCGCCGGCATGATCTCGATCGGCGACCTGGTGAAGGCGCGCATCGACGAGGCGCTGCACGAGGCCGAGGAGCTGCGCCACTACGTCGAGACGGCCGGATAGGGCAGGGCAGTGATGCCGCGCCCGTCTTGATCCGCATCAAGGACGACCCGGCCGGGCGGGCCGACACTCGGCCCGTCCAGTCCATGGGGAGTCCCGGATGAACCACCGTCACCGCAAGGTGCTGCACGCGCTCTTCGCGCACCCGGTCAGCGCCAACATCGACCCGAAGCACGTGCTTTCCGTCTTCGAGGAACTCGGCGCCGAGGTCAGCCATGGCGGCCACGGCCAGATCAAGGTCACGCTGAACGGCCATACGCACGGTTTCCACGACAGCCGCCACAGCCTCTCGAAGGACGAGGTGGCGGCGATGCGGAAGTTCCTCGAAGGGGCGGGCGTGGACCCGGGCGCCTACCCCGTCTGACGACGGGGCACTTGCCGCCGCGGCGGCCGGCGGCGAAGCTGCACCCGGTCAGACGACATACCGGGGGATCCCACCCATGCCGAGCCGCCGCCACCTTCTCGCCCTGACGGGCGCCGCCATCGCGGCGCCCGCCCTCTCGCGCGGCGCCGCCGCCCAGGGCCAGCCGATCCGCTGGCAGATGGCGACCCCCTATCCGGACGGGAACTTCCACACCCGCAACATCCGCACCTTCCTCGAGGAGGTGCAGCAGGCCTCGGGCGGTCGCATCACCATCCAGCTCCACTCCGGCGCCTCGCTGCTGCCGATGCCGCAGATCAAGCGCGGCGTGCAGACCGGCCAGGTCCAGCTGGGCGAGATCCTGCTCGCGGCCTACGCGAACGAGGACGTCTTCTTCGACGCCGACAGCATCCCGCAGCTCGTCAGCAACCTCGCCGAGGCGAAGCGGCTGTCCGACCTGCAGCGCCCCTTCATCGAGGCGCGGCTCGCCCGCCAGGGCCTCTCGCTCCTCTACATGGTGCCCTGGCCGCCGGCCGGCCTCTACGCTCAGCAGCCCGTCACCACGATCGAGGGCCTGCGCGGCCTGCGCTTCCGCACCTTCTCGCCCGCGACCAACCGCTTCGCCACCATCGTCGGCGCGCAGCCGACGCTCGTGCAGGCGGCCGAGCTCGCTCAGGCCTTCGCTACCGGCGTCGTGCAGGCGCAGATCACCTCCGCCCAGACCGGCGTCGACACCTCCGCCTGGGACTACGCCCGCGTCTTCACCCCGCTCGGCTTCACCATGACGAAGAACGCCGTGATGGTGTCGCGCCGCGCCATGGAGGCGCTCCCCGCCAACCTCCAGCAGGAGGTCCGCGCGGCGGCGGCGCGCGCCGAGGTGCGCGGCTACGAGCTGAGCGAGGAGAGCCGCGTGAACTCCGAGCGCACGCTCGGCCAGCGGGGCATGCAGGTGATCCCGCCGACCAACGAGTTCATGGAGGGCCTGCGCCGCGTCAGCACACAGATGACCGACGAATGGGTGCAGCGCGCCGGCGATGACGGCCGCGCCCTGATCGAGTCCTATCGCCGCGCGGCCCGCACCTGAGCCGCCCGCCGCACCACCCTTCTCCCTCTCCCGCGAAGCGGGGGAGGGTCGGGGTGGGGGTTCGCGCGTCGCGCCCCTCCCCGAGCCCAGGCAACCGGACCCTCGCGATGCCGATCACCCGCCGCGCCACCCTCGCCGCGCTCGCGGCCACCGCCGCCATTCCGGCCCACGCCCAGCCGGCGCGCTGGCAGGCCGCATCGGGCTTCGGCGACGGCAACTACCACACGCGCAACCTGCGCGAATTCCTCGCCGAGATCGCGCGCGGCACCGACAACGCGGTGCAGGTCACATTGCACTCGAACGGCAGCCTGCTGACCCAGCCGCAGATCAAGCGCGGCGTGCAGACCGGCCAGGCGCAGATCGGCGAGATCCTGCTCACCGCCTATGGCAACGAGGACCCGCTCTTCGACGCCGATGCGGTGCCCGGCCTCGTGCAGAACCTCGCCGATGCGCGCCGCCTCGCCGCCGTGCAGGCCCCCTTCGTCGAGGCGCGGCTCGCCCGCCAGGGCCTGATGCTGCTCTACATGGCGCCCTGGCCGCAGGTGGCGATCACCGCCAACGTCAACATCACCGATCCCGCCCAGCTGCGCGGCATGCGGCTGCGCACCTATTCGCCGATCTCGACGCGGCTCGCCCAGCTGCTGGGTGCCACCGGCACGCTGATCACCGCGCCCGAGGTGCCGCAGGCCTTCGCCACCGGCATCATCCAGGCGCAGCTCACCACGGCCCCCGTCGCCGCCGACACCGCGGTCTGGGACTACAGCCGCTTCTTCATCAACGCTTCCATCGCGACCTCGAAGAACGCCGTCTTCGTCTCCCGCCGCGCCTTCGACGGGCTGACCGAGCCGCAGCGCGCCGCGATCCTCGCCGCCGCCCGCGCGGCGGAGGCGCGCGGCTGGCAGCTCGCCGCCGAGGCGCAGGCCGAGGCC
>NZ_JAKJIB010000182.1 GCF_021864505.1 Falsiroseomonas oryziterrae
GCCGCGCAGGCCGAGCTGCGCGAGCGCATGGCGGCGCTGCCGCAGGAGGCCGAGGCGCGCCGCCAGCAGGCCCAGGCGGCGCGCCAGCGCCTGACAGCGCGCTTCAACGCCGTCCTCACGCCCGAGCAGCGCGCCAGACTGGCGGAGCTGCGCAGCGGCGCGCGCGACCGTGGCGCGCCCGGCACGCTCTACGTCGTGGACCTGGACGGCGCCGCGCCGCGCGCGGTGCAGGTCCGCACCGGCCTGACCGACGGCTCGGTGACCGAGATCCTGTCGGGGCTGGAGGAGGGCGCGCGCATCGTGGTGGGCACCGAGCGCGCCGCGGCGCCGCGCACCGCCGCCTCCGGCGGGCTGCCGCGCTTCTGATGCCGGCGCTGATCGAGACCGAGGGCCTGACCCGCCTCTACCCCGCCGGCGAGAGCACCGTGGCGGCGCTGCAGGAGGTGACGGTCGGGATCGAGCCGGGCGCCTTCGTCGCCGCGATGGGCCCGTCCGGCTCCGGCAAATCCACCTTCCTGAACCTGATCGGCTGCCTCGACCGCCCGACGCGCGGCACCTATCGGCTGATGGGCGAGGACACCGCCGCGCTCTCGCCCGACCGGCTGGCGGAGCTGCGCTCGCGTCGGCTCGGCTTCGTGTTCCAGTCCTTCAACCTGCTGCCGCGGGTGGATGCGCTCGGCAATGTCGAGATGCCGATGGTCTACCGCGGCCTCGGCCGCCGTGCGCGCCGCGACCGCGCGGCGGAGGCGCTGCACCTCGTCGGCCTCGGCGACCGCATGCATCACCGGCCGACGCAGCTCTCGGGCGGGCAGCAGCAGCGCGTCGCGATCGCGCGCGCGCTGGTCAACGCGCCCGACCTGCTGCTGGCCGACGAGCCGACCGGCGCGCTCGACAGCCGCACGGGGCTCGAGATCATGGCGCTGTTCCAGGAGCTGAACCGCGCCGGCGTCGCCGTGCTGATGGTGACCCACGACGCCGAGGTCGCGGCCTTCGCCGGCCGCGTGCTGCGCTTCCGCGACGGGCGGCTGGTGGCCGACACGCGCCACACGCCGCGCGAGGCCGGCGCCGCGCTGAGGGATGCGGCGTGAATATCGAGGTTCGTCCTGCCGTCGCCGAGGCGCCCGCGACGATCCCGCGCCGCGTTCTGCCGCCGCTGCCTGATACGCGGCCGGGGATGGACCTGTTCGAGGCGCTGCGCGGCGCGGTCGGCGCGCTGGCGGCGAACAAGCTGCGCGCGATGCTCACCGCGCTCGGCATCTTCATCGGCGTCGCGGCGGTGATCGCGACCGTGGCCGTGGGCGCCGGTGCACGCGAACAGGTGCTGCGGCAGATCCAGGCGCTCGGCGCCAACGTCATCGTCGTCTGGGGCGGCAGCGTGAACATGGGCGGCGTCCGGCTCGGCGCCGGGCAGCGGCAGAACCTCACCTGGGACGATGCCCGCGCGATCGAGCGCGAGATCGGCGCCGTCCAGGCGGCCTCGGGCAATATCCGGAGCCAGCAGCAGGTGATCGCCGCGAACCAGAACTGGGCGACGGCGGTGCAGGGCTCCGACCCCGAGATCTTCGTCGTGCATGACTGGCTGGCCGAGCGCGGCCGCCTCTTCACGGCCGAGGAAGCCGCCGGCGGGCGCAAGGTGGCGCTGCTCGGCGCCACGGTGGCCGAGATGCTGTTCGGCGACGCCGATCCGGTCGGGCAGGAGATCCGCATCCGCACCACGCCCTTCGAGGTGATCGGCGTGCTGTCGCGCAAAGGCCAGAACGCGCAGGGCCAGGATCTGGACGACGCGGTGTTCATCCCCTTCTGGACCGCGCGACGCTCCATCATGGGCGCCAGCCGCACCTGGTTCCGCTCGGTCAACTGGATCGCCGTGCGCGTGCACGAGGGCGAGGACATGCGCGCCGCCGAGGAGGAACTGCGCACGCTGTTCCGCCAGCGCCACCGCGTCGCGCCGAACGAGCCCGACACGGTGAGCATCCGCAACATGGCCGAGGTCGCGGCGACGCGCGACGCCTCCGCCCGTACCCTCTCCACCCTGCTCGCCGCCGTCGCCGCCGTGTCGCTGCTGGTCGGCGGCATCGGCGTGATGAACATCATGCTGGTCAGCGTGACGGAACGCACGCGCGAGATCGGCCTGCGCCTGGCGGTGGGCGCGCGGCGCCGCGACATCCTCGCGCAGTTCCTGATGGAGGCGGTGATGCTGGCGCTGCTCGGCGGCGCGGCGGGCGTCGCGGCCGGCATCGGGCTGTCGCACCTGCTCTCGGGCCTCGCCGGCTGGCCGGTGCTGGTGCAGTGGGACGCGGTGGCGCTCGCGGTCGGCGTCTCGGGCCTCACGGGCCTCTTCTTCGGCTACTGGCCGGCGCGTCGCGCCGCGATGCTCGACCCGATCCAGGCGCTGCGCACGGAATAGCCCCTCTTCCGCACCGCCCCTACATCGGGCGGAATACAGCCGAGGAGAACCCGCCCATGCCCGACAGCGCCGCCGACCGCTTCCGCATCCCAAGCCTGCGAGACCGCGTGACCGAGGCGGAATGGCAGGCGCGCGTGGATCTCGCGGCCTGCTACCGGCTGATGGAGATCTACGGTATGGCCGATATGGGCGCGAACCATGTCTCGCTCGCCGTTCCCGGGGAGGAAGGCGCCTTCCTCATCAACTCCTACGGCATGCTCTACGAGGAGATCACGGCGTCCTCGCTCACCAAGATCGACATCCATGGCAACACGCTGCTGCGGCCGGACTTCCCCGATGGCCTCAGCTACGGCGTCAACCGCGCCGGCTTCGTCATCCATGGCGCGATCCACGCCGCGCGGCCGGAACTCGCCTGCGTCATCCACACCCACACCTGGGCGGGCATGGCGGTGAGCAGCCTGGAATGCGGCCTGGTGCCGATGACCCAGACCGCGATGCGCTTCGCCAAGATCGGCTACCACGACTACGAGGGCGTCGTGCTCGATCTCTCGATGCAGGAGAAGCTGGTGCGCGACCTCGGCGACTTCCCCGCGCTGATCCTGCGCAACCACGGGCTGCTGACCGTCGGGCGCACCATCGGCGAGGCATTCAACTGGATGCACAGGCTGGAATTGTCGTGCAAGGCGCAACTTGCTGCGCAGGCCACGGGACAGAGGATCGTCCAGGTGCCGGACCGCGTCGTCGAGGAGACCTGGAACAACTACCAGCCGAACACGCGCCGCCCCTATGGCGTGCTCGAATGGCCGGCGCTGCTGCGCAAGCTCGACCGGATCGATCCCGGCTATCGCGACTGAGCGGGACCGTTCAGTTCCCGAACAGCCGCTGAAAACGCAGCAGCATCTCCGGCAGCGACAGACCCTGCTGCGCGCTGGCGGCTGGCACGCTGCCCTCCGGCACGCGGGCGCGGTAGCGCGCCAGCGCGTCGCGCGTGCGCTCGAGCCGCAGCTCGACCGGCTCCTGGTTCGCGCTGCCGGCGCCGACGCCGACCATCCGCACCAGGGCCGTGCCGGCCGCGGGCAGCTCCTCCGCGGCGCGGGCGGCGTCCTCGGGCTTCGGTGAACAGACCAGGTTCCGGCCCTCGATGGTGCAGGGCATCTCGAAGAAGCGGTTGGGCGGGAAGCGCAGCTGCGCCGTGCCGGTCAGCGCCAGCAGCCCGCGTTGCGCACCTTCGAGCGTGAGGTCGCGCGCGACCACCATCGGCACCAGCCGTCCGCCGCGGTCCGCCACCTCCAGCAGCAGCGACGAGCCGGTCGCGCCCTGGGCGCGCTCGACCGGGTCGCGGTGGCGCAGCTGGCAATCGGCGCGGTCGGTCATGCGGTCCGCCACGCAGGCCAGCCGCCAGGTGCCGATCTCCTCCGGCGGCACACTGGCCGGCGTGGGTGCCTGCGCCGCCGCCGCGCCGGCGAA
This sequence comes from Falsiroseomonas oryziterrae, assembly GCF_021864505.1. Lineage (GTDB taxonomy): Bacteria > Pseudomonadota > Alphaproteobacteria > Acetobacterales > Acetobacteraceae > Falsiroseomonas > Falsiroseomonas oryziterrae. The sequence continues at coordinate 3,875 of NZ_JAKJIB010000182.1, forward strand.
GGCGGCAACGGCCAGGGCGGCGAGGACGTTGGCGGAGAGGGCGTTGGCGGAAAGGGCGTTGGCGGCGTGCGTCATGCCGGGGAAGATAGGATGGGTCGGAGGGCGCTTCCATGACAGTCGTGCGGCTGCCGGACCGGACGGAGGTGCCGGCGCTCGGCCAGGGCACCTGGCGGATGGGCGAGCGGCGGAGCGACCGCCGCGCCGAGGCTGCCGCGCTGCGCCTCGGTCTCGATCTCGGCATGACCCTGATCGACACCGCCGAGATGTACGGGGAGGGCGGCGCCGAGGAGGTGGTGGCCGAGGCCATCGCCGGCCGGCGTGACGAGGTGTTCCTCGTCTCCAAGGTCTATCCGCACAACGCCTCGGCGCGTGCGCTGCCGCGCGCGCTCGATGCCAGCCTGAGGCGGCTGCGGGTGGAGCGGCTCGACCTCTATTTGCTGCACTGGCGCGGTTCCGTGCCGCTGGCCGAGACGGTCGAAGCGATGGAGCGCGCCAGGGCGGCGGGCAAGATCGCGCGCTGGGGCGTGTCGAACCTCGATGTGGACGACCTCGAGGAACTGGGCCCCGCGCTGCGCGACTGCGCGACCGACCAGGTGCTGTGGAACCTGGAGGCACGCGGCGTGGAATTCGACCTGCTGCCCTTCTGCGCGAAGCGGGGCATGCCGGTGATGGCCTATTCGCCGATCGGGCAAGGCGGTGCGCTGCTGTCGCATCGCGCGCTGGCCGCGATCGCGGCGCGGCATGGCGCGACGCCGGCGCAGGTCGCGCTGGCCTTCGTGCTGCGCCGGCCGGGCGTCATCGCCATCCCCAAGGCGGCCGATCCGGCGCATGTGCGCCAGAACGCCGCGGCGCGCGAGCTTCGCCTGACGGAGCAGGATCTCGCCGAGCTGGACGCTGCCTTCCCGCCGCCGAAGCGCAAGCGCCCGCTGGAGATGATCTGACCGCGCTACCAGTAGCCCTGCATGATCTCGCGCGCCCAGTCGGGCTCGCGCACATCGCCGCGCGGGTCGAAGCCGGTCATGTGCGGCTTCACATCCAGCACCGGGGAGCCGTCCACCGCGTCCAGGCCGTGCACCCGAAGCCGCAGCCCGTCCACGCCGAGCAGCCGGCAGGTGCTGACGCCCAGCCGGTTCGGCCGCGGCGAGCCGCGCTGCGCCAGGATGCCCACGCGCGGCCAGTCGGCGCGCCCGCGCGGGTGGCGCGCGTTGCGCTCGAGCTTCGCCGGGTCCAGCTGGTGGAAGACAAAGACCACGACGATGTGGCTGAAGGCATCGAGGCCAAGCGCCGCGTCCGGCCCGAGTTGCGCCGGATCCAGCACGATCTCGGCCTCCACCCCGTCCCACGCATCGTCCACCGGCTCGGCGCGGCCGCCGCGCACATGGCCGATGGGCGTCACGGTCACGCCTTGCATGGCCCGGCGCACGAGGCGGCGCGCGCAGCGTGCCGAGCGCCCGAGCGGGCGCCGCCGCAAGTGCGGCGAGGCAAGCGGCCGCAGGCCGCGCCCGCCGCTTGAGGGCACGGTACATCTCTCACTGGAAGATCGGCACCGATTGCGGGTCGGGGATGACCGGCGGCGGCAGGTCGATCGTCACCGTGCTCGGGTCCACCTTCGGTCCGCGATCGAGGAAGTAGGTCACGCTCTCGGGCCAGTAGATCACCACCGCGACGAGGGCGAGCTGCAGGAACAGCCACGGGACCGCGCCCCAGTAGATGTCCGACGTCCGCACCTCCTTCGGCGCGATGCCGCGCAGGTAGAACAGCGCGAAGCCGAAGGGCGGGTGCATGAAGGCGGTCTGGAGGTTGATGCAGAGCAGCACGCCGAACCAGACGAGATCGATGCCGAGGTTCTTGGCCACCGGCGCCAGCAGCGGCACGACAATGAAGGCGATCTCGAAGAAGTCGAGGAAGAAGGCGAGGAAGAAAATGAAGACGTTGACGAAGATCAGGAAGCCGGTGGCGCCGCCCGGCAGGTAGCTCAGCAGGTGCTCGATCCAGATGCCGCCGTCGACCCCCTGGAAGACCAGCGTGAAGACCGTGGCGCCGATCAGGATGAAGATCACCATCGCCGTGATGCGCATGGTGTTGCCCATCGCCTCGCGCACCAGCTTCCAGCTGAGGCGCCGGTTCAGCGTGGCGAGCACCATGGCGCCGACGACGCCCATCGCCCCCGCCTCGGTCGGCGTCGCGAGCCCCATGAAGATCGTGCCGAGCACCATGAAGATCAGCACGACGGAGGGCACCATGCCGCGCAGCACGCGCCACCACAGCTTCCAGTCGCGCGGCTGCAGCGCCTCGGGCGGCAGCGGCGGGACCTTCTGCGGCGCCACGATGCTGACCACCGCGATGAAGGCCATGAACAGAAGGATCTGCAGCAGCGAAGGCCCGATCGCGCCGGCATACATGTCGCCCACGCTCTGGCCGAGCTGGTCGCCGAGGACGATCAGCACGAGGGAGGGCGGAATCACCTGGGTGATGGTGCCGGACGCCGCGATCACGCCGGTCGCGATCCGCATGTCGTAGCCGTAGCGCATCATGATCGGCAGGCTGATCATGCCCATCGCGATCACGCTCGCCGCCACCGTCCCGGTGATCGCGCCGAGAATCGCGCCGACCACGATCACCGCATAGGCGAGCCCGCCCGGCACCTTGCCGAACAGCTGCCCGGTGCCTTCCAGCAGGTCCTCGGCCAGCCCGCAGCGTTCCAGGATGGCGCCCATCAGTGTGAAGAAGGGGATCGCCAGCAGCAGGTCGTTGGAGAGGATGTTGAAGACCCGCAGCGGCAGATTGAACATCCAGGCTTCCGGGAACAGGCCGAGCTCGATCGCCGCGAAGCCGAAGAAGAGCCCCACGGCCGCCAGCGAGAAGGCTGCCGGGAAGCCGATCAGCAGGAACAGCACCAGGCCGCCGAACATCAGCGGCGGCATCAGGTCCTCGGACGGGATGCCGAGGAGGGTCATGCGTGGCTCGCGACGTGCTGGCGCACGTCGCCCTCAGGCGCCGGCGCTGCGCTTGGCTCGCCGCAGGGGCGGCGGGCCGCCTTCGCGGCCTCGGCCCGCCTTGCGGGCCGCAGGTCGGAGCCTCTCCGCACCGGCTTCACTGCTCCGGCCTCGCATAGGAGGCGTGGAGCCGACCGTGCGGCAGCTCGATCCCGCGCAGCAGCGCGACGCGCTTGATCAGCTCCGACAGGCCCTGCAGCGTGATCAGCGCGAAGCCGAGCGGCATCAGGATCTTGGCCGGCCAGCGGATCAGCCCGCCCGGCGAGGACGACATCTCGCCGCGCGTCCATGAATCGAGGAAGAACGGCCAGGTCATCCAGGCGAGCAGCGCCATGGCCGGCAGCAGGAACAGCGCGATCCCGATCACGTCCACCCAGATCCGCGCCCGCTCCCGTAGCGAGCCGTAGACCAGGTCGACGCGCACATGCTCGTTGCGGAACAGCGTGTAGCTCCCGCCCAGCATCACCACGCCGGCGAAGAGATACCACTGCGCCTCGAGCCAGGCGTTGGAGCCGAGCGAGAAGCCGTAGCGCAGGAAGGCGTTGCCCGCCGAGACGGCGCAGGCGAGCAGCACCATCCATTCCGCGGCGCGCCCGAAGGCGGCGTTCATCGAATCGACGGCGCGGCTGAAGGCGAGCAGGGGGGCCATGGGCCGAGGCGGCGTTTCCCGGTTGGGGCCCGCTTGCCGGGCCGGAGAGCCCTTAGCGCCAGGGGGCGGGGAAGGGAAGCGGCCCCCTTCTGCCGCGGCGCGGCCGCACGTAAGGTCCGTCTCGTGGTGGCGCATCCCCCGCCGTGCTGACGGCGCTTCTCCTCGCCCTCGCCGGGCTGGTCCTGGTCGCGCTGGCTGCCCTCCCGCTGGGGCGCCGCGGGTCCGGCGCGACGCTCGCGCATGGCGGCGCGCTGGTCGCCGCGGCGGTCTTCGCCGCGGTCGGGGCCTCGGCGCTGGCGACTGGCGGAGCGGACCCGGTCGCG
>NZ_JAKJIB010000183.1 GCF_021864505.1 Falsiroseomonas oryziterrae
CGCCGCGACCTCCGGAAGCGCCTCGGCTGCAGCCGCGCCGAGCGCCGCGACCTCGCCGATCACCACGAGCGCCGGCGTGGGCAGCCCTGCGCGACGCACCGCGAGCGTGCAGGCGCCGAGCGTGGTGCGCAGCACCGTCTCGCCCTCCAGCGAGGCCTGCGCGATCACCGCCACCGGCGTCGCAGGCGCGCGCCCGCCGGCCAGCAGGCGCAGCGCGATCTCGTCGAGGCGCGAGAGCGCCATGAAGGCGGCAATGGTCCCGCCCGCCCGAGCCAGCGCCGCCCAATCCAGGTTGCCGGGCAGGCCGCCCGCCTCGTCATGGCCGGTGACGAAGGTCACCGCGCTGGCAAGCCCGCGCTGCGTCAGCGGGATGCCGGCAGCGGCCGGCGCGGCGGTGCCGGCGGTGACGCCGGGCACGACGCGCCAGGGGATGCCGGCGGCATCCAGCGCCGCCGTCTCCTCCCCGCCGCGGCCGAAGACGAAGGGATCGCCGCCCTTCAGCCGCACCACGCGCAGCCCGGCGAGCGCGCCGGCGACGAGCCGGGCATTGATGCGCGCCTGCGGCACCGGCGCCGCGCCCTTGCGCTTGCCGACATTCACCAGCTCCGCGCCCGGCCGGACTAGACGCAGCATGGCGCGGCCCGGCAGCGCGTCATGCAGCACGAGGTCGGCCGCGCGGAGCGCATCGGCGGCGCGCAGGGTCAGCAGGCCCGGATCGCCGGGGCCGGCGCCGACCAGCCACACCTCGCCGGGGCGGGGCCCGGCGCCGACGGCGAGGGCCGAGGCATATTTCACCATCACTGCACGTCTTTTCGATCTGGCTGCCGGAGAAAAACATATCTCCCACACCGCCGTAAAGCCGCGTCTCGGCGAAATATCTTCCATGCTCCTTGCCATCACGCCCGCCGATCGGCATAACCCCAGGCGCGACCCCATTTGGCCGCTTGTTCATCGTGCAATACGCGCCGCGGCTGCACCGGGCCGCGCGCCGATCGGGGACCAGAGCCATGTCGGGACCTGCCAAGGCCCGTCCCGCCACCCAGCCGGTGGCGATCACCGCCAACGATCTGGCCGATGGCCGCGTCGTGTGGCTCGCCGCCGATGGCGGCTGGACCCGCAACCTCGCCGCCGCCCGCATCTTCGCGCCGGAGGAGGCCGCGCATGCCCTCGCCCAGGGCCAGGCGGCGGAACGCGCGCGCCGCGTCGTCGGCGCCTATGCGGTGGAGGTCGAGCTTCTCGCCGGCGTGCCGCGTCCGCTGCGCTTCCGGGAACGGCTCCGTGCCACCGGCCCATCCGTGGACGCCATCCCGCGTCCCGCCCTGCCGATCGCCGTCTGAGGGCTTCGCCGATGGACCAGCACGCCGCCATCCCCCCGCATGCGCGCACCTACCGCTACGACGCGGTGGACCGCGACTTCCTCGCCGCGCGCATCGCGGAGTTCCGCGACCAGGTGCAGCGCCGCCTCGCCGGGGAGCTGACGGAGGACGAGTTCAAGCCGCTCAGGCTGATGAACGGCCTCTACCTGCAGCTGCACGCCTACATGCTGCGCGTCGCCATCCCCTATGGCGTGCTGGACAGCCGCCAGCTGCGGCAGCTCGCCTTCATCGCGCGCCGCTTCGACCGCGGCTTCGGCCACTTCACCACGCGCCAGAACATCCAGTTCAACTGGACGAAGCTGGAGGATGCGCCGGACATGCTCGCCGCGCTGGCCGAGGTGGACATGCATGCCATCCAGACCAGCGGCAACTGCATCCGCAACGTCACCACCGACGAATTCGCCGGCGCCGCCGCGGACGAGCTGGTGGATCCGCGCGTCTATGCCGAGATCCTGCGGCAATGGTCCACGCTGCACCCCGAATTCAGCTACCTGCCACGCAAGTTTAAGATCGCCATCACCGGCGCGCCGCATGACCGCGTGGCGGCGAAGGTCCACGACATCGGCGTCATCGCGAAGCGCAACGCCGAAGGCGCGATCGGCTTCGAGGTCTGGGTGGGCGGCGGTCTCGGCCGCACGCCGGTGGTCGGCACGCTGATCCACGACTTCGTGCCGGAGGCCGAGTTGCTGGCCTATCTGGAAGCCGTGCTGCGCGTCTACAACGTGCTCGGCCAGCGCGACAACATCTACAAGGCGCGCATCAAGATCCTGGTCCGCGATCTGGGCGACGAATTCCGCGACCTGGTGGAGGCCGAGTTCGCCGCCATGCCGCGCGGCCGCTACCGCCTCGACCCCGAGGTGGTGCAGGCGATCGCCGCGCATTTCGCACCGCCCGCCTTCGCGACGCTTGTCGACGACCCGCCCGCGCTGCGCCGCGCTCGCGCCGAGGACCGGCGCTTCGCGGCCTGGTGCGCCACCTCCACCCATCCGCACCGTACGCCTGGTTACGCCTCGGTCGTCATCTCGCTGAAGCCGATCGGCGGCATCCCCGGCGACGCCTCGGCCGAGCAGATGGAGGCCGTCGCCGACCTCGCCGACCGCTTCTCCTTCGGCGAGATCCGCGTCAGCCACGTGCAGAACCTGGTGCTGCCGCATGTGCGTCAGGAGGACCTGCCGGCACTGCACGCCGCGCTCGACGCTCATGGGCTCGCGACGCCGAATGTCGGGCTGGTCACCGACATCATCGCCTGCCCCGGCATGGATTACTGCGCGCTCGCCACCGCGCGCAGCATCCCCGTCGCGCAGCGCATCTCGGAGCGCTTCGCCGATCTCGACCGGCAGCTCGACATCGGCACGCTGCACGTCAACATCTCGGGCTGCATCAATGCCTGCGGCCACCATCACGTGGGCCATATCGGCCTGCTCGGCGTGGATAAGCGCGGCGAGGAGGTGTACCAGATCACGCTCGGCGGCAGCGCGACCAACGACGCCGCGATCGGCGAGCTGATCGGCCCCGCCTTTTCCTACGACGCCGTCGTGGACGCGGTGGAGACGCTGGTGCGCACCTATGTCGCGCACCGCACGCAAGGCGAGCTGTTCAAGGACACCTACCGCCGCATCGGCCCCGCCCCTTTCAAGGAGGCGCTCTATGCCCCTGCTTGAGCAAGGCCGGCTCGTCGCCGATGCCTTTGTCGCCATCGCGGACGACGCGCGGCTGCCGGACGGCGCGCCGGCGCTGGTGAGTCTCGCCCGGCTCCAGGCGGAAGCAACGGCGCTGCTCGCCCGCAACGCGCAGCTCGGCGTGCTGCTTCCGAACGACACGGATCCGTCGGCCCTGGCGCCCTTCCTGCACCGGCTCTCGCTGGTGGCGCTGCGGTTCCCGAAGCATCGCGACGGCCGCGCCTTCACCCAGGCGCGCGCACTCCGCGAGCATCACGGCTTCGCCGGCGAGATCCGCGCGACGGGCCATGTCCTGCCGGACCAGCACGCCTTCCTGCTGCGCTGCGGCTTCAGCACCGTCGAGGTTGCGGAGAGCGCCGACCTTGCGGCCTGGCAGCGCGGCCTTCACGCGATCCCGATCGCGTATCAGCCCGCCGTGGCAGGCGATGCGACGCCGCTCGGCCTGCTGCGTCGGCATGTGGCGGTCGGCTGATGCTGCCGCTCGTCTTCCTGCCCGGGACGCCGACGCTGCTGGCGGGCCGTGGCCCGGCCTTCGCGAAGCGCCGCGCGCTGCTGGAGGGTGCGGGGCTGACGCGGCTTTCCGTGCATGACGGGCTGCCGCCCGCGCTCGCCCTCGAAGGACGGCAGCTGATCTTCGGCGCGGGGCTCACCGACGCGGAATCGGAATGGCTCGCCACCGCCGCGCGGATGCGCGGCATCCCGGTCAACATCGAGGACGTGCCGCATCTCTGCGACGTGCATGTGCCCGCGCTGGTGCGGCGCGGCGAGCTACTGCTGACCGTCTCGACCGGCGGCGGCGCGCCCGCGCTCTCGGCCGCGCTGCGTGGCTGGCTGGAGGACGCCTTCGGCGAGGAATGGGCCGGGCGGCTGGAGGAGGTCGCGGCGCTGCGCGCCCGCCTGCGCGCCGAGGGCCATCCGCCGGTCGAGGTGATCCGCGCCGTGCGTGCGCATCTCGACGCCGCCGCCTGGCTCGCCTGCGGCCGGCCCGGCTGCCCGCAATCCGCGGCAACGACCGGGCCCGCCGCGCGATGTCTGACGGCGAGGGAGCCCGTGCCAGGCCTCTGACACCCCTGGGCACGAGCGCCCTCGCCCTCCGCCGTTCCACGCAACGCCTCGACGGAGAGACCCATGACGCTCACCCGACGCCGCCTGATCGCGGCCGCACCCTTGGCACTGGTCGCCACGCCCGCCGCCGCGCAACAGCCGCCGACGCTGCTCAACGTTTCCTACGACCCGACGCGCGAGCTCTACCGCGAGTACAACGCCTTCTTCGCCCGCGACTGGCAGGCCCGCACCGGGCAGGCGGTGCGCGTCAACACGTCGCATGGCGGGTCGGGGCGGCAAGCGCGCAGCGTGATCGACGGGCTGCAGGCCGACGTCGTGACGCTGGCGCTCGCCTACGACGTGGACGAGATCGCGGAGCGCGGCCTGATCGCGCGCGACTGGATCGGGAGGCTGCCGAACAACAGCGCGCCCTACACCAGCACCATCGTGTTCCTCGTCCGCCAGGGCAATCCGCGGAACGTGCGCGACTGGGGCGACCTCGGCCGCGCCGGCGTCTCCGTCATCACGCCGAACCCGAAGACCTCGGGCGGCGCGCGCTGGAACTACCTGGCCGCCTGGGCCTGGGCGCTGCGCCAGCCGGGCGGGTCGGAGCGCAGCGCGGAGGAGTTCATCACCCGGCTCTACCGCAACGTCCCCGTGCTCGACACCGGCGCGCGCGGGTCGCTAACCAACTTCGCGCAGCGCGCCCAGGGCGACGTCTTCATCTCCTGGGAGAACGAGGCGCATCTCGCCCTGCAGGAATTCCCGAACGCCCGCTTCGAGATCGTCCATCCCTCGCTGTCCATCCTGGCCGAGCCGTCGGTGGCGGTGGTGGACGCCAATGTGGACCGCCGCGGCACGCGCGCCATCGCGGAGGCCTATCTGCGCGGCCTCTACGCGCCGGAGGGCCAGGCGCTCGCGGCGAAGCACTTCTACCGGCCCCGCGACGCCGCGCTGCTCGCGGCCAATGCCCAGCGCTTTCCGCGGCTCGACCTGGTGACGGTGGACGACACCTTCGGCGGCTGGACGCGGGCGCAGCAGACCCACTTCAACGACGGCGGCGTCTTCGACCGCATCTACCGGCCCGGACGATGAGCGCTGCGCTCGGCCTCGCGCGGGCGGGGCCTGCCCGGCTCGCGCGGGTCCGGGCGATCCCCGGCTTCGGCCTCGCCTTCGGGATCACCGCGCTCTGGCTCTCCGCCATCGTGCTGATCCCGCTCGCGGCGCTTGCGATCCGGCCCTGGGAGCTCGGCCTAGCCGGCGTCGTGGCGGCGCTGGCGGAGCCGCGCGTCGCGGCGGCGCTCAGGCTCTCCTTCGGCGCGGCGCTGCTGGCCGCGGCCGTGACTGTGCCGGTCGGGCTGCTGCTGGCCTGGGCGATCGTGCGGCTCCGCTTCCCGGGCCGCGCGATCCTGGACGGCGCGGTGGACCTGCCCTTCGCGCTGCCGACCGCGGTGGCCGGCATCGCGCTGACCGCGCTCTTCGCCACCAATGGCTGGCTCGGCGCGCCGCTCGCGGCAGCCTTCGGCTGGTAGGTCGCCTTCACGCCGGCCGGGGTCGTGGTCGCGCTGATCTTCGTCGGCCTGCCCTTCGTCGTCCGTACGGTCGAGCCGGTGCTGCGCGACCTCGGCCGCGATGCCGAGGAAGCGGCGGCAACCCTCGGCGCGACGCGGCCGCAGACCCTGTTCCGCGTTGTGCTGCCCGCGCTCCTCCCCGCGCTGCTGACCGGCTTCGGACTCGCCTTCGCGCGCAGCGTCGGCGAGTACGGCAGCGTCATCTTCATCGCCGGCAACATGCCGATGGTCAGCGAGATCGCGCCGCTGCTGATCGTGATCCGGCTGGAACAGTTCGACTATGCCGGCGCCGCGGCGATCGGGCTGGCGATGCTGCTGCTGTCCTTCGTCATCCTGCTGGCGCTGAACCTCCTCCAGGTCGCGCTGCGGCGGGGGCGCCGATGAGCGGCACAGCTGCCTTCCGCCCGGCTTCGGAGGACCCGCCCTGGGCGCGATGGACGCTCGCCGGACTGGCGGTGGTGTCGGCCCTCCTGCTGCTCGGCCTCCCGCTCGCTGCCGTCTTCGTCGAGGCGCTCCGCCGCGGCCTGCCGGTGGCGCTGGAAGCGCTGGCGGACCCGGACACCCTGGCGGCGATCCAACTGACGCTGGTGGTCGCCGCGATCAGCGTGCCGGTGAACACGATCGGCGGCATCGCGGCTGCCTGGTGCGTGGCCAAGCACGACTTCTCCGGGAAGCGCGTTCTGGTCACGCTGATCGAGCTGCCCTTCTCCGTCTCCCCGGTCATCTCTGGGCTCGTCTTCGTGCTGATCTTCGGCCTGCAGGGTTGGCTCGGTGCCTGGCTGCAGGCGCGGGACATCCAGGTGATCTTCGCCCTGCCGGGGCTGTTGCTCGCCACCATCTTCGTCACCTTCCCCTTCGTCGCCCGCACGCTGATCCCGCTGATGCAGGAACAGGGCCGCGACGAGGAGGAAGCCGCCGCTACCCTCGGCGCGACGGGCTGGCAGACCTTCCGCCGCGTCACGCTACCCAACGTGAAGTGGGCGCTGCTCGCCGGCGTGCTGCTGTGCAATGCGCGCGCGATGGGCGAGTTCGGCGCGGTCTCCGTCGTCTCGGGTCACATCCGCGGAGAGACCAACACCATGCCGCTGCATGTCGAGATCCTCTACAACGAGTACCAGTTCGCGGGTGCGTTCGCCGTGGCCGCGCTGCTCGCGCTGCTCGGCCTCGTCACGCTCGCGGCCAAGGCGGTGCTGGAGCGGGCGAGCGGCCGGCGCCGGCAGGGGGCCGCGGCATGAGCGTCTCGGTCGCGGGCCTCGTCCGCCGGTTCGGGGCCGTCGCGGCGCTGGATGGCGTCTCACTCGACATCGCTGCGGGGGAGTTCGTGGCGCTGCTCGGCCCTTCTGGCTCCGGCAAGACCACGCTGCTGCGCATCCTCGCCGGGCTTGAGGGGCATGATTCCGGCACCGTGACGGTCGCCGGACGCGACATGACCGGCGTGCCGGCGCGGGAGCGCGGCGTCGGCGTGGTCTTCCAGCACTACGCCCTGTTCCGCCACATGACGGTCTTCGACAACGTCGCCTTCGGCCTCAGCGTGCGTCGGCGCGCCGAGCGGCCGACACAGGCGGAGACGGCGCGGCGCGTGCGCGAGCTGCTCGCCCTTGTGCAGATCCCTGAGCTGGAGCGCCGCTGGCCCGACCAGCTCTCGGGCGGCCAGCGCCAGCGCGTCGCACTCGCCCGCGCGCTCGCCATCGAGCCGCGTCTGCTGCTGCTCGACGAGCCCTTCGGCGCGCTGGATGCCCTGGTCCGCAAGGACGTGCGTCGTTGGGTGCGCGGACTGCACGACCGCCTTGGCATCACCACCATCCTCGTCACCCACGACCAGGAGGAAGCGATGGAGATGGCAGACCGCGTCGCCGTGATGGAGCGCGGCCGCGTCGCCCAGTTCGACACACCGACGGCGCTGCTGGAGGCGCCCGCCACGCCCTTCGTCGCGGGCTTCGTCGGCGAGGCCGCGCGGCTGCCCGGCAGCGTCCGGCACGGTGTCCTGCAGTTCGACCCGCTGCCCTTGCCGCCGCTCCGCGTCGCCCTGCCCGACGGGCCGGCCGAGGCCTTCATCCGCCCGCACGAACTGCTCGCCGGCCCCGGCGAGGGCGCCGCGCTGCGCTTGGTGCGCGCCGAGCCGGGTGCCGAG
>NZ_JAKJIB010000184.1 GCF_021864505.1 Falsiroseomonas oryziterrae
GCCGCCGGTGCGGCCGGAGCCGAAGCGGCCGGCCGGGCGCGGGCCGCGGAAGCCGCGGTCGCGCTCGCGATCCTCGCCGCGGCGGGCCAGGATGGCGGACGGGCCTTCCTCCAGCTCCTCGACGCGGATGGTCAGCGTGCGCAGCACGTCCTCGTGCAGGCCGAGCTGGCGCTCGGCTTCCTGCAGGGCGGCCGGCGGCGCGTTCACGCCGAGCAGCATGTAATGCGCCTTGCGGTTCTTCTTGATGCGGTAGGCAAGTCCGCGCAGGCCCCAGTATTCGCGCTTGCGCACCTCGCCGCCGCCGGCCTTGAGCGTCTGCTCGACCTGGTCGGCGATGGTCTCGACCTGCTGTTGCGTGACGTCGTTGCGTGCGATCAGCACGCATTCGTAGAGCGGCATCCTGTCTCCCCTCTGGCTGGCTCAGCCCCAGGCCCGACGGGTGTCGCGGCGCTGTCCTGCGGCGGTCCGGCCCCGTGCCGGGCGCGCGCGCAAGCGGGCATAGCCGGGACCGATGCCTCGGGTCCCGGCAGGGAAGGCGCGCGTAAAGCACGGGAGGGGCGGCGGGGGCAAGCGCGGAGTCGCCGCAACGGCGGTCGACGCTTGCATGTCGCGCTCGAAAAGGACAATATTCCTTTCCGTGCCGGAGGACGCGCCGCGTGTCACCCCGCGTTGCCCAGGTCCACCTCGCCGGCCGGCCCCGCCGGGCCGCTCGGCGGCGGGGACACGTCGGCGGCCTCCTCCGGCCGCACGTCGCCGCTGCGCGCCACCCGCCAGCCCTCCGCCTCATGCGCCGCCACGAGTTCGTCGTGCCGGTCCGTGCCATGGGTGGCCAGCACCACGCCGCCGGCATCGAGCACCTCGGTCCCGGCGTCGCCGGTCTGGATGGTCAGGCTGGATTTGTCCGAAACCATCAGGGTCCGCCTCATCGCCGCCTCCCGCCTGTCCGAGCCGACAACGCGCTATCGGCCCGTCCCGCTCCCCGCCCGCCGATCCCCCTCTCCCGCCCAGTGTCGTCCCCTCCCCCGCGAGGCGGGGGTCGAACGCCAGGGGCGTTCGAGGGGTGGGGGTGGGTCCACCTTCGCGACCTCCGAAGACCCGAGCTTTTTGTCCGAAACCCACATCCCGCGCCGTCCCCTTGACGCCCGCCCGTCCCCCGCCCTACCGGGCGCGACCTTTCGGCACGGATCACGCACCCGTCATGGCGCTCGCCTTCACCTTCCCCGGTCAGGGATCCCAGGCCCCCGGCATGGGCCGCGACCTCGCCGCCGCCTTCCCCGCCGCCCGCGAGGTCTTCGAGGAGGTGGACGAGACGCTGAAGCAGAAGCTCAGCCAGCTCATGTTCGAGGGCCCGGCCGAGGAGCTGACGCTCACCGCCAACGCCCAGCCCGCGCTGATGGCCGTCTCCCTCGCCGTGCTGCGCGTGCTGGAGAAGGAGGGCGGCTTCCAGCTGAAGGACCGCGTCGCCCTCGTCGCCGGCCACAGCCTCGGCGAATACGCAGCCCTCGCCGCCGCCGGGACCTTCGACGTCCCGACCGCGGCCCGCCTGCTGCGCCTGCGCGGCGAGGCGATGCAGAAGGCGACGCCGCCCGGCACCGGCGCCATGGCCGCCCTGCTCGGCGCCGAGCTCGAGCAGGCGCAGGCGATCTGCGCCGCCGCCGCCGAGGATCCGGCGACGGGCAGGCGCGAGGTGGTCGAGGTCGCGAACGACAATGGCGGCGGCCAGGTCGTCGTCTCGGGGGCGACCGCCGCGGTGGACCGCGCCATCGAGAAGGCCAAGGAAGCCGGCATCAAGCGGGCGATGAAGCTGCCCGTCTCCGCACCCTTCCACTCCGCGCTGATGGCGCCGGCCGCGGATGCGATGGCCGAGGCGCTGGAGAAGGCGACGATGCGCGCCCCCGTCGTGCCGGTGGTCGCCAACGTCACCGCCGCGAAGGCGACCGACCCGGCCGAGATCCGCGACCTGCTGGTGAAGCAGGTCACGGGGACGGTGCGCTGGCGCGAATGCATCCAGGCGATGGGGGCGATGGGCTGCGACCGCTTCGTCGAGATCGGCTCGGGCAAGGTGCTGACCGGGCTGATGAAGCGCCTGATGCCGGAGGCGAAGGCGGAAGCCGTCGGCACGCCCGCCGACATCGAAGCCTTCCTGAAGTCGCTTTGAGCGTCGCGCTCGCCCTCACCGATGCGCCGGATGCGGCGGACCAGGGCGCGATCCGCGCGGGGCTGATCGCCGCCAACGAGGCCGCGACCGGCCTGCCGCTCGACATCCGCCCGCTTGCGGTCACCTGCCGCGACGCGGCTGGCGCCATCATCGGCGGGCTGGTCGGGCGGACCGCCTGGCGCTGGCTCTACATCGACCAACTCCTGGTGCCGGACGCGCTGCGCGGCACCGGCCTCGGCAGCCGCATGCTGGCGATGGCGGAGGCGGAGGCGCGCGCGCGCGGCTGCATCGGCGCGCGGCTCGAGACCTATTCCTTCCAGGCCCGCCCCTTCTACGAGCGGCACGGCTATGCGGTCGCCGGCGCGATCGCGGACTGCCCGCCGGGCCACACCCGCTACACCATGTTCAAGCGCCTCGATCAGGCGCAGGGAGAGGCGTGATGTTCGATCTCACCGGCAAGGTCGCCTTCGTCACCGGCACCCGCGTAGCTGGCCCTTCGGCCAGCGAAGCCAAGTAAGGGAGGTCGCGCCATGTTCGACCTGACAGGCAAGGTCGCCCTCGTCACCGGCGCGACCGGCGGCATCGGGGAGGCGATCGCGACGGCGCTGCACGCGCAGGGCGCGACCGTCGCGCTCACCGGCCGGCGCGAGGCGGAACTCGCCCGCGTGGCCGAGGCGCTCGGCGGCGCGCGCGTCCTCGTGGCGCCCGCCGACCTCGCCGACCCGGCTGCGCCGGCGGCGCTGGTCGAGAAGGTGGAAGCCGAGGGCGGCTCGCTCGACATCCTGGTGAACAACGCCGGCTTCACGCGCGACATGCTCGCGCTGCGCATGGGCGACGCCGACTGGAACGCGGTGCTCGAGGTCGACCTGACCGCGCCCTTCCGCCTGGCGCGCGCCGCGCTGCGCGGGATGATGAAGAAGCGCTTCGGCCGCATCGTCTCCATCGCCTCGATCGTCGGCGTCACCGGCAATGCCGGCCAAGCGAACTACGCCGCGGCGAAGGCGGGCCTGATCGGGATGTCGAAGTCGCTGGCGCAGGAGGTGGCGACCCGCGGCGTGACGGTGAATGTCGTGGCCCCCGGCTTCGTGAAGACGGCGATGACCGATGCCTTGCCCGAGGCCGCGCGCACCGCGCTGCTCTCGCGCATCCCGACGCAGCGCATGGGCGCGCCGGAGGACGTGGCGGCGGCGGTGGCCTATCTCGCCTCGAACGAGGCCGGCTGGGTCACCGGCCAGACCCTGCACGTCAATGGCGGGATGGCGATGATCTGAGGCGGGCCGGCCGGGCGCGCCGCCGCGCCCGGGCCGCCGCGGCGTCAGCGCAGCCCGAGGAAGCTCAGGATGGCGATGACGATCACGATCAGCCCGACGATGTAGATGATGTTGTTCATGGCGCGCTCCCGTTCATGACGGCGCGTCAACGGGCGGGCTCCGCGCCGGTTGCGGGCGGTCCCGTCAAACGCACGCCACCCGCCGCCCCCCGGCCCGAGTCGGGGGGCCGGGGGGCGGCACGGCACACGGCCCGCAAGGCGGGAAATCCGCCCCCCGCTTGCGCCCGCGACCCTGCTAGGCCAAGTGACGCTTCCGTGTTAGAGGCGCGCCGCCCCGGGATATCCCGGCGCCGCGCCTCCCGGCACGCCCCGTCGAGACATCGGCCCCACTTCCACGACCCGCGAGGCGGGTCGCACGACCGCAGCAGGAGAGACCCCGGTCCATGAGCGACACCGCGGAGAAGGTGAAGAAGATCGTCGTCGAGCACCTCGGCGTGGACGAGGCCAAGGTGACGCCTGAGGCCTCCTTCATCGACGACCTGGGCGCCGACAGCCTCGACACCGTCGAGCTGGTGATGGCGTTCGAAGAGGCCTTCGGCGTCGAGATCCCGGACGACGCGGCCGAGAAGATCACGACCGTCAAGGACGCGATCGCCTACATCGACGAGAAGAAGGCGGCTTGATCCGGCGTGCATGAACGCTCCGCGTTCATGCCCCTCAGACGCCGGGCGCCGCGCCTCCGCGCGGCTTGGCTTCGCGGCATGCCGCGGGCCGCATTCGCGGCCTCGGCCCGCTCCGCGGGCCGCCAGCACCGATGACGAGGCGGGATTGCAGCAGGAACAGGGAACCTAGGCTGTGTTCGGTCACCTTTCGGCGCCGCGTCGCGTCGTCGTCACGGGCATGGGCATCGCCTGCCCGCTCGGGCTCGGCATCGAGCACGTCTGGAAGCGCCTGACCGCCGGCGAGTCCGGCATCGGCGCGATCCAGTCCTTCGACACCAGTGCCCTGCCGTCCAAGATCGCCGGCCAGGTCCCGCAGGGGCCGAAGGCCGAGGGGAAGCTCGACGTCGCCGAGTGGATCCCGGTCAAGGACGTCAAGAAGATGGACCGCTTCATACAACTCGCGCTCGTCGCGGCTGAGGAAGCGGTGCAGGACGCCGGCTGGATGCCCGAGGCCGAGGAGGACCGCATCCGCACCGGCGTGATGATCGGCTCCGGCATCGGCGGCCTGCCGACCATCTACGAGGCCTCGGTCCTCATCAAGGAAGGGAAGATCCGGCGGCTCTCGCCCTTCTTCATCCCCTCCGCGCTGATCAACCTGGCCTCCGGCCACGTCTCGATCCGCTACGGCTTCAAGGGCCCGAACCACTCCGTCGTCACCGCCTGCGCCACCGGCGTGCATGCGCTGGGCGACGCGGCGCGGCTGATCGCGCTCGGCGACGCCGACGTGATGGTGGCCGGCGGCGCCGAGGCGGCCGTCAGCGAGATCGGCATGGCCGGCTTCTGCGCCTCCCGCGCGCTGTCCACCGCCTTCAACGACACGCCCACCAAGGGCTCCCGCCCCTGGGACAAGGACCGCGACGGCTTCGTCATGGGCGAGGGCGCGGGCGTGCTGGTGCTCGAGGAGTACGAGCACGCGAAGAAGCGCGGCGCGAAGATCTACGCCGAGGTCGTCGGCTACGGCATGTCGGGCGACGCGCACCACATCACAGCACCGAGCGAGGATGGCGACGGCGCCTTCCGGTCCATGCGCGCCGCGCTGGCCAGCGCGGGCGTGACGCCGGACCAGGTGCAGTACGTCAACGCGCACGGCACCTCGACGCCGATGGGCGACGATCTCGAGCTCGGCGCTGTGGAACGCCTCTGGGGCGACGCGGCGAAGGGCCTGGCGATGTCCTCCACCAAGTCGGCGGTCGGCCACCTGCTGGGCGCGGCCGGCGCGGTCGAGGGCATCTTCTCGGTGCTCGCCATCCGCGACGGCATCGCGCCGCCGACCCTCAACCTCGACGAGCCCTCGAAGGAGAGCCCGATCGACCGCGTCGCGAAGGTCGCGCAGGAGCGGAAGATCGAGGTCGCGCTGTCGAACAGCTTCGGCTTCGGCGGCACCAACGCGAGCATCGTCTTCCGCAAGGCCGCCTGACCCTTCCGTGAACGAGGACGGGCGCCCCTTGCCGGATGCGCCCGCCTCCCCAAACACCGGCGGCATGCGGCGTCGCGTCAAGGCCATCCTGATCCTGCTCGCCCTGCTCGCGGTCACCGCGGGCGGCGGCTGGTGGTATGCCCGTGCGACCTATGCCGCACCCGGCCCGCTGGCCGAGCCGGCACAGGTCGTCGTGCCGCGCGGCGGCGCAACCGCCATCGCGGAAGCGCTGGCCGAGCGCGGCGTGATCCGCGACCCGCGCGCCTTCCTCGCCGCCGTCTATCTCACCCGCGGCCAGGGACCGCTGCGCGCCGCGGAATACGTGTTCCCCGCCGGCGCAAGCCTGCGCGAGGTGCTGACGGTGCTGCGCCAGGGCCGGCCCGTGCAGCGCCGGCTGACCATCCCGGAAGGCCTCACCGCGCGGCAGATCGCAGCCCTGCTCGAGCGCACCGAGGGCCTGTTCGGCGAGACGCCCGCCTTCGACGAGGGCGCACTGCTGCCCGAGACCTATGCCTTCCAATGGGGCGACACGCGCGCCGCCATGGTGCGCCGCGCCGACCAGGCGATGGACGCGGCACTCGCGGAGATCTGGGCGAACCGCGCGCCGAACCTGCCCATCGCCACCCCGCGCGAGGCGCTGATCCTGGCGAGCATCATCGAGCGCGAGACGGGCAAGGCGGATGAGCGCGCGCGGGTCGCCGGCGTCTTCATCAACCGCCTGCGCCGCAACATGCCGCTGCAATCGGACCCGACGGCGGCCTATGCCGCCGCCGATGGTGGCGTGCTGGAGCGGCCGCTGACGCGCGCCGACCTGGAGCGCGACCACCCCTTCAACACCTATCGCATCCGCGGCCTGCCGCCCGGCCCGATCGCGAGCCCGGGCCGCGACTCGCTGATCGCGGCGACTCGGCCCGAGGCGACCGACTTCCTGTTCTTCGTCGCCGACGGCACGGGGGGTCATGCGTTCGCGCGCACGCTTGACGAGCACAACCGCAACGTCGCCCGCTGGCGCGAGATCGAGCGGCAGAGGAACGCCAACAACAACCGATGAGGACGGGCGCTTGCCCTTCTCCCTCCCCCGCATGCGGGGGAGGGAGATGACGCAGACCCTCTCCGGTCCCGCCCTCTGGTGGCGCCTGCTCGTCATCGGCGGGCTCTGGGGCGCGTCCTTCCCGCTGCTGCGGATGGTGGCGCCGGAACTGCCGCCGCTGGTGCTCGCCGCGCTGCGCGGCGGTGCCGCAGCGCTCGCGGTCTTCGCCTTCCTCGCCGCCACGCGCGCGCTGCACGGCCCGCTGCAATTGCGGCACTGGCTCGTCCTCGGCTCCACCAACGGGTGGGTGCCGAACGTGCTGACGGCCATCGCCCTGAACCGGATCGAGGCCGCCCCGGCCGCACTGATCCATGCCGCGACGCCGCTGCTCGTGGCGCTCCTCTCGGTGCCGCTGCTGCGGGAGGAACGGCCCGGTCCGCGCAGCGTCGCCGGCCTGCTGATCGGCTTCGCCGGGATCGGCGTGCTGCTCGGCCCCGCCGCCTTCACCGGCAGCGCGAGCTTCACGGGCGGGCTGCTGATCCTGCTCTCGGGCGTGTCCTACGCGCTCGGCACGGTCTACGCGCGGCGGGTGCGGCCGGCCGCACCCGCGCAATTGGCACTCGGCCAGCAGGTCGTCTCGGGCGGCGTCGCGGGGACGCTCGCGCTGCCCTTCGGCGCGGGCGCGGCGCTCGACGCGCCGGCCTGGGTCTTTGGCGTGGTCGCGATCCTCGGCGTCTTCGCCTCGGCGCTGCCGCTCACGATGTTCCTCTCGCTGCTGGCGCGTGCGCGCGCGACGGATGCGGCGATGGTCGGCTACCTGCAGCCGCCCTTCGCCGCCGCCCTCGGCGCCGTCATGCTGGGCGAGGTCCCCTCGGTCCTGGTGCTGGTCGGCGGCGCGATCGTGCTGGCCGGCGTCTGGCTCGGCACCACCGCGCCGCGGCGCTGAGCGGCTACTCCGGCCGGATGCCGCCGATCCGCGCCGTCTCGATCCAGCCCGCCATGTCGCGCGCCAGGAAGTCGCGGAAGCCCTCGGGCGAGAGCGCGGGCGTCTCGCCGCCGCCGGTCGCCACGCGCTCGGCGAAGCGCGGCGTGCGCGTCGCCGCCGTGATCGCCTCGTGCAGCGCGGCGACGACGGGTGCGGGCATGCCGGCCGGGCCGAGCACGCCGAACCAAGCGACG
>NZ_JAKJIB010000185.1 GCF_021864505.1 Falsiroseomonas oryziterrae
TCGAAGCGCTGGGCCCCGTGCCGGGCGGCACGATCGCGGATGGCGCGGTGCCGCTGCTGGCGATCCACTGCGCGGATCCGGCGGCGGCCCGCGCGGCCGAGGCCGCGCTCCGCGCGCGGCGCATCCATGTCGGCCAGGGTCGGCTGCGCGAGGGCATGCTGGTGGTGAACCCGCTCGCGCTGGCCGAGCGCGACCTCGGCCCGCTCGGCACCGCGCTGCGCGAGGTGCTCGGCTAGCCGCCCTTGACGCCCTGCGTGTTCACGTAGAGCGAATACAGCGAGTGCGCCGCCGCCATGAAGAGGCGGTTGCGGTGCCGCCCGCCGAAGCAGACATTCGCGCAGCGCTCCGGCAGCGCGATGTGGCCGATCGGCGCGCCGGCTGCGTTGAAGACACGCACGCCGTCCCAGTCGTCCCGGCCCATGCCCCAGCCGCACCAGAGGTTGCCGTCCACATCCACGCGGAAGCCGTCCGGCGTCTCGCCGCTTTCGCAGCGGATGAAGACGCGGCGGTTGCGCAGCTTCGCCCCGTCCACATCGTAGGCGAGGATGTTGCGCGGCTCGCCGCGGCTCTCGACGACGTAGAGGATGCTCTCGTCGGGGCTGAAGGCCAGCCCATTCGGGTGGTCGATGTCGTCGGCGACCAGCGTGACCTCGCCGGTCTGGCCGTCGATCCGGTAGACGTTGGTGTGCGGCAGCTCGGGCTCGGTCTTCTCGCCCTCGTAGAAGGCGTAGAGCCCGAAGGGCGGGTCGGTGAACCAGATGCTGCCGTCGGACTTCACCACCACGTCGTTCGGGCTGTTCAGCCGCTTGCCCTGGTAGCGGTCGGCCAGCACGGTGTGGCTGCCGTCGTATTCGGTGCGGACGATGCGCCGCCCGAGATGCTCGCAATGCACCAGCCGGCCCTGGCGGTCGCGCGTATGGCCGTTGGTGTTGTTGGCGGGCTTGCGGAAGACGGAGACCACGCCCGTCTCCTCCTCCCAGCGCAGCACGCGGTTGTTCGGGATGTCGGACCAGATCAGGCAGCGCCAGTCACCCATCCAGACCGGTCCCTCGCCCCAGCGCGAGCCGGTCCAGAGCCGTTCCACCGAGCTCAGCGGCAGGTGGTAGCGCTTGAAGGCCGGATCGAGCGCGCGGATCGCGGGATCCGGGTAGCGCAGGCTTTCGGTCCATTGCATCGGTCTTCCTCCCCGCGGCTTGGCGCGACGCCGCCGATGCGGCCATGGTGGCGCGAAGAGGGGAAGAGGGGAACCATGCCGGACACGCCGGCACGCAAGAGCCGCACGTCGCGGCCCGCCGTCGCTTCGCCCCGGCCCGCGACGCTGCCCCTGGCCGCGCGCGCCGGACCACCCCTGTCCGCGCGCGCCGCGGCGACCCGGCAGCGCATCCTCGACGCCGCCCTGGCCGAGTTCGCGGAGAAGGGGCTGGCCGGCGCACGCGTTGATGAGATCGCCGCGCGCGCCGGCGCCAACAAGCGCATGCTCTACGCCTATTTCGGCTCGAAGGAGGAGCTCTGGCTGACGGTGCTGGAGCGCGCCTATGCCGCCAAACGTGCCGAGGAGCGCGCCGTCGAGGTGGAGGGCCTGGCGCCGGAGCGTGCCATGGCGAGGCTGGTCGCCTTCAACCTGCGCTACACGGCGCGGCATCCTGAATTCGTCGTGCTGCTGAACCAGGAGAACATCCACCGCGCGGCCTATCTCCGCCGGTCGGAGGACGTGCCCGCCCTCTACTCCCCGATCCTCGAGGCGCTGCGCGGCGTGCTTGCACGCGGTGCCGAGGCGGGCGTCTTCCGCGCCGGTGTGGATGCGCTGCAGCTCTACATCTCCATCCTCGCGCTCGGCCATTTCTACGTCGCGAACCGCCACACCCTTTCCACCATCTTCGGCGCGCCGCTCGATACCGAGGCGGCGCTCGCGGCGCGCGAGGCGCACATCACGGAGGTCGTGCTTGGCTACCTGCGGCCTTGACCGCCGGACACGCCGCAGGTAACCAGATGGTTACTTGGTGCTGTCCGGCGGGCCCGGACGCGCCGCTTTCGCGAGGGAACGTCATGGCGGAACGCCGCATCGGCCTCATCATGAATGGCGTCACCGGCCGGATGGGGATGAACCAGCACCTCATCCGCTCCATCGCCGCCATCTGCGCCGATGGCGGCGTGCGCCTGGCGAATGGCGACAGGATCATGCCCGACCCGATCCTGGTCGGCCGCAACCGGGAGAAGCTGGAGCAGCTTGCGAAGGCGCATGGCGTCGCGCGCGTCAGCACCGACCTGGATGCGTGCCTGGCCGATCCGAAGGACGAGGTGTTCTTCGACGCGGCGACGACGCAGATGCGCGCCGCGCTGCTGCGCAAGGCAATCGCCGCCGGCAAGCACATCTATTGCGAGAAGCCGACGGCCGACAACCTGGACGACGCGATGGACGTCGCGCGGCTCGCGAAGCGCGCCGGCATCAAGGCCGGCGTCGTGCAGGACAAGCTGTTCCTGCCCGGGCTGCGCAAGCTGAAGATGGTGATCGACAGCGGCTTCCTCGGCCGCATCTGCAGCGTGAAGGGCGAGTTCGGCTACTGGGTGTTCGAGGGCGACCTGCAGCCGACCCAGCGCCCGAGCTGGAACTACAAGAAGGCCGAGGGCGGCGGCATCATCCTCGATATGCTCTGCCACTGGCGCTACGTGCTGGACAACCTGTTCGGCGAGGTGGAGGCGGTCAGCTGCCTCGGCGCGACCCACATCCCGGTCCGCTACGACGAGCAGGGCAAGGCGTATGACGCGGATACGGACGATGCGGCCTATGCCACGTTCCAGCTCGCGGGCGGCGTGGTGGCCCACATCAACTCGTCCTGGGTGACGCGCGTGCGCCGCGACGACCTTGTGACCTTCCAGGTGGACGGCACGCATGGCTCCGCCGTCGCGGGGCTGCAGAAGTGCTGGACGCAGAGCCGCGTGAACACGCCGAAGCCGGTCTGGAATCCCGACATCCCGCAGCCGATCGATTTCTACGCCGGCTGGCAGGAGGTGCCGGACACCCAGCCCTATCCGAACGGCTTCCGCGTGCAGTGGGAGATGTTCTTCCGCTACCTCGCGGGCGAGTTGCAGAGCTACCCGTGGGATCTGCTGGCCGGCGCCAAGGGCGTGCAGTTGGCGGAAGCAGGGCTGAAGTCCTGGGCCGAGCGCCGCTGGATCGACCTGCCGAAGCTGGAGGTCTGACCCGATGCCGACGATCACCCTGCCGACCGAAGCCGGCACGCTCGAGCCCTACGCCACCGGAACGCCACGCGAGTTCCCCAAGGCGACGCCGCCTTTCCCGCGCGTGGCGCTTGCCGCCGCGCATGTGGTCGCCGATCCGCTGGCCGAGCAGGATCCCTGGCTCGACGCCAAGGTCGATTGGGACCGCACCATCGCCTACCGGAAATACCTCTGGTCGCTCGGCCTCGGCGTGGCGGAGGCGATGGACACGGCGCAACGGGGGATGGGGCTCGACTGGACTGCGGCGCAGGAGCTGATCCGGCGTTCGCTCGACGCGATGAAGGACGTGCCCGGCGCGGTGATGGCCAGCGGCGCCGGCACCGACCACCTCGCGCCCGGTCCCGGCGTCACCGTGGACGACGTGATCCGCGCCTATGAGGAGCAGTGCGAGGCGGTCGAGAGGATGGGTGGCCGCATCATCCTGATGGCCAGCCGCGCACTGGCCAAGGCCGCGAAGAGCCCGGCAGACTACGAGCGCGTCTACAGCCGCATCCTGTCCGGCGTCGCGCAGCCGGTGATCATCCACTGGCTCGGCGAGATGTTCGACCCGGCGCTCGAAGGCTACTGGGGCAACCACGACCACATGGCGGCGATGGAGACGGCGCTCTCCGTCATCCACGCCAATGCCGCCAAGGTGGACGGCGTGAAGATCAGCCTGCTCGACGACAAGAAGGAGATCGTCATGCGGCGCCGCCTGCCGAAAGGCGTGCGCATGTACACCGGCGACGACTTCAACTACGCCGAGCTGATCGCGGGCAACGAGCACGGCTATTCCGACGCGCTGCTCGGCATCTTCGACCCGATCGCGCCGGCGGTGGGCGGCGCGCTGGCAAGCCTGTCGCGCAACGACCTCTCGACGTTCCACGACATCCTGGCGCCGACCGTGCCGCTGTCGCGCCACGTCTTCAAGGCGCCGACGCGCTTCTACAAGACGGGCGTGGTGTTCATGGCGTGGCTGAACGGCCACCAGGACCATTTCGTCATGGTTGGCGGCCAGCAGAGCACGCGCAGCATCCGCCACTTCGCCGAGCTCTTCCGCCTGGCCGACAAGGCCGGCCTGCTGCGCGATCCGGAGATGGCGGCGGCGCGCATGCGGCAGCTGCTCGCGGTGCACGGCGTGGCGTGATGCGGCTGTCGCTCAACACCGTCACCGTCAAGGAACGCTGGGGTCTCGCCGACTGCATCGAGGGCTGCGCGCGGCACGGCATCCCGGGCATCTCGCCCTGGCGCGACGTGCTGCAGGCGATGGGCGTCGAAGCAGCGGCGAAGCGGATTCGCGACGCCGGCCTCGTCGTCACCGGCCTCTGCCGCGGCGGCATGTTCCCGGCCGTGGATGCCGCCGGCCGCGCCGCGGCGATCGAGGACAACCGCCGCGCCATCGCCGAGGCGCATGCGATCGGCGCGCGCTGCCTCGTCATGGTCTGCGGCGGGCTGCCGCCGGGGTCGAAGGACCTGCCCGGCGCGCGCCAGATGGTGTGCGAGGGCCTGCACGCGATCCTGCCGGAGGCGCGCGCCGCCGGCGTGACGATCGCGCTCGAGCCGCTGCACCCGATGACCTGCGCGGACCGCTCGGTGCTCTCCACGCTGGGCCAGGCGCTCGATCTCTGCGACGAGCTCGGCGCCGGGACGGGCGTCGCGCTCGACGTCTATCACGTCTGGTGGGATCCGGAGCTGGCGCAGCAGGTCGCGCGCGCCGGATCGCGCATCGCCGCCTTCCATGTCTGCGACTGGAAGGTGCCGACCACCGACACCGTCTTCGACCGCGGCCTGCCGGGCGAGGGCGTCATCGACATCCCGGCGATCCGTCGGATGGTGACCGCGGCGGGCTATGCCGGTGGCTTCGCCGAGGTTGAGATCCTCTCGAAGCGCTGGTGGTCGGAGGACCCTGACGCGGTGGTGGCCGAGATCAAGGAGCGGCATGCGCAGTTTGTCTGAGCGACGGCACGGACGCGCCGGCGCCTGGCCCTTCCTCGTTCTCGGCATCGCGCCCGCGGCCGGCGTCATCCTGCTTTGGATGGGCCGCGTGCCGATCTGCGAATGCGGCTACGTGAAGCTCTGGCACGCGAATGCCTTCGACAGCGGCAACTCGCAGCACCTGCTGGACTGGTACACGCCGTCCCACATCGCGCACGGCTTCATCTTCTACGCGCTGCTGCATCTCGTTGCGCGACGGCTGGGCTACTGGCCGCGCCTGACCATCGCGACGCTCGTCGAGGTCGCGTGGGAGATCGTCGAGAACACCGAGGCGGTGATCCAGCGCTACCGCGAGGCGACGATCGCGCTCGGCTACAACGGCGACAGCGTGATCAATTCCATGGCCGACGTCGCCGCGATGTGGCTCGGCTTCTGGCTCGCCTTGCGCCTGCCGGTGTGGGTCAGCGTCGCGATCGTGGTCGCGATGGAGCTCTTCGTCGGCTGGATGATCCGCGACAACCTCACGCTGAACGTGCTGATGCTGCTGTGGCCGCTGGAGAGCGTCCGGGCGTGGCAGGCGGGGGCCTAGGTGCTCAGCAGCCGCGCGCGCGGCCTTCCGCGAAGTCCAGCAGGCAGGGCGCGTAGCGCAGCGTGAAGCGCCAGTCGGCGCCGCCGCCATGACCCTGGATGCCGCGCGGCCGGTCCAGCATCAGGAAGCCCGCCACGCGCCCGGTCAGCGCACCCAGGATCGCCGCGCGCTGGTCCGGGTCGGGGTCGAATTCGTCGCCGGCGAAATTCGCCACGGCCACCCGCGCGCCCGTGTTGCGCGCCTGCGCTACGATCCGGCGCAGATCGTCCAGCGCCCAGGCATGGGCGGGGCTGCCGCGTGGGCCGTGCGCCGCCGGCGCAATGGCGATCACCGCATCCGCGAGCCCCGGCGTGTCGAGCGCCTGCAGCGCATTCCACGCGCCGCGCGACTGCCCGCCCACCACGACGCGCGCATAGCCGCGGCGCCGCAATTCGCGCAGCGCGTCCCGCATCCAGGCCGCACCTGCCTCGGTCTCGTCGGTCGCCGGGTCGCGGTCGAAGCGGATCACGTCGTAGCCGGCGTTGTTGAAGGCGCGCACATGCGGCTGCGGCTGCGATCCGCGGCTGTCGGCGCCGCCGGGGCTCCGCCCATGCGCCCAGACATAGGCGCCGCGCGCGCGCTCCGGCCCCTGCCAGAGGAAGCGCCCGTCCGGCGCCAGCATCCATCCCGGTCCGCCGGTGATCGGCCCGGCCGGCGCGGCCGGTGCCCGCGCCTCCAGCCCCGGCCAGACCACCGCCAGGTCGCGCGCATAGATCCGGCAGCCCTGGCCGCCCCAACGCGCGCAGTTCTCGACGGCGCGGGCCTCGGTGGCGGCCGGGTCGTCCTCGATCGCCGCCGCCCAGCCCCAGGCGCCATCGGGCGCGAGCGCGAAGGCGCGCGGCGTCGGCTGGAGCAGGAAGCGCGCATAATCGGCACGCCCCTCAGCGCTGAGATAGGGCGGCCGAGACGTGTCCAGCAGGGCAGTGATATCTGCCCGCGCGGCGCCGCCGAGCATCAGCGCAGCAGCAAAATAGACTACAATCTTCAACATGCCGTGATGGAGGAAACCACGGCGGCAGAGCGAGAGTCCAGACGGATTCTCGCGTTTCCGTGAGGATCAGCAGGCTAGCGGTGGCGTCTCACCGGTCGCGAAGAGGAACAGGCAGCCGCCGAAGCGCTCGATGAAGCCGCGGCTGTTGCCGGCGTGGTGGCCCTCGATCCCCTCGGGACGGTCGATGAACAGGAAGGCGGCGCTGCGGTCGGCCAGCATGCGCAGCGCGGCGGCGCGCTCCTCCGGCAGGCCGTCGAAGGGATCGCTGCGGAAATTCGCCACGGCGACGCGGGTGCGGCCAGCCCCGGTGGCGTTCGCCACCAGCGCCCGCATCGCCGCCATCTGCTGCGCCTGCGCCGGCTCCGTCATGGCGGCCAGCGCGGCCGGGGCGATTGCGATGGTCGCCTCCGTCAGACCCTGCGTGTCCAGTGCCTGCAGGGCGTTCCACGCGCCGCGCGACTGGCCGGCCGCGATCACCCGGCGGTAGCCGCGCCGCCGCAGCTCGGCCAGGTCCTGGCGCAGCCAGACCCCCGCGGCGCGGGTGAAATCGGTCTCCGGCAGGCGGTCGAAGCGCCAGACGTCGTAGCCGGCGTTGTTGAAGTGCCGCACCCAGGCCTGGGGCTGGGTGCCGCGGCTGTCGGCGCCGTCGGCGCTGCGGCCATGCGCCCAGACCAGCACGCCGCGCGCGCGCTCCGGCCCCCACCACAGGAAGCGCGGATCGGGCAGCGTCACGCGCTGCGCGTCGCCGAAGGCCAGGCCCTCGGGCGGCGGAATCGGCGCCCATTCGCGCCCCGGCCAGACGATCTCGAGGTCGCGCAGCCAGGGCGTGCAGGGCGCGCCGCCGCGGCTGTGCTGCTGGCAGGCCTCCAGCGCCAGCCGTTCCAGCTCCTCGCGCGGCGCCGGGCCGCTGCCCGAGGCGAAGGCGCCGCCCGGGCCGATGACGAAGACCCGCGGCAGGCCGCGCAGCAGGGTGCGGGAGAGCTCGAGCTGCCCGT
>NZ_JAKJIB010000186.1 GCF_021864505.1 Falsiroseomonas oryziterrae
CGCCGCTGCTGCGGCGCGGCCGCGACTGGGACGTCGTGCGCCACGCCGACGGCACGCTCACCTGGCGCGACGCGACGACTTCGCTCGGCCTGCCGCGGCCCGGCCTGCCGGGCCCGCACCAGGCCGACAATGCCGGCATCGCGATCGCCGCGCTGCGCGCCTGGAATCCGGCGTGGCTCACCGACGACGCCATCCGCGCCGGCGTCGCGCGCGCCGAATGGCCGGCGCGGATGCAGCGGCTCACCGGACGGCTCGCCGCGCTGCTGCCGGACGGCTGGGAGCTGTGGCTGGATGGCGGCCACAATGCCGGTGCCGGCATCGTGATCGGCGAGCATCTCGCGCAATCCTTCGCCGACCGCCCGGTGCATGTGCTGGTCGGCATGAAGGGCGGCAAGCAATCGGCGGAGTTCCTCGCACCGATCGTGCCGCGCGCCACGACGCTCTGGGCGGTGCGCGAGCCGGGCCAGCACCTGGCGATGCCGCTGGAGGCGATCGTCGCCGCGAGCGGCGGCGTCGCGCGCGAGGGCGGCACGGTGGAGCAGGCGCTGCGGGCGCTGCCGAAGGAAGGGCCGCCGGCCCGCGTGCTGATTTGCGGCAGCCTCTACCTGGCGGGCGAGGTGCTGAAGCTGGACGCGGCGGCACCTGATTGAAGCGGCCCGCGGCTTCGGCCTAGGCTTCCTTGCCGGGGCTTGCGCCGCCACAGGGGTCTGGAATGCAACGCCGCACCATCATGTCTGCGCTGGCCGGCTCGGCCAGCCTTGTCGCCCTCGGACGTCCTGCGCTGGCCCAGCCGGCGTGGACCGCCCTCTTCAACGGCCGCGACCTCGAGGGCTGGCAGCGGCTCGGCGACGCCAACTGGCGCGTCGAGGACGGCGCGATCGTCGCCGATCGCGGCAACGGCTTCCTGGTGACGCCGAACGACTATCGCGACTTCGAACTGCGCACGGAGTTCTGGGCCGACGCGCACACCAACAGCGGCATCTACATGCGCTGCACGAACCCGGCGAATGTCGGCACGGCAAGTTGTTACGAGGTCAACATCTGGGACGAGCGGCCGGAGCCGCGCTACGGCACCGGCGCGATCGTGGACCTGGCCGCGGTGGACCCGATGCCGAAGGCGGGCGGGCGGTGGAACACCTTCGAGATCACGGCTCGCGGCGACGCCTTCAGTGTCGTGCTGAACGGGCAGAGGACGGCGGATAATGTGCGGGACGGCAAGTTCGCCACCGGGCGCATCGCCCTGCAGCACGGCGCTGGCATCGGCGGCAACGACCGGGGCGTGATACGCTTCCGCAAGGTTGAGATCAGGGCCCTGTAGGGCCGGGAGAGGCCGCATGACGCTGACCGTTGCCGAACTCCTCGCCCGCAAGGAGGCCGAGGCCGCCCGCAAGCGGGCCGAGGCGGAAGCCGCCGCCGAGGCCGCGCGCGCCGAGCGCGCGACCTTCGCCGCGCGCGTCATGGCCTATCAGATCACCGAGGAGGACAAGGCGCGCGCCCGCGCCAAGATCGCGAAGGCGTTCGAGGATGGCGAGCGCGAGGTGATGCTGGCGCATTTCCCCTCGCAGATCTGCGAGGATGGCGGGCGGCGCATCAACAACCAGCTGGAAGGGTGGCAGGACACGCTGCCCGGCGCCTTCCGGCAGGTCTACGAGATGTGGGAGCGCGATCTGAAGCCGGGCGGCTTCGGCTTCTCCGCCCGCATCATCAGCTTTCCCGACGGCATGCCCGGCGAGGTCGGGATCTTCATCACCTGGCCGCAGGTCTTCGACCGGTAATCGCTACTCCGGCGCGAGGCGCAGGATGCGCCCGCGCGGCGCATCGGTGAGCACAAGCAGCGCGCCATCGGCGGCCACCACGACGTCGCGCATGCGGATGCCGCGGTCGAAGAGCAGCCGTTCCTCGCCGGTCACGCGGTCGCCGTCGGTCGTCAGGCGCACCAGGCCGGGCGGGTTGAGCGCCGCGATGAACAGGCTGCCGCGCCAGCCTGGGAAGGCGCCCGCGTCGTAGAAGGCGATGCCGGAGGGGCTGAAGTTCCGCCCCGGCTCCCAGGCGGCCAACGGTTCCTCCAGCCCCGGCGCGCTGCGCTCGCCGGTGCCGACGGGCCTGCCGCCATAGGTCACGCCGTGGCTGACGACGGGCCAGCCGTAATTCGCGCCACGACGTACGAGGTTCACTTCGTCGCCGCCGCGTGGCCCGAACTCCGCCGACCACAGGCTGCCGGTCCAGGGATTGAGCGCGAGGCCCTGCGGATGGCGATGCCCGTAGGACCAGATCTCCGGCCGGGCGCCCGACCGCCCCACGAAGGGATTGTCGGCCGGCACGCGCCCGTCCCGCGTGAGGCGCAGCACCTTGCCCGCAAGGTCGTCGAGGCGCTGCGCACGCTCTGGGTCGTTGCGCTCGCCCGTCGAGAGATAGAGGAAGCCCGCGCGGTCGAAGGCGATGCGGCAGCCGTAATGCTGCCGGCCGCGGAACTGCGGCGGCGCGGCGTCCACCACGGCCGTCGTACCCTCCAGCCGCGTCGCGTCGGGCGCGAGGCGCGCGCGCGTCAGCCGGGTCAGCGCGCCGCGCGCGACAAGCTGGGCATGGCAGAGGAAGATCTCGCGCGTTGTCGCGAAATCCGGCGCGAGCGCCACGTCGAGCAGCCCGCCCTGGCCTTCCGCCACCACGTCCGGCACGCCGGCGAGCGGGGCGGAGAGGCTGCCATCGGCCGCGACCACGCGGAGCCGGCCCGGCCGTTCCGTCACGAGCAGCCGCCCGTCGGGCAGCAGCGCGGCGCCCCAGGGATGCTCGAGGCCGGTGGCGAAGGTGGTGAGGCGGAAGGTCGCGCGCTCGCTGCGCACCACCTCGCCCGGTTGCGCGGCCGCGGGCGCGGCCAGCGCGAGAAGCAGCGCGGCAGCCAGGGCGCCGCGCCGCAGCACTGCGATCAACCGATCTTACTCGCGACCCAGTCCTTCAGCGCGCTCTTCGGCAGCGCGCCGACCTTGGTGTCGACCGGCTTGCCGTCCTTGAACAGGATCATCGTCGGGATGCCGCGCACCGCGTAGTCGTTCGGCGTCATCGGGTTGTCGTCGATGTTCACCTTCGCGACAGTCAGCTTGCCCTCGTACTCCTTGGCGATCTCGTCGAGGATCGGGCCGACCATCCGGCAGGGGCCGCACCATTCGGCCCAGAAATCCACCAGCACGGGTCCGGGCGCCTCCAGCACGTCCTGCTTGAAGCTGTCGTCCGTCACGGCCTTGGTCAGGTCGCCCATGCGCATTCTCCATCCGCCGGCCGGGGGGCCGGCACGCTTCGTGGCAAGATCGTGGCGCGGCGCGGCCGGGTCAAGCAAAGCCACTCATGCGCGGGGCGCATGCGCATCAAGCAGGCCTGGCGGCAGCGGCATGAAGCGGGCGCCATAGGTCCAGACCAGCGCGCACTCCACCGCCCGGCCCGGATAGGCCATGCGCAGCACCGCCCGATAGGCGGCCATCTGCCGCAGGTAGAGCGCGGGCACGTCCTCGATCCGGGTCGGCGGCGGGCGGTTCGTCTTGTAGTCCAGCACGAGGACCCGCTCGGGCGTCACCAGCAGCCGGTCCACCTGGCCGTTCACCACCCTCTCGCCGATGCGCCCCGCCAGCGGCGCCTCCGCCAGGCTTCCGGGGCCGAGTGCCGCGGCCAGGTCGGGCTGGGCGAGCAGATCGATCACCTCCGCCAGCGTCTCCGCCTGCTCCCGCGCATCCAGCCCGTGGCCGGGGCGGGCGAGGAAGGCGCGCGCCGCTGCCTCGCGCTCGGCCGCTGCGCGGTCGGGCAGGTGCTGCAGCAGCGCGTGGACAAGCCGTCCGCGCCGGAAGCGCCGGCCGGTGGGGTCCACGCGGCCATGCGGCGCGGCGGCCGGCGTCTCGTCCTCGGCCGGGATGGCGGAGGGGGCGAGGTCCTCCACCCCAGCTTCGGCCGGCGCAGGGCGGCCGGCCCATTCGGGCAGGTCGGCGGCGACAGGCGCCGGCGCGTCGCGGTCATCGGGCTTCGGCGCCGCGGTCTGGTCGCAGTCGAAGCGGCGCTTCGCCGGGCGCGCGAAGGCGCAGTCCGCCGGCGCGCCGAAGGCCTGCGGCGCGAAGTCCTCCTCCACCGCGCCGAGTCCGTCGAAGCCCTGCGCGACCAGGTCGTACCAGCAGCCCTCCGGCCAGTCGCGCGTCTTCGGCCGCTTGCGCTGCCAGCCGCAGACCAGCAGCCGGTCCTCGGCCCGCGTCAGCGCGACGTAGAGCAGCCGGTGCTCCTCCTCCGCCCGCGCGCGCTTCTCGGCCTCCAGCAACTCGGCGTACGCGGGCGCGTGGAATTCCTTGCGCGGCGCCCAGAGCGGGATCGGCGTGTCGCCCGCCATGTGCCAGCGCACCATGCGGTCGTCGCGGCCGCTGCCGACCGTGTCGGGCAGGATCACGACCGGCGCCTGCAGGCCCTTCGCGTTGTGCACCGTCATCACGCGCACCGCGTCGGAGGCGCTGTCCTGCTCGCGCTTCACCTCCGCGCCGCCACGGCGCAGCCACTGCACGAAGCCCTGCAGGCTCGGCGGATGGCGCCGCTCATGATCGAGCGCGGCATTCAGCAGTTCGTCGAGTGCATCCGCCGCATCGGGCCCGAGGCGCGTGAGCAGCTTCTCGCGTCCGCGATGCTCGCCCAGCACCTCGGCCAGCAGCGAATGCGGCGTGACGAGGTCGGCGCGGGCCATCAGCCGCGCGAGCATGTCGGCGGCATGGCCCTCCGGCGTGTCGCTGCCGCGATGCTGCGCGAGCCGCGCCCAGAGGCCGCCCGGCCGGTCATGCGCGAGGGCAAAAAGCTGCTCCTCGTCGAGGCCGACCAGCGGTGACTTCAGCACCGCCGCAAGCTGCAGGTCGTCCTCGGGCAGCAGCAGCACGTCGCAGAGCGCCAGCAGGTCCTGCACCGCGATCTGCTCGGCGAGCCGCATGCGGTCCGCGCCGCCGACCGGCACGCCGCGTTCCTTCAGCGCGCGCAGCAGGCGCGGCACGAAGCTGCCGGTGCGACGGCGCACCAGGACCAGGATGTCGCCTGGTCGAATCGCTCGCCCACGTGACTCCAGCATCTCCTTCGTGTCGAGCCAGTGGCGGATCTGCGCGGCCAGCGCCTCGGCCAGCAGCGCGTCGGCACCGGCGCTGCGGCCGGGCGCATCCGGTACCTCCCAGGGCGGCGGCGGCTCGGTCTCGGGCGCTTCCAGCATCGGCCAGAGCTCGACGCTGCCGGCATGGCCGACGCGGTCGGCGCGGTGTTCCAGCGTGGCGCCGTCCTCCACCACGCCGGCGCGGGCCGGTGCGTTCGCGAAGACGGCATCCACCAGGGCCAGCACCGGCGCGGTGGAGCGGAAGGAGACCTTCAGCTGCACGTCGCGCAGCTCGCTGCTGATCGCGTCGCAGCGTTCGGCGAAGTGATGCTTCCAGCGGCCGAAGCCGGTCGCATCCGCACCCTGGAAGCCGTAGATGGATTGCTTGACGTCGCCGACGGCGAAGATGGTGCGGATCGGCTGCGGGCGGTCCTTCTCGACTCCGCGCCCGGCGAAGAATTCTTCCGTCAGCGCTGCGGCGATGCCCCATTGCGCCGGGTTGCTGTCCTGCGCCTCGTCCAGCAGGACATGCTCAAGACCGCCATCGAGCTTGTAGAGCACCCAGGCGCTGCCCGGATCGCGCAGCACGGCCTGCGCCGCGAGGATCAGGTCGTCATAGTCCATCAGCCCGCGCGACAGCTTCCGCGCGCGGTAGCCGTCCAGCACCGGCGCGCCGAGGCCGAGCAGCGCGCGCGTGGCGGCGAGCAGGCGGCAGGCGCGGCGGCTGCCCTCCACCGTCGCGACGCGCTCGGCCTCCGCGAGCATGGCGGTCGCGACGCGGTCGTGATTGTCCTTCAGCCCGCCCTTGGTGGCGAGGCTGGCGCGCGGCGTGAACTCCTTCGTTAGGAAGATCTCGCACCACTCGCCCCAGCGCGCCGCGCGCTGCGCCGCATCCAGCGCGAGCCAGGCGAGAATCTTCGCGCCGCGCTCCTGGTCGCTCGCCGTCTTGCTCGCCTGCTTCAGCCGCGCGATGGCGACCAGGTCGGGCACCGCGGCGCAGGCCTCGGCGACCAGCGCCGCCTCGTGCTCCGCCTCCAGCCCGAGATGCGCGGCGATGGCGCGGCCCAGCATCTCCACGCTGTTGCCGTTGCCGCGCAGGGCGGCACCCAGCCGTTCCCGGTCGCGCTGCAGCGCGGCGACGAGCTTGGCGAAGGCGTCGGGCGGGACGAGGCCGGCCAGCGCCTCCAGCGTCTCGCGCGGGGTGCGCGGGCCGGCCAGCACCTCCTCCCGCGCATCGGCCAGCAGGGCGGCGGCTTCCGAATCCTCCACCACGCCGAACTGTGGCGACAGGCCGGCTTCCAGCGGGAAGGCGCGCAGCAGCGACTGGCAGAAGGCGTGGATGGTGGAGATGCGCATCCCGCCCGGCAGTTCGAGCACGCGGCAGAACAGCTTGCGCGCGCAGTCCATGTCGGCGCGCGACGGCACGCGGCCGAGCAGGGCGGAGAGCCGGTCCGCCAGCTTCGCCTCCGGCATCACCGCCCAGCGGCCGAGCTCGCGCGCGAGCCGCGTCGACATCTCCGCCGCCGCGGCCTTGGTGAAGGTCAGGCAGAGAATCGCGTTCGGCCGTGCATCCTCGGCCAGCAGCAGCCGCAGCACGCGGTCAGTCAGGACCTTCGTCTTGCCGGAGCCGGCGGAAGCGGTGACCCAGGCCGAGGCCGAGGGATCGGAACCGCGCCCCTGCTCGAACTCCGCCTCCTGGCGTGGCGAAAGGGGCGCGTTCATTCCACCTCGTCCTCCGCATTCGCCCATTCGGCGATGCGCGAGAGGTGGTCGTAGTCGTTGCCGCGCGGCGCGCGCAGCGGATGGGGCCGTGCCTGGAACGGCGCGTCGCCTAGCAGGAAGCGGTCCACCAGCCGGCCGAGATTCTCGAGCGAGGAGGCGGCCAGCGCCTCGATGTCCTCGGCCTCGGTCAGCATCGGCTTCACCTCGCCGGGCTCCTGCCCGCCGGTGAGCTTCCAGTAGGTCAGCGCGCGGACCGGCGCGCGCTTCACCTCCTTGAACGCGCCCTCCAGCGCCAGCGCCGCCTCCAGCGGCAGCTGCGGCGCGGTACCGTCCAACAGCGAATCGGGCTTCGGCGGCTCCCCTGTCTTGTAGTCGAGGATCGCGAGGCTGCCGTCGCCGAGGCGGTCGATGCGGTCGGCGCGCGCCTTCAGCACGATGTCGCCGCCCGGGCGCTTCAACGCCATCTCCGCCTGGCATTCCGTGTGGCTCGACGCGATGCCGCCGCCCTCGCGCACCGCCTTCTCGAGCTCCACCACGAAGGCGCCGATGCGCGCGAGCCGCGGGCGCCAGAAGGCCGCCAGCGCCGGCCGCGGGCCCTGGGCTTCCAGCGCGGCCTCCGCGGCGATGTCCCAGATCCGGCGGGCCCGGTCGTCGCCGGGCCAGACGCCGCGTTCGGCGGACAGCCCGTTCACGAAGCCCGCCAGCGCGCCATGCACGATGATGCCGTAGTCGATCGCACCGACATCCGCGTCGAGCGGATCGAGCGGCCGCAGCTTCAGCACGCGCCGCGCGTAGAAGGCATAAGGGTCGGCGAGCAGCTCCGACACCTCCGTCACCGTGATCTCGCGCGGGCGCAGCGCGGCGGGCGGCGCGGGGCGCGGGCGCTCCACCGGCCGCGCCTCGCCCGCCGGCCTGTCGAGGGCCGC
>NZ_JAKJIB010000187.1 GCF_021864505.1 Falsiroseomonas oryziterrae
ATCTGCGCGCGCGCGGCTGGCGCGAGGACGAGCGCGAGGGAGGCCGACAGGACCGCGCGACGGGCGAGCGTCATCGCGCGCGTCGGGCCGGGGCCGGCGGCGCGGCTGCGCACAGGGTGGCAAGGGCGCGACGGGGGATCATGCGGGGGCTCCAGGGGGGGCGGATGCGCGGCGCTTATGCCACGGCGCGCAGCCGCCCCCCAACCGGTTCAGCTCCGCTGGCGGCGGGCCGCGGCCTCGGCGCGGACCATGTCGATGATGGGCTGGTAGACGTCGTGGCGGCCCGGCGCGTAGCCGGCGACGACGCCGCGCTCGATCTGGCGGAAGATCTCGGGCTCGGCCGAGGGCAGCGCCATGTGGAAGGCGCGCATGTCGTCGCGGAAGGCCTGGGGCAGGTCGAGGCGGATGCCCATCGGGCCGTTCGGGATCGGGCGCGAGCGCCAGATGATGCGGATGTCCCGCATGTTGAGCATGTTCTTGTCGACCATCGCGCGCAGGTTGCCGCGGGTGAAGCCCTGGCTTTCCTCGCCGATGCCCGAGGCCCAGGTCACGCCGCCGTCGAACTGGCGGTTCAGCACCGCGACCACGCCCTGCTCGTGCCCGCCGGCGAAGCCGGTCCGGCCGAAGAACTGGTCCACGTTGATGCCGGCCTCGCGCAGCTCGGAGCGCGGGACGAGGAAGCCGGAGGTGGAGTTCGGGTCGGCCCAGGCGAGGCTGCGGCCGCGCATCTGCTCGAGGCTGGTGATGCCGGAATCGGCGCGCACGTACATGACGGCGACGTAGGAGATGGAGCCGTCGGCTTCCTGCGTGATCACGATCGGCTCGATGTTGCCGTTGGTGTCGAGCCAGATGCGGGCGTAACCCACCGGGCCGAGGCCGGCGATCTCGAGCTGGCGGGCGGCGAAGCCCTGCAGGACGCCGGCGTAGTCGCCGGCGGGGAAGATGCGGGTCGGCACCTGGAAGTGCCGCTCGATCAGGGCGCGATAGGCGCCGAAGCGGGCGAGGCGATCGCCCTCGTTCTCACCGCCGAGCAGGCCGACGCGGATCTCGCGCACCTCGTTCGCCCAGGCGCGGCGGCCGGCTTGCGGCATCGGATGCGATTGGGGGGCGGTCTGCGCCAGCGCCGGGGCGAAGGGCGCGGCCGCGAGCAGGGCGGCAAGGTGCCGTCGGGTCAGCATGGGTCGGTCTCTCCGGTCGTGGGGAATGCAGCGTCCGACCGGGCCGACCCTGGCGATTCAGGCCGGCACGGCCGCCGCGCCCACGCGCGCCGGCGCGGGGGTCGCAGACGGATCGGCGGTCTCCTCGAACTCGTCCTCGGAGACGCCGTAGATCTCCTGCACGCGCGCCGGCGTCAGCTGCTCGGGCGGTCCGTCGAACATGACGCGGCCGGCCTGCATCGCGACGATGCGGTCGCAATAGTGCCGGGCGGTGTTCAGGTGGTGCAGGTTGGTGAGCACGGTGATGCCGTCCTCGCGGTTCACCTGGCGCAGCGCGTCCATCACCGTCTTGGCGTTGCGCGGGTCGAGCGAGGCGATCGGCTCGTCGGCGAGGATCAGCTTCGGCTCCTGCAGCAGCGCGCGGCAGATCGCGACGCGCTGCTGCTGGCCGCCGGAGAGCGTGTCGGCGCGCTGCAGCGCGACGTCGGCCAGGTCGAAGCGGTCCAGCACGCGGATCGCCATCGCGCGTTCCTCGGCGGTGAACATCTTCAGCAGGCTGGTCAGCGTGGCGAAGGCGCCGGTGCGGTGGTTCAGGCGGCCGACCAGCACGTTGGTCAGCACGTCGAGCCGTTGCACGAGGTTGAACTGCTGGAAGATCATCGCGCAGTCGGTGCGCCAGCGGCGGAGCGCCGCGCCCTTCAGCGTGGTGACGTCGGTGCCGTCGTGCAGGATGCGGCCCTCCGACGGCTCGGTCAGGCGGTTGACCATGCGCAGCAGCGTGGACTTCCCGGCGCCGGAGCGGCCGATGATCCCCACCATCTGGCCGTCGGGGATGACGAGGCGGACATCGTCCACCGCCGTCACCGCGCCGAACCGCCGCGTCAGGCCCTGTAGCTCGAGCATTCCCGTGTCCTTCGGTGTTCGCGCCTCTAGCGGCGCGGGGTGACATGCGGATGACGGAGTCGTTGCCTGCCCATGTCTTCTGCCTGGGACAGGAATGGCAACGCCTTTCGCGCCGTCCCGGTCGGCGCGATGCTGGCTTCCTCGTGCATAATGGAGGATCCAATGATCGCCGACCTCAGGATCTACACCACGCTCCCGACCCAGACGGCCGAGTTCGTCGCGCTCTACGAGAGCAAGGCCTGGCCGCTGCAGCTGAAGTACCTGGAGAACTGCCTCGGCTGGTACGTGACGGTGGAGGGCGCGCTGAACAGCGTCGTGCATCTCTGGGGCTATGCCGACCAGGCGGACCGGGAGCGGCGGCGCAACGCGATGGCGGCCGACCCGGCCTGGGGCGACTATCTGAAGGAAGCCGGGGAGCGCGGCCTGCTGGTGAAGATGGAGAACCGGATCGTGCGGCCGACCGCCTTCTTCGAGGCGTTCAGGGCGGCACGCGGGGGCTGACGGCCGGCCGGCTTGCGCGCGGCCATCTCAGCGATTACGTTATAGTATAACGTAACGTGAGGATCCCATGCGCCGCCGGACGCTGCTGAGCGCGCTTGCCCTGCCCCTGCTGCCGCGGATCGCGTCCGGGCGGGACCGCCCGGCGGTCGTCGCCTCCTTCTCCATCCTCGGCGACATGGTGACGCAGATCGCCGGCGACCGGGTGCGGCTGCGCACCATCGCCGGGCCGAACGTGGATGCGCACCACTTCCAGCCCCGGCCGGGCGATGCCGAGGCGCTGCGCGGCGCCGCGCTGGTGGTGCGCAACGGGCTGGGCTTCGACAACTGGATGGATCGCATGATGCGGGCCGCGAACCATCGCGGGCCGGTGGTGACTGCGACAGAGGGCGTCACGCCGCGCCGCATGCCGGCGCATTCGCATGGCCACAGCCATGGTCACAGCCACGGCGGTGGCGGTGGTGGTGGCGGCGGCGGCGGGCAGCGCATGGTCCCGGACCCGCATGCCTGGCAGGACCCGCGGCTCGGCGCGCTCTACGCCCGCAACATCGCCCGCGGGCTGGCGGGCGCCGACCCGGCGAACGCCGCGGCCCACCAGGCGGCGGGCGAGGCCTATGCGGCCCGGCTCGAGGCGATCGACGGCTGGATACGCCAGCAGGTCGCCGGCGTGCCGGAGGCGCGGCGCCGGGTCGTCATCAGCCACGACGCCTTCGGCTATTTCGGGGCCGCCTACGGCATCCGCTTCCTCTCGCCGCAGGGCGTCTCGACCGAGGCCGAGCCCTCCGCCCAGCAGGTCGGGCAGCTGATCCGGCAGATCCGCGCCGAGGGCATCACCGCCGTCTTCATGGAGAACATGGCCAATCCCGCCTCTCTCGAGAGGCTGGCGCGCGAAGCGGGGGTGCGGGTGCGCGGCCGGCTCTATTCCGACGCGCTGAGCGAGCCCTCCGGCCCGGTGCCGACCTATGAGGCGATGTTCCGGCACAATGTCGGGCTGATGGTGCCGGCAATGCGGGGCGACGCGGCCTGAGGATCACGAGGTCCTGTTCCGGCCGGGGTGGACCCGGCCGGCAGGCGGCGGCGAGGATGCGGCATGGTCCGGCTTCCTGGCGGCCTGCCCTTCCCGGAGACCGCCGCCGAGGCGCGGCGGCTGATCCCGGACCTTGCCGCGCGCGTCGAGACCGCTGACCGGATCGGCGAGGTCGGGATCATCGGCGGGGCCGACGCGTCCTCCACGCGCTTCGATCCCGAACGCGCGGTGCATGCCGCGATGGTCTCCCTCGACGCCCGGTCGCTGCAGGTGATCGGCCAGGCCGGCGCGGCGACGGTGGGCGGGCTGCCCTATGTGCCGGGGCTGCTCGGCTTCCGCGAGGTGCCGGCGCTGGCCGAGGCCTGGGTGCGGCTCGTGCCGAAGCCGGACCTGATCCTCATGGACGGGCACGGCATCGCCCATCCGAAGGGCTTCGGCATCGCCTGCCTGCTGGGGCTGGTGCTGGACGTGCCGACGATCGGCGTCGCCAAGTCCATCCTCGTGGGCGAGGTGGAGGGCGAGTTGCCGGACGTGCCGGGCGCCTTCGCGCCGCTCGCCTGGAAGGGGCGGCGCATCGGCACGGCGCTGCGCACGCGGCGCGGCGCCAAGCCGCTCTACATCTCGACCGGGCACCGTGTCTCGCTCGAGGGCGCGCTGGCCTGGGTTGAGCGGTCGTTGCGCGGGCGTCGGCTGCCGGAACCGACGCGGGCGGCGCATGACGCCGCCGGCGCGCTGCGGCTTTCCGCGATGGGCGCGCTGCTGTAACCCGCGCGCATGTCACGTGTGTGGATCGCGCTCGGCGCAGTGTTCGGCCTCGTCGCCGTCGCGATGGCCGCCTATGCGTCGCACGGCCTGCCGCCGGAGCGCGCCTCGCTCGCCACCACCGGCGCCTCGATCGGGGCGTGGCATGCGCTGGCGCTGATCGGCGCGGGGCTGCTCGCGGAACGGCGGCGCGGGCGGATGGTGCATGTGGCGGCGGCGCTGTTCGCGGCGGGGACGGTGATGTTCTGCGGCGGCGTCTTCCTGCGCGCGTTGTCGGATGTCTCGATCGGGATGGTGACGCCGGCGGGCGGGATGACGCTGCTGGTCGGCTGGGGCGTGCTGGCGGTGGCGGCGATGCTCGCGCCGCAACGATGATTGCCGCGGCGTATCTCGCCGCCGAGGGATTCGAGGCGGAGCTGGCGGAGGAGTTGCGCCGCGCCGGGCGACGCGTGAGCGCGTGGCACGGGCGGCTTGCGCTATCGCCCGATCCGGCCACGCGCAGCGCCTGGGCGCTCGATGTCTGGACCGACCCGCGCGAGATCGCCGCGCCATCGGTGAAGGCGGCGGCAGATGCGCTGCGCGCGATGCAGCGCAACTGGTCGGCCTATACGGCATCGCATCACCGCCGCGCGGCGCTGATCACGGAGCGCCTGCCGCCGGTGAAGGCGCGCCCGCTGGCCTTCCCGGAGGCGGCGCCGTCCTCGCATCTCGGCGCCTGGACGCTGCTGGCGCCGGACCGGTTGCTGGCCTCGCCCACCAAGACGAGCCCCTTCGTGAATGGCGAGGTCGCCTTCGTCGAGGACAAGGAGGGCCCGCCGTCGCGCGCCTATCTCAAGCTGTGGGAGGCGCTGACGCGGCTCGGGCGGCATCCGGGGCCGGGCGAGCGGTGCCTCGATCTCGGCGCCTCGCCGGGCGGCTGGACCTGGGCGCTGGCGCGGCTGGGTGCGCGGGTGGAGGCGGTGGACAAGGCGCCGCTGGATCCGCGCGTGGCGGCGATGCCCGGCGTGACGGTGCGGCAGGAAAGCGCCTTCGGGCTGGATCCGGCGAAGGAGCCGCCGGTGGAGTGGCTGTTCAGCGACGTGATCTGCTATCCGGCGCGGCTGCTGGCGCTGGTGCGGCGCTGGATCGCGGCGGGGGCGGCGCGCAACATCGTGTGCACGGTGAAGTTCCAGGGTGCGACGGACCACGAGGTCGCCGCGGAATTCGCCGGCATCGAGGGCGCCGTGCTATTCCACGGCGCGCACAACAAGCACGAGTTGATGTTCGCCCGCCTGGCGGAACGGTAGACGCAGCGGACTTAAAATCCGCAATCCGCAAGGATGTGGGGGTTCGAGTCCCCCGGCGGGCATC
The DNA here is from genome assembly GCF_021864505.1 of Falsiroseomonas oryziterrae. GTDB lineage: Bacteria > Pseudomonadota > Alphaproteobacteria > Acetobacterales > Acetobacteraceae > Falsiroseomonas > Falsiroseomonas oryziterrae. The sequence goes on from NZ_JAKJIB010000187.1 coordinate 5,698, forward strand.
CTGCCGCATCAGGCCGGCGCATGGCGCTTCTCCCCGCATCGTGCCAGTCTGGGCCGCCTATCGCGAGGACGTGCCGATGCGCTGGCGCATGATGCTACTGGGTGCCGCGGTTGCCCTGACCCCGGGCGTCATACCGGCGCCGGCGGTCGCTGTCGTCTATTGCACCTATGTCGGCGTACCGGCGGGTTGCGTCGCGCGGCCCGGCGTGGCGCTGCGTGCGGCGCCGGGGGCGGGCGCACCGGGCGTCGGCGTGGCCCCGGGCGTTGGTGTCGGTGCGCCTGGCGTCGGCGTGACGCCTGGGCGTGGCGCGGGGGCGCCGGGTGTGGGCGTGACGCCGGACACGCCCTGGAACCACGGTGGCCCGGTCGATCGCGCGGGACGCCGCTAGCTCTCTCCGTCGCATCGGCTTGGGCTGCGGCACACGCCGCCGGTGCCCAATGCATCGAGCGAGTGGCGGTCTGTCTCCCTTCGGGTGACGCTGTGCAGGCTCATGGGGACGTCGGGCCGTGGTGCCTTGCACCCAGCAGCCGACGGCCACATCGCCATGGTCATCGCTTCTTCAGCAACTGCGCGGTGAGTTTCTCCGCGATCGGCTTGCGCGGTAGGTCGAAGAAGCGCGAGAGGCTCCAGCGGCCGTGGCGCACGCGCGACCGCATGTCGGAGAATTCGAAGAAGCCGGCGCGGCCGTGATAGCGGCCGAGGCCCGACGCCCCGACGCCGCCAAAGCCTAGCGCGGGGAAGGCCGCGTATTCGACGGCGCGGCCCGTCACCAGCGCGCCGGAGCGCGTCGCGCCGGCGATGCGATCCTCCTCCACGCGCGTCGCGCCGAAGAGGTAGATCGCGAGCGGCGGCGAGCGGTCCTTGATCCAGGCGATCGCGGCGTCGAGGTCGGCGACCGGCTGCAGCGCGAGGACGGGGCCGAAGATCTCCTCCCGCAGCAGGGCGGCGCCCGGCGGCGCCTCGGCCAGCGCGATGGCGCGGCGGCGGCTGTCATCGGCGCCGAGCGGGGTGAGGCGGGCATCCGCGACCAGCGCGTCGAGCCGCGCAGCCTGCGCGTCAGACGCGATGGCGCCTTCGGGCAATGCGATGCCCGTGGCGCGGCAGGCTTCCGCGAAGGCGGCGGGCGTATGGCCGACGAGCAGGACCGTGTCGGGCGCGATGCAGGTCTGGCCGGCATTGATCGCCTTGCCGGCGAGAATGTTCCGCGCGGCGTCCGCCAGATCCGCGCCGGGCAGCACGATGGCGGGGCATTTCCCGCCGAGCTCGAGCGTGACGGGGACGAGGTTGTGCGCGGCGGCCTCGGCCACCTTGCGGCCGGTGGCGGTGCCGCCGGTGAAGAAGAGATGGTCCCAGGGCTGCGCGGCGAAGTCCGCGGCGACCTCGCGCCCGCCCAGCACGCCGCGCGCGACATCGGGGCCGAGCGCGGCCTCCAGCACCTCCACCACGATCTCCGCGGTGCGCGGGACGAATTCGGAGGGCTTCACGCAGACGCGGTTGCCGGCGGCGATCGCATCCACCACGGGCCAGAGGGCGAGCTGCACCGGGTAGTTCCAGGGACCGATGATGCCGACCACGCCCTTCGGCACCGGCTCCTCCGCCGCCGTGGTCGGCCAGAAGGGATAGGGGACATAGGCGCGCCGAGGCTTCGCCCAGCCGCGCAGCTTCGCGCGCGAGTATTTCGCGGCATCGGCGACGATCAGCACGTCGGCGAGCAGCGTGTCGTAGCGCGAGCGCCCGCCGTAATCGGCATCGAGCGCACGTGCGAAATCCTCGGCACGGTCCAGCACCGTCGCGGCCAGGCGCGCGAGCAGGTCGCGGCGGCGGTCGAGCCCGAGCCGGCCGTCGCGCGCCTCGGCGGCGCGCAGCGCGGCCAGCGCTTCCGATGGCGTCATGCGGGGTCCTTGGGCAGCGGCGCGTGCAGC
>NZ_JAKJIB010000188.1 GCF_021864505.1 Falsiroseomonas oryziterrae
CGGCCGGCGCACGCGCCGCGGGCCGCCTCCATCCCGGGCTGCCGGCCCCGCTGGGCTGCCTGATCGGCCATTGGCAGGTCACGCTCTCCCCGGCGGAGCAGGCGCCGGCCTGGCTCGCCGCGATGGACCGCTGAGCGGCGCAGGCGACCGGCCGAGGCTCGCTGGCCGGGGCGACGCCGCGCCAGCCCGACTCAGCGCGCCGCGAGATGCGCGAAGGCGCGCGCCAGCTCCTCGTAGATCGCGCGCTTGAAGGAGACGGCCAGCGCCGGCAGCTCCTCCAGCCGCGCCCATCGCCAGGCGTCGAATTCCGGATGCGGGTCGGCGTCCAGGCGGATGTCGGCGTCGGTGCCGCGAAAGCGCAGCGCGAACCATTTCTGCCGCTGGCCGCGATAGCGCTGCGCGATGCGGAAGCCGCCGGCGGCGAGCTCGGGCGGGAACTCGTAGTGCAGCCATTCTGGATGTTCGGCGATGATCTCGGCCTTGTCGGTGCCGATCTCCTCCGCCAGTTCGCGCAGCACCGCGCGGCGGAGATCCTCCCCCGCATCGACGCCGCCCTGCGGCAGCTGCCAGCCGCCCGCGGCGCCTTCCGCGTTCGGCATGTCGGCGCGGCGGGCGACGAGCACGAGCCCGGCGCCGTTGAACAGCAGCGCGCCGACATTGTCGCGATAGGGTTTCGCGCTCATCGCCAGAGCGCCCGGATGTGCCCGAGCGTCGCCGCGGTCGAGGGTTGCAGCGCCACGTCGCGGCCTTCCAGCGCGGCGAGGATCGGTCCGGTCAGCTGCTTGCCGAGCTCGACGCCCCACTGGTCGAAGGGGTTGATGCCCCAGAAGGCGCCGAGGCAGGCGACCTTGTGCTCGTAAAGGGCGACCAATGCGCCCAGTGACCGCGGATCGAGGCGCGGCAGCAGTATCACCGTGCTTGGCCGGTCGCCCGGGAAGGCACGGTGCGGCGCGAGGCGATCCACCTCCGCCGCATCCAGGCCGGCCGCCCGCATCTCCTTGCGCGCCTCCTCCTCCGTCCGGCCGCGCGCCAGCGCCTCGGCCTGGGCCAGCGCGTTGGCGAGCAGCTTGCGATGGCTGTCGGCGGCGTCGTGGTCCGGCTGCGCGACCAGCACGAAATCCACCGGCACCGGCGTGGTGCCCTGGTGGATCAGCTGCATGAAGGAATGCTGCGCGTTGGTGCCCGGCTCGCCGAACACCACCGGCCCGGTCGGCATCGCCACCGGCGCGCCGGCTGCGGTGACGCGCTTGCCGAGCGATTCCATCTCGAGCTGCTGCAGATGCGCCGGCAGCCGCGCGAGCCGCTCGTCATAGGGCAGCACCGCGCGGGCGGGGTAGCCTAGCGCGTTCACGTGCCAGACCTCGGCGGCGGCGAGCAGCAGGGGCAGGTTCTCGGCCTCCGGCGCCGACATGAAATGCTCGTCCATCGCGCGCGCGCCCCCGAGCAGTTCCTCGAACGCCGGCCAGCCGCAGGCGAGCGCGACCGAGAGCCCGATCGCCGACCACATCGAGAAGCGCCCGCCGACCCAGTCGCGGAAGCCGAAGACGCGATCGGGCGCGATGCCGAAGGCGGCGGTGGCGGGCAGGTTGGTGGAAAGCGCGGCGAGATGCGCGTTCGCCTGCGCCTCGCCGAGCGCCCGCACGAGCCAGCCGCGCACCAGATGCGCGTTGGCCATCGTCTCCTGCGTCGTGAAGGTCTTGGAGGCGACCAGGACGAGGGTGGTGCGCGGGTCGAGCGACGGCCGCACCGCCTCCCAGGCATGCGCGTCCACATTCGCCAGGTAGTGCGCGCGCATCGGCATGCCGTGGCGCCACAGCGCGCGCGTCGCCATGGCGGGCCCGAGGTCGGAGCCGCCGATGCCGATGTTCACCACGTCGGTGAAGCGGGCGCCCGCGGCGCCGGCGATCCGGCCGGCGTGGACGGACTCCGTGAAGGCGCGCATCGCGCCAAGGGTGCGGTGAACTTCGGTGGAGGCGTCCTCGGCCCCGGCGCGGAAGGTGCCGGGCGGTGCGCGCAGCGCCATGTGGAGAGCGGCGCGCCGCTCCGTCGCGTTCACCGGTTCGCCACGCGCCATGGCGTCGCGGAAGCCGGCGACGCCGCGCGCGCGCGCGAAACCGAGCAGCGCCGCCAGCGCCGCCTCCGTCAGCGATGTCCGGGACAGGTCGAGCAGCAGGCCGGCGCCGCGCCGGGTCAGGCGGGCGGAGCGTCCCGGATCGGTGTCGAGCCGCGTCCGGATCGCAGCCGCGTCAGGCCCAGCGGCCAGCGCCCGGACCGCTTCCCAGGCCGTGGCTGCAGTCGGTGCGGCCTCGGGCTGGCTCATGCGGCGATTCTCCCCGGACGAAACGCAACCGCGCATCGTGCGGTGCGGCGCGATTTCTGGTTACATACTGCCGGGACCAGGACCTGCGAAGGGAGCCGCATGCGGGCGGGGGCACACGGAAGGGCGAGCCGGAGGGGCACGGACCTGCGCCTCACGCTCGCCATGGCCGCCTTCGCGCTGCTGGCGACGGTGCTGTTCGTCCGCGTCATGCTGGCGGACCGGGAGTCGACCCTGGCCGACGCGCACCAGGGCGTCGCCAACGCGGCGGCCCTGCTGGCCGAACGCGCGGACCGGACCCTGCGCGTCGCTGAACTCACCGCCTCCCGCGTTGCCGACCTGGTCGCCCGGTACGGCGCCGAGGAACTCGCGGAGCGGCTCGTCGGCGACCTCGTGGCCCTCGATGCCGCGTCGCCCGAGGTCGGTTCACTCTGGGTGCTCGACGCGTCGGGGCGGGTCGTCGCCTCGTCGCTGACGCCGCCGCCACCACGCCTCGACGTGTCGGACCGCGACTATGTGCGCGCGCTGCTCGACGGCGAGGCGGACACGATCACCGCCCTGATGCGCAGCCGTCCGGAGGGGCTGTGGTTCTTCGCCTGGGCCCGCGCGGTCAGGGTGGACGGGCGGCTGGTGGGCATCGTGACCGCGGCGCTGCACGGCGAGGATTTCGGTGCCTTCGCCCGTCGCCTCGGCCTCGACCCGGGTGCCGAGTTGTCGCTGTACCGGCGCGACGGAACGCCCGTGATGCACTGGCCCCTGCCGGCGGCCCAGCCGGTGCCGAACGCGGCCGTGCGGACGGCCAAGGAGGGCATGACCGAGGAGCAGGGAGCGGACGGCGCGGCGCGGCTCGTCGCCTGGCGCGCCGCGTCGGTCATGCCGGTGATCGCCGAGGCGTCGCTGCCCCGCACGGTGGCGCTGGCGCCGTTCCAGACACGGCTGCTGCAGGGCTCGCTGCTCTTCGTGCTCGGCATGGCCATCGCGGGCTGGCTCGCGGTGGCCGGCCTTGCGGCGGAACGGCGCGAGGCGGAAGCGCGCTGGGCGGCCGAGGAACGCGGCACGGCGCTCGAGACGCTGCTGCGCGAGCGGCTCGGCCTGCTCGCATCGCTGCAGGAACGCGAGGCGCGGCTGCGGCTGGCCCAGCAGGCGGGCGGCCTCGGCCTGTGGGATCTCGACATCGAAAGCGGCCGGCTGTCGCTGGACGGAGAGGTGTTCGAGGCCTGGGGCGCGCCGGGGGCCGCAGGGACGGCCCCCGGCACGACGACGGGCCGGGCCGCGCTGCGGGCCATCCACCCGGCGGACCGGCGTCGGGTCATGGCGACGGTGGCGCTGTCCTGGAGGAGCGGCGCCCCGCTCGACACGGAGTTCCGCCTCGGCACCGGCGAGGCGGAACGCTGGATCGGCGTGCGCGCCGAGGCGCGAGGTCATGTGCGGCCGACCGAGCGGCTGCTCGGCATCGCGCTCGACGTGACGGGGCGGCGCCAGGCGCAGCAGTCGCTGCAGGACGCCAAGCTCGGTCTGGAACGCCGGGTGGCGGAGCGCACCGGCGCGCTCGCGCAGGCGAATGCCCGGCTGCGCGAGGGCGAGGCGCGGTTCCGCGGCCTCTTCAACGCCACCTTCCAGTTCATCGGACTGCTCTCCCCGGACGGCACGGTGCTCGAGGCGAATGCGGCGATGCTCCGCCTGGGCGGCGTGCGGGCCGCCGAGGTGACCGGCCGGCCCTACTGGGCCGCGCCCTGGTGGCCGGACGAGCCGGAGGTCCATGCGCTGCTGCGCGGCGCGGTGTCGGACGGCGCGGCGGGACGCTTCGTGCGCCGCGAGACGGAGATGCTCGACGTCTCCGGACGGCGGCTGATGGTGGATTTCTCCGTCACGCCGGTGCGCGACGAGGACGGGCTGGTGTCGCTGCTGGTGGCGGAGGCACGCGACATCTCCTCGCTCAAGGCAGCCCAGGCGTTGCTGCACGAGGCGCAGAAGATGGACACGCTCGGCCAGCTCACCGGCGGCGTGGCGCATGACTTCAACAACCTGCTGATGGCCGTGCTCGGCAACCTGGCGCTCGCCCGCAAGCGGGCGCTGCAGAGCGCACCGGAGTTGATGCGCCACCTCGACGCCGCGACGCAGGCGGCGGAGCGCGGTGCGACGCTGACGCAACGGCTGCTGGCCTTTGCACGGCGGCAGGACCTGAAGCCGAGGGCGGTGGAGCTGCGCGGCCTGCTGGCCGGGCTGGATGCGCTGCTGCGCCGGTCGGCCGGGCCGCTGGTGAATGTGGAGGTCAGCGTGCCGGAGGATCTGCCGCCGGCGCATGTCGATCCGCTCGCCCTCGAACTCGCGCTCGTCAACCTCGCGGTGAACGCGCGCGATGCGATGCCGGATGGCGGGCAGCTCAGCGTTCGGGCGGCGCTCGTCGAAGGGGCGGGCCCCTCCGGCCTCGGCGAAGGGCGCTGGCTCACCATCGCGGTCTCAGATACCGGCGCCGGCATGGACGCAGCGACGCTGACGCGCGCGGTGGAGCCCTTCTTCACGACCAAGGGGCCGGGGCACGGGACGGGGCTCGGGCTGTCCATGGTGCACGGCCTCGCCGCCCAGTCCGGCGGGCAGCTGCTGCTCGAAAGCGCGCCGGGGCGTGGCACGACGGCGACGATCTGGCTCCCCGCCTCGGCCCTGGTGCCGGAGGTGACGGCCGCGCCGAGCTGGGAGGTGCCCGCTGGCTGCGGTCGTGGCGCCGTGCTCGTGGTCGATGACGAGGAGCTGGTGCTCGAGAGCACCGCGGCGATGCTGCAGGAGCTCGGCTACGAGCCGCTGCCGGCCGAGAGCGGGGAAGCGGCGCTTGCGTTGCTAAGCACGAATCCCGGGATCGTCGCCGTGCTCACCGACCACGCCATGCCCGGCATGACCGGCCTTATGCTGGCGGAGCGCGTGCGGGCGGAGCGGCCGGACCTGCCGGTGATCCTTGCCACCGGCCATGCGGGCGCCTGGGCCGACGCCCCGGGCGCGCCGCCGCGGCTCATGAAGCCCTACGGGCTCGGTGAGCTCGCGGCTGCGCTGCGCGGAGTGCTGGCCGAGGCGGCGTGATGCCAATCGGCGGCGCGGCGCCGTCTCCGCCCGCCGTGCCTGCGTCCGGCAGCGGCGCATCCTCCAGCGCGGCGAGGAAGCGCCTGGCCCAGATCGCGGCGCTGCCGGCGCGCACGGCGGTGTCCATGCCGCGCCAGCGGGCCAGCCGCTCCTCGGCCGGCATCGTCAGCGCTGCGTCGAGCGCCTCCGCGATGTCGTCGGGGTCGAGCGGATTGACCAGCAGCGCGCCGTCGAGCTCGACCGCCGCCCCGGCGAAGCGCGACAGAACGAGCACGCCCGGATCCTCCGGATCCTGGGCGGCGACGAACTCCTTGGCGACGAGGTTCATGCCGTCGCGCAACGGCGTGACCAGCCCGATCCGCGCGAGCCGCATGTAGCCCGCCAGCGTGGGCCGCGCGACGGCGCGCGTGATGTAGCGGATCGGTCCCCAGTCCGGCTCGGCATACTGGCCGTTGATGCGCCCGACCGCCTCGTCCAGCTCGCGCCGCAGGGCGCGATAGGTGGCGACGTCGCCGCGGCTGATCGCCGCGACCTGGAGGAATGTGACCTTGCCGCGGTGGCGCGGGAAGCGCTGCAGCAGCTTGCCGAAGCCGGCGATGCGCTGTGGCAGCCCCTTCGTGTAGTCGAGCCGGTCCACGCCGATCGCCAGTGCGCGGCCGGCCAGGCTCTCGCGCAGCTGCGCGACCTCGCGGGTGCGGAAGCGGCGGGCGGCGAGGCTCGCGAAGCCGGCCGCGTCCATGCCGATCGGGAAGGCGCCGACGCGCGTCGCGGCCTCGGGCTCGCCGGTGCCGATCAGGGCGCCGCGCAGGTTCTCGGCGTCGTCCTCGGTCTGCACGCCGATCACGTCCGGCGCCGCCATGGCGTGCAGCACGGCGTCGGCGTTGGGCAGGCCGAGGAAGACCTGCCGGGGCGGGAAAGGCACGTGCAGGAAGAAGCCGATGCGCTGCCGGCAGCCGAGCGCGCGCAACTCGCCTGCGAGCAGGAACAGGTGGAAGTCGTGCACCCAGATCGTGTCGTCCGGCCGCAGCATCGGCGCGAGCGCCGCGGCGAAGGCGGCGTTGACGCGCCGGTAGCCGATCCAGTCCTCGCGCGCGAAGCGGGCGATGCCGAGCCTGTAGTGCAGCACCGGCCAGAGCGCGTCGTTGGAGAAGCCGCGGTAGTAGTGGCGGTAGTCGGCCTCGCCCAGGTCGAGCGTCGCGTAGCAGGTGCGACCGGCCTGCACCTCGTTGGGCGTCGCGCCGGTCTCCTGCGCGGTGGCGCCCGACCAGCCGAACCACATCGCGTCGCGCCGCGCCAGCGCGTCCTTGAGGGCCACGGCGAGCCCGCCCGCGGTCGCGCCGCGTTCGCGCGGGTCGGGCACGCGGTTGGCGACGACGACGAGCCGGCTCATGCCGCAAGCCTGGCGAGCCAGTCGCGCAGCGCTGCCGGCGTGCCGAAGGCGTCCTGCAGCCGCAGCCCGAGGCCGCCGGCCGCGCGCGCCGCGGTCATGCCGGCCTCGTCGGTGACGTCGTCGCCGACGAAGACGGGGCGTCGTCCGGCGAAGGGTGCGCGCGCGAGCAGCGTGGCGACGGCGGTGCCCTTCGACACGGCGGCGGGCTTCACTTCCCAGGCCATCCGCGCGGGCAGCAGCTCGAACCGGGCGTTGCCGGCGATCAGCGTCTCCAGCAGCGCCCGGATCGGCGCTGCCGCCTCCGGCGCAAGCCGATAGTGCACGGCGAAGCCATGCGCCTTCGGCTCGACCAGCGTGCCGGGGAAGCGCAGCGCCAGCGCCTGCGCGCGTTCGCGCCATTCCGGCGGCGGGCTGGCCAGGGCGATCCGCTCCGGCACCGTGCCGGGGATGTGGCGGATGGCTGCGCCATGCTCGCCTGCCAAGGCGAGCGGGATGGGCAGGAAGGCCTCGAGTTCGGGAATGGTGCGACCGGAGACGACGGCGAGCGCCCCGCCGAGCCGGTCGGCCAGCCGCATGAGCAGGCGCGGCAACCCGGGCGGTATCTCGACCGCGTCGGGACGTGGGGCGATCTCGACCAGGGTCCCGTCGAAGTCGAGGAAAAGCGCCGCCTCCCCGGTGGCGATCGCGGACGCGTCCATGGTGGCGAAAATGGGGCGGATCGCGGCCGCGTCGACCGCGCTCGCGGTATTGTGCGCTGCAGCACGTCCGGCGCGGCGTGGCGCCGCCGCTCGGCGCGGCGGCGGCGCCGGGGGCGGC
>NZ_JAKJIB010000189.1 GCF_021864505.1 Falsiroseomonas oryziterrae
CTGATACGGCAGCAGCGCCGCGCCCGAGAGGCGCGCGAGCATCCCGCCCGCCGCCGACCGGTCGGCCACAGCGCCCGCCTGCGCCAGCACGAAGGGCGCGCACATCCCGGCGCAATGCGTCACGCCGCCCGCGAGGCCCGCGAGGAACAGGGCGAGCGCCACGGCCGGCACGCCGCCCGGCCCGATCGCGGTGAGGTCCTTGAGGCAGTCCGCCAGCATGCGACCCTTCCACCATGGCAAGGCGCGCGCGTCCTTGCGGTGGATCAAGCCGAGACGGCGCCGCTGGCGCCACGACAGCTGGCGGCGCCGCAATCGACATCACGCTGCTTTGATCGTCTAGCCCACTTCGTTGCAGGGAAGGCGAGTGCCACGTGGGAACTTTGCGGCCGCCACGATCAACGGTGCCGGCCGACTGGCCCGACGGGCTGGGGGAGGCGTCATCAACAGTGTAGCGCGTGACGGTGCCGCAGGGCCGCCGATGAGGGATCGCATGCAGAGCGCCGGCGGACCGCTCCGCACCGACGAGTCGCCGGACCTCCAGGCGCGAGGCGGCCGGGCGTCGGCGCGTCGCGTCAACCGCATCAGCGCCATGCTGCTCGCCGTCTGCATCGCGCTGCCGACGGCACTGATGGCGCTCGGCGCCTGGCTCGCCTGGCGCGACGCCTGGCAAGACGCCGCCATCGAGGTCGAGCAGGCGGCGGAGACCGTCGCGCAATTCGGCGGCCGCATCCTCGGCGCCCATGTCGCCGCGCTGGCGCGCATGGACGAGGCGGTGGCCGGTCTCTCGGACGAGGGCATCGAGGAGCAGGAGGCCGCGCTGCACCGCGCCCTGGGGCGCATCGTCGCGGCGGCGCCAGGGGCGTCGGATGCGCGGGTCCTGGCCGGCGACGGACGTGTCCTGGCGAGTGCCACGGCGCTTCCCGCGCGCCCGCATCCGACCGACCGGCCGCCGTCCGGGACCCCCGAGCCCCGGCTCGAGCGCGTCGTGGTGGACGGCCCGGGCTCGGTCGTGCTCCCGGTGACGCAGGCGCAGGGCGATGGCCGCCTCGCCCTGGTCCTCCTGGTCCGCCCCGACCGCCTCTCCGCCGCCCTGCGCGCGGTGCTGCTGAAGGACGGCGACGTCGCCGGCCTGGTCCGCGCGGATGGCGAACTGCTCGCGCGCAGCACCGGGCAGGTCGGACCGACCCGCGCCATGCCGGCCTTCGCCGACGCCACGGCGAATGGCCGCGAGCGCGCCCTGTACCATGTCCGCTCCGCCACGGACGGTGCCGATCGCCTTGCCGCCGCGCGTCGGATCGAGGGATGGCCCGTTTATGCCGTCGCGTCCCGACAGCGGCAGGCCATCGTGGCGGAATGGCGCAGCACGGTGGCTGGCCAGCTCGCCATCGGCCTGCCGACCAGCATCGCCCTCCTCGTCCTTGTTCTCGCGGTGCGGCGTACCGACACCGCCCTCGCCCGCAGCAACACCGTGCTCGAGGCGCATGTCGCGACGCGCACCGCGCAACTGCAGGAGAACGAGGCTCGGCTGGAAGGCGCGCTCGATGCCGGCCGGGTCTTCGCCTTCGAATATCACCCGGCACAGGACCTGGTGATCAATTCGGCCAATGCCGCCGCGATCCTCGGTCTTCCGGAGGACGCCGCCCGCAATCACAGCGGAACGGATTTCATCGCCGCCGTCCATCCGGAGGATCGCGGCAAGCTGCTTGCGACGCTGGCCGCACTGACGCCGGAGAAACCGGCCTATGGCGTGCGCTTCCGCTACTGCCGCCCGGACGGCGGCGTCGTCTGGCTGCAGGACCAGGGGGCTGCCGAATTCACGCCCGACGGGCGGATGCTCTGCCTCAAGAGCCTCTCGCGCGACGTCACGCAGGAGGTCGCGGCGGACGCGGCGCTGCGCGAGGCCGAAATGCGGTTGCGCGTCGCCACCGAAGGCGCCGGCATCGGCACCTACGAGATCGATCTGCGCCGCAACGCGATCTGGGTCGATCCGCGCACATCCCAGGTCATCGGGCTGCCGGCGGAGAGCTGGCTTCCGCTCGACGGGCCCGACTGGGCCGCGCTCGAGGCGCGCATCCATGCAGAGGACCGCGCCGCCTTCGCCGCCGCATGGGCCGATGTCGTTTCCGGCGTCTCGGCTAGCTGGTCGGTCGAGACGCGGCTGCGCCAGCCCGATGGCGGCTGGCTCTGGGACTGGTGCCACGGCGTCGCGCAGGACCGCGATCCCCACACCGGCCGCCCGGCACGCATCGTCGGCGTGGTGCGCGACATGACGGAGCTGCGCCGCATGGAGACAGAGCTGCGCCAGGGGCAGAAGATGCAGGCGCTCGGCGCGCTCGCCAGCGGCATCGCGCATGACGTCAACAACGTGCTGCAGGCGATCTCGGGCTCCGCCGCCATGGCGCTGCGGCAGGCGGAGGACCCGTCGGTCGTTCGCCACCGCCTGCAGGCGGTGAAGGCGGCGGTGGCGCGCGGCGGCTCCATCACCAATCGGCTTCTCGCCTTCTCGCGCCGCGACGAGCCGCGGTCGGAGGCGATCGATCCGGCAACGCTGCTCGCCGGCCTGCGCGAGATCCTGCAGCCGAGCCTCGGTCCGCAGATCCGGGTCGTGCTGGATGTGGCGCCCGGTCTGCCGCCGCTGTGCGGCGAGCGGGAGCAGCTGCAGACCGCGCTCATCAACCTGGCGACCAATGCGCGCGACGCGATGCCGCAGGGCGGCGTGCTGACGCTTGCGGCCCGCCTCGATGTGGCCCGCCCGGGGACCGCGTCGGCGCAGTTGACGCCGGGGCGCTACCTGCGGCTCGAGGTGCGCGACAGCGGGACCGGCATGGATGCCGCGACGCTCGCCCGCGTCATGGAACCCTTCTTCACGACCAAGCCGGAAGGGGTGGGCACGGGGCTCGGCCTCCCGCTCGTGAAGGCGCTTGCCGAGCGCCGCGGCGGCGCCATGGAGATCGAGAGCGAGCCCGGGCGGGGAACCACCGTCCGCCTCTGGCTGCCGGCGGCCGAGCCGGCAGCGCCGGATCCGCCGCCGGCCGGCAGGGCCGACCCGCCGGCACGCGAGGCTTTCCATGTCCTGCTGGTCGACGACGATCCGGTGGTGCGCGAGACGATCGGGGATCAGTTGCGCGAAGCCGGGCTCGCGGTGAACTCCGCCGGCGATGCAGCCGGCGCGCTGTCGCTGATGGATCGCGACACGCGGGTGGATGTGCTGGTCACCGACCTGGCCATGCCCGGCCTGGACGGCCTCGCGCTGATCGAGCAGGCAAGGCGCCGGCGGCCGGGTCTGGCGGTTGTGATGGTCACGGGCCGGGCCGACCATGGGGGGGCGGTCCCGTCCGGCCATGCCGCGGGCGGCCCCTTCGTCCTGGTGCGCAAGCCGGCCAGCGGCGCGGAGATCATGCGCCAGGTGACGGCCCTGCTCGGCCAGCCGGCCTGAACCGGGCCCGCTGGAGCGGGCCGAGGGGTACCTCCCCGTCGGCGCGGCAGGATCAGCGCGGCAGCACGCCCTCGCCGCCCGCCCCCGGCGCTCCGGACCGGCGGTGGTCGGCGCGCCGCGTCACGACCCGCTCGTCCCGTGGCGACCCGGGCGCGTGCGTCCCGCCGCCGCCGCGCATGGCTCGATCGAGGGCGGCCACGGTCGCGGGGGACAGCCTGCGCCCCTTCTCCTGCAGCGTCGGCAAGAGGTGGAATTGGCCGTCGAGCGCGCGGCGGTAGAGCCCCAACACTTCGCGGAGCAGCGGTGCCTCCTCGGGCGAGGCAGGGCGGACCGAGCCGGCAAGCGCGTCGAAGTCCATCGCGGCGCACTCCAAGTCGTTGTCTGACTGTATCATTTACGAGCCTGCAACGGTTCCTGCACGACCGGCACCTGAAATCGCTGCACGGCGGCATCACGAGGCGGCGACTGGTCGCGGAGCTTCCGTCCAAGCGCCCCCGGAAGGGGCCGGGCTTGCCATCCCCCTCCCCCGCATGTTTGTTGCACCCATGATGGCGACCCACCTGAAGCGCGGGGTGCTTCCCGCTCTCCTGGCGCTGGCCGGCCTCGTGCCCCAAGCCCAAGCGTTCGAGCCCCAACGCGGCGTCGCCGCGATCTACGACGCGCAGCGCTTCACCGGACGCCCGATGGCGAACGGCCAGCGCTTCCACCCGGACCATCCCGTCGCGGCGCACCGCCACCTGCCCTTCGGCACGGTGGCGGAGGTCACGAACCTCCGGAACGGCCGCACCACCACGGTGACGATCTCGGATCGCGGGCCGTTCACGCCCGGGCGGATCATCGACCTCTCGCCGCGCAGCGCGCGCGAACTCGGCTTCAACGGGATCACCCAGGTGGAGGTGCGCCCAGTCGCGTCGCGGAGCCGGCAGGCGCAGCGCTGAGGCCGGACTACTTCGCCCCCGCCGCGGCCAGCCGCCGGCCGCGCCACACGCGGCGCGCGATCACGAAGAGGATCACACCGACCGCGGTGCCGCCGAGCACCCAGAGCAGGCGCGTCGGGCCCAGCAGCTGGCCGAGGAACCAGCCCGCCGCGACGAAGCTCGCCGCCCAGATGCCGGCGGCGGCGAAGTTCAGCACCATGAAGCGCTTCCGCTCCATGCCGCAGATGCCCACGGCGGCGGAGGCGACGTTGCGGATGCCGTAGAGGAACCGGAAGCTCAGCACGAAGAGCGCGCCGTGGCGCTCCAGCAGCTCGGCGCAGCGTGCCACCCGCGCCTCGGCGCCCGGGATCCGCCGCACCGCCGCGGGCCCGAATTTCCGCCCGAGCGTGAACCAGGTCTGGTCGCCGAGGAACGACCCGATCCAGACCGAGACCATCAGGATCCAGGGATCCACGAGACCGGTCGCCGCCCCCGCGGCGGAGGCCACCAGCACGAAGGTCTCGCCCTCGAAGAACGCCCAGAGTGCGGCCGCCAGATAGGCGAGCATGCCCCACTCAGCCCAGAACTCGGCCAACCGTGCCTCCCGAGGACGTTCCGCCTGTATGGCGCTCGCGGGGCCGGGAGGAAACGGCGGAACGTCAGCCTGTCGGATAATCCATCCAATGCCCGGCCCGCGTGTGGCCGGGCGACGCATGTCGCGCGCTGGTTAACGGGCCGCTACAGCTTCCCGCGCACGCTCCAGAGCTCGGGGAAGAAACGCTTCTCCAGCACGCCGCGCAGATAGGCGACGCCGGCGCTGCCCCCCGTTCCGACCCGCCCGCCGATGATCCGCTCCACCGTGGAGAGATGCCGGAAGCGCCAGGTCTGGAAGGCGTCCTCGAGGTCCACCAGCTCCTCCGCCAGCTCGTAGAGGTCGAACCAGCGCTCGGCGTCGCGGTAGACCTCCGCCCAGGCCGCCTCGACGCCCGGATCGGGCGCATAGGGCTGGCTGAAGTCGCGCTCCAGCACGGAAGCCGGCACCGGCAGGCCGCGCGCCGCCAGCAGGCGCAGCGCCTCGTCATAGATGCCGGGCGCCCGGAACGCCTCCTCCAGAGCCGCATGGATGTCCGCCCGGTGGCGGTGCGGCTTGAGGTAGAGCGGCTCCCGCGCGCCCATGCGGATCTCGATCAGCCGGTACTGCCAGGACTGGAAGCCCGACGAGCTGCCGAGCTTGTCGCGGAAGGCGAGGTAGTCGTGCGGGGTCATGGTGGTCAGCACCTCCCACGCCTCGACCATCTGCTTCTGGATGCGGCTGATGCGCGCCGTCGCCTTGAAGGCCGGGCGCAGCTCGTCGGCGCGGATGTGCTGCATCGCCAGCGCCATCTCATGCGCGAGCAGCTTCATCCACAGCTCCTGCACCTGGTGGATGACGATGAAGAGCAGCTCGTCGTGCTGGCCCGAGAGCGGCTTCTGCGCGGCGAGCAGCGCATCGAGCCCCAGATAGTCGCCGTAGCTCATCCGCCGGGCGAAGTCGGTCACGACCTCCTCCGCCCCACCCGGCACGGCATTCGGCGTCGGCGTTTCGGCTCCGGCCATGCGGTCCTCCTGTCAGAGACCGTTCGAGAATGCCGGCGGCTGAGCATCCGCAGGGGATTTTTCGTCCCGGCCCGGCGCCGGCCGCCGCCGATGCTGGTTGCATCGGCAAGGCCGGCAACGACGCCGGGGCGGAAAAGCCGCGCGGAGCCGACCCGTCCGGTGTTCTCGAATGGTCTCTCATCCGTATCTAGGCGTCCCGCGGCGCATCTCACATATCCCGCGCGATGCTCGACCTCCGCGCCCATTTCGCCCGCTTCCTGCAGGCCGACCCGCACCGGCTGCACTTCGCCGCCCACAGCCACCATCCCTGGCCCGACGCGACGCGCGACGCGCAGCTCGCCGCCTGGGACACCGCCGCGCGCCTGCAGGACGGGAAGTGGGATGAGATCCTGGGCCCCGTGCTGCGCGACGTGCAGGCCAAGGTGGCGCGCCAACTCGGCCTGCCCGACCCGACGACGCTGGTCTTCGCGCCGAACACGCATGAATTCGTTGTGCGGATCCTCTCCTCGCTGCCCTTGGGCCGGCCGCCGCGCATCCTGACCACCGACGCCGAGTTCCATTCCCTGACCCGCCAGCTCGCCCGGCTCGGGGAGGAGGGGCTGATCGAGGTCACGCGGATCGCCACCGAGCCGCACGCGACCTTCCTCGACCGCTTCGCGACCGCCGCGCGCGCCGGCTTCGATCTCGTCTGGGTGTCGGAGGTCTTCTTCTCCTCCGGCTTCGCGCCGGGCGACGGCGCGGCGGGGCTCGGCGCGCTGGCCGAGGCGGCGGGCGAGGCGGTGCTCGTGATCGACGGCTATCACGGCTTCATGGCGCGGCCGGTGGATCTCTCGGCGCTTGCGTCGCGCGCCTTCTACACCTCGGGCGGCTACAAATACGCGATGGCCGGCGAGGGCTGCTGCTTCCTGCATTGCCCGCCGGGCTGGCTGCCGCGTCCGCGCGCGACCGGCTGGTACGCCGCCTTCGGCGCGCTGGCGGGGCCGCAAGGCGAGGTCGGCTATGCGACCGACGGCTGGCGCTTCATGGGCGCCACCTTCGACCCGTCGGGCCTATATCGGCTGGCCGCCGCGCTCGGCTGGTTCGAGGCGCAGGGGCTGACCACCGCGATGGTGCGCGACCACGCCCATGCACTGCAGCGGCGCCTGGTTGCGGGGCTGGATGGTACGGGTCTCGACCCCGCGCGCCTCGTCGTGCCGCTCGACGAGCCGCGCCGCGGCAACTTCCTCACCTTCGACCTGCCGGATGCGGAAGCCTGGCAGGCGCGGCTCTCCGCGGCGGGGATCGTGACGGACCGCCGCGCCACGCGGCTGCGCTTCGGCTTCGGCCTCTACCAGACCGGCGCCGAGGTCGACGCGCTGCTGGATCGTCTGTCGCGCATGGCCAGCTAGCCCTCCCCCGCTTGCGGGGGAGGGTTGGGTGGGGGCAGAGGCATCGCGTGCATCGCATCCCCCCCCTCGCCCTGACGATGGGCGAGCCCGCCGGCGTCGGCCCGGAGATCACCCTCGCCGCCTGGCGCGCGGTCCGCGCCGCCGGGCCGGCCTTCTTCGTGATCGCCGATCCAGCGCTGCTGGCCGGCGCGCCCCTCGCGCACATCGCGGCGCCCGAGGAAGCCCCCGCGGCCTTC